>NZ_JAGPXP010000002.1:0-401205 GCF_018070485.1 Micromonospora sp. C41 | reverse complement strand
GGTACACGCCCACCCCGTACTGCGGGCCGTGGCCGCAGCCGCAGTGGGGCAACGGACCGTCCAGCCCGCCGCCCACCAGCCCGGCGCCGACCACGGCAGCGCCGACGACGGCCCCGCCGACCACCGCACCCCCACCCCCGAACGCCTCTCCACCTCCCCCGGGAAGAAGGTGTCCGTCCACCATGTCCAGACTCCGTACCGGAATCGTCGCGGTGCTCGCCGCGGTCGGCCTGGTCGTCACCGCGGCCCCCGCCCCACCGGCCCTCGCCGCCGGCGGCCCGAACCTCGCCGCCGGGCGCACCGCCACCGCCAGCAGCGTCAACGGCCCCTACGTCGCGGCCAACCTGACCGACGGCAACCAGGGCAGCTACTGGGAGAGCAGCGGCGCGCTGCCCCAGTGGGCCCAGGTCGACCTCGGCACCAGCCGCGCCGTCGACCAGGTCGTGCTGAAGCTCCCTGCCGCCTGGGAGGCCCGCAACCAGACGCTGTCCGTGCAGGCCAGCGCCGACGGCAGCGGCTTCACCACTGTCGTCGCGTCCGCCGCCCGGACGTTCAGCCCGGCCGCCGCCAACACCGTGACGCTCGGCTTCACCGCCACCGACGCCCGCTACCTGCGGGTCGTGATCACCGCGAACACCGGCTGGGCCGCCGCTCAGCTCGCCGAGCTGGAGGTGTACGGCGCGGCCACCTCCTCGACCAACCTCGCGCTCGGCCGGACCATGACCGAGAGCGGTCACGCCGACGTGTACGGCGCGGGCAACGCCAACGACGGCAACGCGGCCACGTACTGGGAGAGCCCGAACAACGCGTTCCCGCAGTGGATCCAGGCCGACCTGGGCGCCGCCACGAGCGTCAACCGGCTGGTGCTGCGGCTGCCGTCCGGCTGGGGCGCACGCACCCAGACGATAACCGTGCAGGGCAGCACGAACGGCTCCACCTTCGGCACGCTCGTCGGCTCCGCCGCGTACGCGTTCGACCCGGGCGGCGGCAACACCGTGACGGTCACCGTGCCCACCGCCTCGACGCGGTACGTGCGGCTGCTGTTCACCGCGAACAGCGCCTGGCCCGCCGGGCAGCTCGGCGAGCTGGAGGTCTACGGCCCGGTCACCGGCGACACCCAGGCGCCGAGCGCGCCCGGCAACCTCGCGTTCACCGAGCCCGCCACCGACCAGGTGCGGCTGACCTGGACCGCGTCCACCGACAACGTGGGCGTCACCGGCTACGACGTGTACGCCAACGGCGTGCTGCGCACCACCGTCGGCGGCACCACGCTGACGTACACCGACACCCAGCCCGCCGGGACCACCGTCTCCTACTACGTGCGGGCGCGCGACGCGGCCGGAAACGTGTCGGCGAACAGCACCACGGTCACCCGCACCGGCAACACCGGGGACACCGTCGCGCCCACCGCGCCCGGCAACCTGGCCTACACCCAGCCGGCGAGCGGGCAGATCCGGCTGACCTGGACCGCGTCCACGGACAACGTGGGCGTCACCGGCTACGAGGTGTACGCCAACGGCACGCTGCGCACCACGGTCAGCGGATCCACGCTCACCTACACGGACAGCCAGCCGGACAGCGCGACCGTCTCGTACCACGTGCGGGCCCGCGACGCCGCCGGGAACGTGTCGGCGAACAGCAACACCGTCACCCGTACCGGCAGCAGCACCGGCGGCACGAACCTGGCGGTCGGCAAGCCCGCCACCGCGTCGTCGATGGTGCACGTGTTCGCCGCCGCCAACGCCGTCGACAACGACGTCACCACGTACTGGGAGGGCGCGCCCGGCGCGTACCCGAGCACGCTCACCGTCGCGCTCGGCGCCAACGCCGCGATCAGCGCCGTCGTCGTGAAGCTCAACCCGGACCCGGCGTGGGGCGCGCGCACCCAGACGTTCCAGGTGCTCGGGCGGGAGCAGTCCGCGTCCGGGTTCACCAGCCTGGTCGGCTCCGCCACGTACTCCTTCAACCCGAACAGCGCCAACACGGTGACCGTCCCGGTCTCCGCGACCGCAGCCGACGTCCGGCTCCAGTTCACCGCGAACTCCGGCTCCGCCAACGGCCAGGTCGCCGAACTCCAGGTCATCGGCGTCCCGGCGCCGAACCCGGACCTCACCGTCACGGCCGTCACCGCCGCGCCGTCCGCGCCGGTGGAGACCGACGCGATCACGCTGTCCGCCACCGTGCGCAACGCCGGCACCGCGGCCTCCGCCGCCACCGACGTCAACCTCTACCTGGGTACGACGAAGGTCGGCACCGCCGCCGTCGGCGCGCTCGCCGCGGGCGCGTCGAGCACCGTCTCGGCCACCATCGGCGTACGCGACGCCGGCAGCTACCAGCTCACCGCGAAGGTCGACGAGTCGAACGCGGTGATCGAGCAGAACGAGGCGAACAACTCCCACACCAGCCCGACCCCGCTGACCGTCAGCCCGGTCGCCAGCTCCGACCTGGTCGCCTCCGCCGTCACCTGGTCACCCGGCACGCCGAGCGCCGGCGCCACCGTCTCCTTCGCGGTGACGCTGCGCAACCAGGGCACCATCGCGTCGGCGAGCGGCGCGCACGGCATCACGCTGACAGTGCGCGACCAGTCCGGGGCGGTGGTCCGTACGCTCACCGGCTCGTACAGCGGCACGATCGCGGCCGGTGCCACCGCCGGACCGGTGTCGCTCGGCACGTGGACCGCCGCCAACGGCCGGTACACGGTGCGGGTGGTGCTCGCCGACGACGGCAACGAGCTGCCGGTAAAGCGGCAGAACAACACCAGCGACCGGGCGCTGTTCGTCGGCCGCGGGGCGAACCTGCCGTACGACGCGTACGAGGCCGAGGACGGCACGACCGGAGGCGGCGCGCAGGTGATCGGCCCGAACCGCACCATCGGCGACCTCGCCGGGGAGGCGTCCGGCCGCCGCGCGGTCACGCTCAACACCACCGGCGCGTACGTCGAGTGGACCACCCGCTCGGCCGCGAACGCCCTGGTGGCCCGCTACTCCATCCCGGACGCGCCGGGCGGCGGCGGGATCGACTCGACCATCAACGTCTACGTCAACGGTGTGCTGCACAAGCCGATGAGCCTCACCTCGAAGCACATCTGGCTCTACGGCGCCGAGGCCGGTCCCAGCGACTCGCCGAGCGCGGGCGCGCCCCGGCACCTGTACGACGAGGCGAACGTGCTGCTCGACACCACGGTCCCGGCGGGCAGCCGGATCCGGCTCCAGAAGGACCCGGCGAACAGCACCACGTACGCGATCGACTTCGTCAACACCGAACTGGTGGCGCCGCGCGCCAACCCCGACCCGGCCCGCTACAAGGTTCCGACCGGGTTCAGCCACGCCGACGTGCAGAACGCGCTCGACGCGGTACGGATGGACACCACCGGCACGCTGGTCGGCGTCTACCTGCCCGCCGGCACGTACGAGACGGCGCAGAAGTTCCAGGTGTACGGCAAGGCGGTGCAGGTCGTCGGCGCCGGCATGTGGTTCACCCGGTTCCAGACGCCGCGCAACCAGCAGAACACCGACGCCGGTTTCCGGGTCGAGTCCTCGGCCAGCGGCTCGACCTTCGCCCACCTGGCGTTCTTCGGCAACTACACCAACCGGATCGACGGTCCCGGCAAGGTGTGGGGCGAACTGAAGGACGTGGACGACCTGACGCTGGACAGCGTCTGGGTGGAGCACACCGTCTGCGCGTACTGGGGGGTGAGCGTGGACGGGCTGACCATCCGGGACAGCCGGTTCCGCAACACCTTCGCCGACGCCGTGAACATGACCAACGGCAGCACGAACAACCTGGTCACCAACTCGGAGGGCCGGTCCAACGGTGACGACGCGTTCGCGTTGTTCTCCGCCACCGACCAGGGTGGCTCAGGCGGCAACCACGGCAACGTGTTCGAGAACCTGACCGCCACGCTGACCTGGCGGGCAGCCGGGCTGGCGGTGTACGGCGGCTACGACAACGTGTTCCGCAACCTGTACATCGCCGACCAGCTCACGTACTCGGGCATCACGATCAGCTCGCTGGACTTCGGCTACCCGTTCGTCGGGTTCGGTGCCAGCCCACCCACCCGGTTCGAGAACATCTCGCTGATCCGTTCCGGCGGGCACTTCTGGGGCGCGCAGACGTTCCCGGCGATGTGGTTGTTCTCCGCGTCGAAGGAGTTCCGTGGCATCCGGGTGAGCGACGTGGACATCGTCGATCCGACGTACTCGGGGATCATGTTCCAGACCAAGTACAACGGCAGCCAGCCGGAGAACCCGATCACCGACACGGTGCTGACGAACGTGTCGATCTCCGGCGCGCGGCGCAGCGGTGACGCGTTCGACGCGAAGTCCGGCTTCGGCATCTGGGTCAACGAGATGCCCGAGGCAGGTCAGGGCCCTGCTGTCGGCGCGGCGACGTTCACCAACCTCCGCCTGACCGACAACGCCCAGGACATCAAGAACACCACAAGTACGTTCACGATCACCCGCAACTAACCTCGCGGCCTCTCCCACCCCCGCGATCTTGCACTCTCGGCCCCGGTGATGCCGGATTACTCCTGGTATCAGGGGGCGCGAACTGCAAGATCGCGGGGGCTGCGGGGCGGCGCGTCGAGGGCGGCACGGCGATCTTGGAGTTGTGGCGCCTCTGATAGTGGGGCGAAGCCGACAAGCTGTGGCACCACAAGTCCAAGATCGACGGGGGAGGTAGGTCTGCCGGTCAGTGGGAGAGGGCGGTGGAGAGGCGGTGGATTGCCTCGTCCATCTGCTCGGGTGGGGCGGCGGCGTACGTGAGGCGCAGGTGCGGGGCGGGGGGTTCGGCGGCGTACCAGGGGCGGCCGGGGAAGACTGTCACCCCCGCTGCCGCGGCAGCCGTGGTCACCGCTACGTCGTCGGTGTTGTCGGGCAGGCGTACCCACAGGTGCAGGCCGCCGCGCGGGACGTCGCGCGGCGCCAGCTGCGGCAGGTGGCGGTTCAGTGCGGCGAGCAGCGCCTCCCGGCGGGCCCGCAGTTGTCCGCGCAGGCTGCGGCGGTGCCGGTCCCAGGCGGGCGCGGTCAGGAACTCCAGCGCTGCCTGTTGCAGCGGCCCGGCGACGAACAGGTCGTCGAGCAGGCGGGCGGCGCGCAGCCGGGCTCCGGCCGGTCCGCGCGCCCCGAGCGCGGCGATGCGCAGGCCGGGCGCTGCCGGTTTGGTCAGTGAGCGCAGGTAGACGACGTGTCCGTCGGGGTCTTCGGCGGCCAGCGGCGGCGGTGCCTCGCCGTCGATGGTGAGGTCGCGGGCGTAGTCGTCCTCGACCAGGAACGCCCCGGCCTCGCGCACCGCCTCCGCCACCTCGCCACGCCGGGCGGCGGACAGGGTCGCGCCGTGCGGGTTGGCGTACAAGGGCTGGCAGTAGAAGAGGCGGGCGCCGGTACGGGCGAACGCGGCGGCGAGCTGGTCGGGGCGTACCCCGTCGGTGTCGGCGGGCACCGGCACCACCCGCAGTCCGGCGGCGCGCGCGGCGGCGAGCGCGCCCAGGTAGGTGGGGGATTCGACGAGCAGCGTGTCGCCGGGTGTGGTGAGCGCCCGCAGCGTGGTGGAGAGCGCGGCCTGCCCGCCCGGGCAGATCACCACGTCCTCGGCGCGCAGGCCCCCGCCGGCCGCTCGGGCGAACCAGGCGCGCAGGTCGGCGCGTCCCTCGACCGGGCCGCGCTGCCACGCCGCCGGTTGCCGGGCGGCGCGGGCGAGCGCCGCACCGAGCGCGGCGGCCGGCTGGAGGTCCGGGTCCAGGTAGCCGCCGGTCAGCGGGATCGCGCCCGACGGCGGTAGCGCCAGCAGCGCCTGCATCTCCTCCTCGCCGTCGCGCCGCGAGCCCAGCGCGACGGTCTGCCACGACAGGTCCGGCCGTGGTGGGTCGGCGCGCCGGTTCGCCACGTACGCGCCACGTCCCGGCCGTGTCTCGATCAGGCCGTCGGCGACGAGCCGCCGGGTCGCCTCGGCGACGGTGACGGGGGAGACGTGATGGTGGGCGGTCAGCTCCCGTACCGACGGCAGTCGCGTGCCGGGGACGGCGTCCGCCGCCAGCGCACCCAGATGCCGGACGACACGCTCGATAGCGCTACCATCATTCATGACAGCACAGAGTAGCGCTACTGCACCAACGACGGTAACGGTGGGAGCGGGCGGCGGGGTTGCCCTCGGCGCGCTGGGCGTGCTGGCCTTCAGCATGTCGCTGCCGGCCACCCGCGTCGCGGTGCACACACTCGACCCCTGGTTCGTCGCGTTCGGACGGGCGGTCGGCGCGGCGCTGCTCGCGTGGGCCTACCTGCGGTTCACCGGCGCCCCACGCCCCACCCGGGACCAGTGGCGACGGCTGTCGATCGTCGCGCTCGGCGTCGTGGTCGGCTTCCCGCTGTTCACCTCGCTGGCGCTCACCACACAGACATCGGCGCACGGCGCGGTGGTGGTCACCGTGCTGCCCGCCATGACGGCGGTGTTCGCGGTGCTGCGGGCCGGGGAACGGCCGCCGCCGCTGTTCTGGATCGCCAGCATCGCCGGACTGGCGCTGGTGCTCGCGTTCCTCGCCGCCGGCGGCTCGATCCGCGGGGCGCTGGCGCCCGCCGACCTGTACCTGCTCGCCGCCGTGGTGCTCTGCGGACTCGGGTACGCCGAGGGCGGCCGGCTCGCCCGCGAACTCGGCGGCGCCCGCACGATCTGCTGGGCGTTGCTGCTGTCACTCCCGGTCACCGCGCCGGTCACGGCGGTTGCCGCGTTCGTCCACCCGCCGCACGGCGGCATCGCCGCGTGGGCCGGGTTCGGCTACCTCACAGTGGTGTCGATGTTCCTCGGCTTCTTCGCCTGGTACGCCGGGCTGGCCCGGGGCGGCATCGCCAAGGTCGGCCAGATCCAGCTCGTCCAGCCGGTGCTCACGCTGATCTGGTCGGCACTGCTGCTCGGCGAGGCGGTCACGCCCGGCGCGCTCGTGGTGGCGGGCGCGGTGCTCGCCTGCGTCGTGCTCATCCAGCGCACCCGGGGCGGCGCGACACCGTCGCGCGCCCCGGGCCGGTCGCCCTCAGCAGGGCGCGATGGTGCCGGTCACGCTGGAGACGTACGCGTGGCTGACGAAGTGTCCTGACGCGAGGCGGTTCCACTGGGTGGTGGTCCGGTACGGGCCGCTCACCGACTGGCCGCTGACCGAGCACTCGATCGGCACGTCGGCGTACGTGGCGGCCAGCCCGACGACCGGGTTGCTCGTGCTGGGACCGGAGCGGATGTTGAGCGGCCCGCTGCCGATGCGACCGCGCGTGCCGGTGCCGGTCCAGAGGTAGGCGACGTCGACCCAGGCGTTGTCGGTCAGCAGCAGGCCGTCCCAGAACGTGCCGTCGGCGAGGTCGATGCCGGCCGGGCTGCCCACCACCCGTCCGAACTGGTCCCGCCCGCCGTTGTAGCCGCTCTGGTACGCCGCCTGCGCCTCGGGCCGGCCCTGCGGCAGGTCCTTCCACATCTCCCGGGTGCTGCTGGGGTTCCAGTAGTCGTCCTTGGTGTTCCACGGTCCGACGTCCCAGACCGGCGCGTACTCGCAGCGGCTGCGGGTGGTGGTGCAGACCCGCACGGTGTAGTCGCCGGTGTTCTTCGGCGCGAGTCCGCGGAACGAGGGCAGCGCGACGAAGTGGTCCCGGGAGACGATCACGTGCCCGTTGGCGGTGGTGCCGCCGACCAGGCCCTCGCGGGTGGCGTACACCCGGTAGGTGAGGCCGGGCGTGGCGGCCGTGACGGCGGCGACCGAGTCGGCGGTGAGCCGGACCGTGCGCAGGCTGGGCGCGGCGGACGGCCGGTCGGCGGTGAGGACCACCCGGATCTGCACCCGGGTGACCGGCTGGTCGAAGACGGCGGCGCCGGTCACGGCCCGCCATTCGGTCCACGCGCCCGATCGCCAGCCGCGCGCCGCCACCTCGACGGCGCCGTCGCGGGCGGGGACTGCGACGACGTCGGCCCGGACCCGGTTGGCCGGTGCGGCGAGTGAATGCGGCGCGACGAGCAGCGTGCCCTCGGCCGCGATGCCGCGCCGGGCCGCGGGCCGGTACGCCGGGTCGGCGAGGCGCAGTTCCGTGCCGGTCCAGCGGACGTTGACGTCGTCGGAGTCGATTCCGGCCAGGTCGGCGCTCCAGGTGTTGCCGGTGGCCGGTGCCGCCAGGGGCGCGGCGGGGGCCGGGGAGGCGGCCAGGACGGCGGCGACCGCGCCGGCGACGACCGCCGGGGTGCGGGTCCTGCGGGATCGGGACATGGCGCTCCTCGTGGGGGCGGAGTTAGACAGATGTCGATGTGAGGGTGAGGTGCAGGCAACCATCGATCTCGCCGCCCGTCAAGGTGGCGTCCCCGGCGTCCGGCCGCCCTGAGCAGTGCAAAAAACCTGCAAACGCTACCTCTTGCCCTGAGCGAAAGCGCTTTCATACGATCGCGTTACATCGATGTTTCGTTTGCGGCCCGGGCATCGCAGATGAACGACATCCGCCGGCGACGCGCCTGATCGCGTCGCGGCTCCGCACTATTCCCATTCGGTTGCTGCCGCGGCTCGGCGGCAATTCCCGCGTGCTCGAAAAAGGAATGAGGCGACATGAGAAGACCAGTCGCGCTGCGACTCCACGCGGCACTGGCCACGGCGGTCGTCGGTATCGCCGTCGCCGTGGCGCTGCCGTCCCCGCAGGCGTCGGCGGCGGCCGGCAGCGCCACCGGCTACGCCACCCAGAACGGCGGCACGACCGGCGGCGCGGGCGGGCAGACCGTACGCGCCACCACCGGCACCGCCATCCACGCCGCGCTCTGCGGCCGGGCCAGCAGCAGCACCCCGATCATCATCGAGGTGACCGGGACCATCAACCATGGCAACACCAGCAAGGTCTCCGGATCGAGCTGCAACACCGCCGACGGCGCGATCGAGCTGAAGCAGATCAGCAACGTCACGATCATCGGGGTGGGCAGCGGCGCCGTATTCGACCAGCTCGGCATCCACATCCGCGACTCCCGCAACATCATCATCCGCAACGTGACGGTGCGCAACGTCAAGAAGTCCGGCTCGCCCACCTCCAACGGTGGTGACGCGATCGGCATGGAGAGCAGCGTCCGCAACGTCTGGGTCGACCACGTGACGCTGGAGGCGTCCGGCGGGGAGTCGGAGGGCTACGACGGCCTGTTCGACATGAAGGACGACACCCAGTACGTGACGCTGTCGTACAGCATCCTGCGCAACTCCGGCCGCGGTGGCCTCATCGGATCGAGTGAGAGCGACCGCGGCAACGGCTACATCACGTTCGAGCACAACCTGTACGAGAACATCGACTCCCGTACGCCGTTGCTGCGCGGCGGGATCGCCCACATGTTCAACAACCACTACAACGGGCTGCACGAGTCGGGCATCAACTCCCGGGCCGGCGCACGGGCCAAGGTGGACAACAACTACTTCCGCAACTCCAAGGACGTGCTCGGCACGTTCTACACCAGCGAGCGCGGCACCTGGCAGGTCAGTGGCAACATCTTCGACAACGTGACCTGGTCCTCGCCGGGCAGCGACAACTACCCGGCGGGTCCGAACGTGACCTCGACGACCACCGTGAGCGTCCCGTACTCGTACCGGCTCGACGCGGCGAGCTGTGTGCCGGACATCGTGCGGCAGACGGCGGGCGCGAACACCGGCCTGCGGGTGTCCGACGGCAACTGCACGCCGCAGTCCCCGGCGCCGACGACGCCGGGGCCGACCACGCCCGCACCGACCACGCCGCCGCCCGGGACGACCACCCCGCCGCCGTCCGGCGGGACCAACCTGAGCCTCGTCTCCGGCGCCGGCGCGGACGGGTCCAGCAAGGCCGACGGCACCAGCTACGGCAACGTGCGCGACGGCAACCTGAGCACCTACTGGTCGCCGTCGGGGTCGACCGGCACCGTCTCGATCAAGTGGGGCTCGGCCACCACCGTCTCCCGCGTGGTCATCCGCGAGCCGTCCGGCACCTCGGGCTCGATCGGGTCCTGGCAGCTCGTCAACAACGACACCGGCGCGGTGCTGGCCTCCGGCAACGGGGCCGGTCAGATCACCTTCGGCGCGACCTCGCTGAAGAAGATCAACTTCAAGATCAACAGCTCCAACGGTACGCCGAGAGTCGGCGAGTTCGAGACGTACGCCAGCTAGCACGTCACACACGAGCGGGGGCGGCCGATCCGGCCGCCCCCGCCCTTGTTGCGTGTCCCCGGTCAGAGGGTGAGCACGACGGTGGAGATGCTCCGCGCGCCGACGTTCACGGTGACCTGGTTGCCGTTCACGCCGACCGGCTGGCTCGCCGCGCTCGCGTTCTGCGACGTGGCCACGTACTCCGCCCGGCTGACGTTCTGCGGCGCCTGGATGATCGCGTTGTTCACCGCGCTGGTGGACCGGTTGAGGATCACCAGCGTGACCTTCCCGTCGCCGGAATAGGCGGTCACCTCCAGCGGCGACGCCTTGGAACTCTTGGTAAGGGCGACCCGCTGGTAGCCGGGACGCACGTACTTCGCGTACTGCGAGAACGCGTACCCGCGCTTGAGCGGCGCGCCCGCCACGGTGCCGTACGCGGACTCGCCGTCACCGATGAACGAGTAGTAGCGCTTGCCGTACCACCAGACGTACGCGCTCCAGTTCGACTCCATCGACTTGTGCACGGTGCGCATGATGTCGTCGAGCGTCTCGTTCCAGGCCGCGGCGTTGGCCGGGTTGCCCCAGATGTTGGAGCCGCCGCCGTCGGCCTCGTGCAGGTTCCACTCGGTCATCCACACCGGCTTGTTGTACTGCTGCGCCAGCGTGTACGGCTTCAGCCGGCCGGACGCCTCGGTGCCGTAGAGGTGCCCGCCGATGTAGCCGATGTTGTTGCGGGCGGCCGCGTCGTTGAGCGTCGGGTCGGTGTAGCCGTAGTTCAGGTTCACCGCCTCGGCGACCATCAGCTTGGTGTTCTGAACCTTGGCGCCCTGCTCCCGCACGAAGGTCTGGAGTTCGGTGCCGCTCCAGTCCATCGAGTCGTAGTCAGGGTGCCAGTCCGGCTCGTTCTGCACGGACGTGACGTCGATCGTCACACCCTGGTTGCGCATGTACTGGACGTAGCTGTTGAGGTGGTTGGCGTAGTCGTCGTAGTAGTCGGTGCGCAGCTTGCCACCGTTGATCCGGCTGTTGTTCGTCTTCCAGGCCGCCGGGGCGGTCCACGGCGACGCCATGATCTTCACGTTCGACCCGTACGACTTCGCCGTGCGCAGCGCGCTGACCTGGGTGCCCCACTCGCCGGACACCGGCGAGATGCCGGTACGCACGATGGACAGGCCGAGCTGGTTGGGGCCGAGCCCGACGAGCGTCTGCGTCTCGGCCGTCGACCAGGCGCCGCCCCAGATCGACACGGCGGCGCCGAACCCGTCGATCGTCTGGTAGCGGCTGGCGGTGTTGACGGTGATGTCCGCCGCCCCGGTCGGCGGCGGGGTGCTGGGCGAGGTGGTCGGCGAACTCGTCGGTGACGTGGACGGCGAGGTGGACGGCGACGTGGGCGTCGTGCCGCCGGTGCAGGTCACCCCGTTGAGCGCGAAGCTCGTCGGCGCGGGGTTGCTGCTGGTCCAGGCTCCGTTGAACCCGAACGACGTGCTGCCGTTCGTGGGGATGGACCCGTTGTAGTCGACGTTGCGGGCGGTCACCGCCGCTCCGCTCTGGGTAACTGTGGCGTTCCACGCCTGGGTGACGGTCTGGCCGGCGGCGTAGGACCAGGTGAGCGTCCAGCCGTTGACCGGGTCACCGAGGTTGGTGACCGTCACGTTCGCGCCGAAGCCGCCCTGCCACTGCGACGACACGGCGTAGGTGACCGCGCATCCGGCGGCCGCCGCTCCGGCCGGCAGCGCCGCGGCCATCGCGGTGGACGCCAGCAGGACCGCGCCGGCCGACAACACCGCGGTACGGGTCGTTCTGTGCCTTCTCATGCGACCTTTCTTCCTGGACGGTCCGGCTCAGCGCTGGAGGGTGAGCAGTCCGGGGCGGTAGGGCAGGAGGCCGTAGTCGCCGCCGGAGTTGGGGGAGCGGCCCTGGTAGAGCAGTTGGAGGTTGCAGGGGTCGACGGTGAAGGTCTGGTCCGCGGTGGTGCGGATCAGCTCACCGTGGCTGATGTCGTTGGTCCAGGTGGCGCCGCTGTTGGCCTTGCCGGCGAACGGGTTGGACTCGGTGGCGGCCTGCGGGGTCCAGGAGCCGTTCAGGCTGGTGGCGGTGAACGAGCGGAAGTAGCGGCCCTGGGAGCCGATGGCCTCGACGATCATCAGGTAGCGGGTCTGGCCCTGCAGCTTGTAGACCTGCACGGCCTCGAACAGGTTGTTCGTGCTGTCGGACATGATCGTGGTGTAGTTCGAGCCGAAGCTGCCGGGGAAGTTTCCGATCGGCATGCTGGAGCGGTAGATCTTGCCGTTGTCACCGGCGAAGAACAGGTACATGTTCTGGTCGTCGGCGATCAGCGTCTGGTCGATCGGGCCGGTGCCGGAGCCGGAGATGCTGCCGGTGAACAGCGGCTGCGCCGACGACCACCCGTTGGGGTTGGTGGGGTCGTTGGAGGTGCGGTAGGAGAACGCGGTCGGTCCCCACTGGTATGCGAGGACCCAGATGTTGCGCGGCGCGAAGTAGAACAACGTCGGCGCCACGGTCCCCGACGACATCGCGTTCTGGCTGGCCGACGCCATCTGCGACCAGTTCGAGAACAGACCGAAGTTCATCGACCCCCACCTCGTGCCGGTGTCGTGGGTGGTGGCGTAGACCAGGTGCTGCCCGTTGTAGGGCACCACCGTGAAGTCCTTCAACGACACCCAGCCCGACCGCGGCTGCGCCAACGCGCCCGTCGAGGACCACCGGTACGACGACGGGAGACTGCAGGTGTTGCCCGGCGGCGGCGTCGTGGGTGGCGCCGTGGTCGGCGGTGCCGTGGTGGGTGGCGCGGTGGTGGGTGAGCCGGTCGGGCCGCCGGTCGGCGTGGTGCCGCCGGTGCAGGTCACGCCGTTGAGCGCGAAGCTGGTCGGCACCGGGTTGCTGCTGGTCCAGGAGCCGTTGAAGCCGAACGACGTGTTGCCGTTCGTCGGGATCGACCCGTTGTAGTCGACGTTGCGCGCGGTGACCGCGGACCCGCTCTGGGTCAGGCTCGTGTTCCACGACTGGGTCACCGTCTGCCCGGCGCCGAACGACCACGTCAGCGTCCAGCTCGACACCGGGTCGCCGAGGTTCGTGATGGTGACGTTGGCGCCGAAGCCGCCCTGCCACTGCGACGAGATCGCGTAGTTCACGGAGCAGCCCGCGGCGGCGGCCCCGGCGGGCAGCTGCGCCACGGCGACCGACGCCGACGCGAGCAGCGCGGCGCCGGCCGACGCCAATATGGCATTGACTGACCTGGATCTGGACATGAATTGACCTCCTGCGGGGGCGGCGGCTCTGGCATTGGCGGTGGCGATTGTTTTGTGAGCGTTAACAGCCGCGTCAGGGATGTTACGGGAGCGCTCCCATGCGCTCAACAACCCATTTCCGCACCCACCGAATCAGCGCGGCCCCCACCCGCCCGCCCCGGACGCGACGATCATGAAGTTGACCGCGTCCAATGCGGACAAATTCGCGGCCTAACTTCATGATCAACGGGGTGGAAGGGAGGGGAGAGGGGTGGGGGCGTCAGGCGGGGGTGCAGGGGGTGTTGTCGGCGGTGCACGCGACGGGGGCGTCGTGCTGGGGGTCCGGGTCGCGTACGTCGAAGCGGATGGTGGCGGAATCGCCGCCCGGCAACGCGCCCCCGGTGAAGGTGACCACGGTGCCGTCCTGGGTGGCCTCGGCTCCGCTGACACTGCCCACAGTGGCGCCCTCGTGCAGCGTCACGGTGACCGTCCAGCCCGGACGCGGTGACGGGCCGGGATTGCGCAGCACCACCTCGCCCCGGTAGCCGAAGATCCGGTCGTTCACCGTCTCGTAGGTGGCGCTCAGCGGCGTCGCCGCCACCCTCGAGGGCGTCGCGCTCGGCGTACGGCTGGGGGTGGGTGACGGCGTCGGCGAGGGTGACTCGCTGCGGCGGCTGGCGCTGGGCGTGGGCCGCGCGGTCGTGGGGCGCGCGGAGGGCGTCGCGGTGGACGGCATGACGAGTGACGTCGTGGGGGCCGGCGCGGCCGGGGCGGGCGGCTCGTCGCCGGTGGTCCATACCGTTGCTCCGGCTGCCGCAGCCAGCAGCGTGACCGCGCCCGCCGCGAGCAGCGCCCGGCGCCGTCCGGGCCGGCGGGGTTCGTCGCCGAGCAGCCGGACCACAGGCAGTTCGGCGGTCAGTCCGCCCTCGGCCCGGCGCAGGTCCACGTTCTGGAACGCCAGCCAGTCCAGAATGGCCGGCAGCCGTCCGGTGACCGCCTGCTCGTGCTGCTCGGCGCGGGCGTCGGCGTCCCAGTCGCCCTCTTCGAGCACCTCGCGTACGGACAGCCGGGTGCCGTGTGCGGTGGGGGCCAGGTCGCAGGCCAGGCGGGTGGCCCGGTCGGCCTCCCGGCAGCGGACGACCAGCCGGTGCGGCGCGCGCAGCTCGACGGTCTCGACCTCGGTGTCGGTGTCGTAGCCGGGCAGCGCGGCGGTGGCGAGGATCCACCGGTCGGACCCGGGCGCGCTGTCGGTGAACCACTTGGCCAGCAGCGCGCGTTCCGTCAACGCCCGCCAGGTCCGGGCGGGCGGGTGGAACAGGTCGACCTCGGTGACGATCTCGATCACGCGGAGACTCTAGGGCCTGTGTCAAGGTCGGTGCGGGGCGCTGTCGCCGCCGTCGTGCCAGCGGGCCCGCCAGGCGGCCTCGCTCTCCTCGGCGCTCGACTTCTCCTCGTGCATGAGCCGGCGCAACGCGATCCGGGAATCGGCGAAGATCACCAGCTCGGCCGCCACGAGCGCCACGCAGATCGCGGTGAGCAGACCCAGCGCGCCGAGCGCCGGCAGGTGCCGCCCGACCGGCAGCGCCACGGCGAGCAGAACCACGGCGCCGACCCGGGTCCAGGACAGCGTCCGCAGCGCGCGCCACTGGAACGCCATGTTCGCGGCGAAGTAGACGAGCACGCCGCCGAAGAGCAGCGGCACCGCCGGGCCGTGGCCGCGCTCCATCGGGCCGCCGGCCGGGTCGGTGACGATGCGGACCAGTTCCTCGGCGCCGATCGCGAACAGGATCACCCCGGCGATCATGGGCAGGTAGAGGTAGGCGTACGCGTCGCGGGCAAGCGCCACCCGCGCGTGACCCTGGGTGGCGTGCAGCGCGATCCGGGCGGCCGGGCCGATCATGTCGAAGTGCGCCCACCAGAGCGCGGCGGTGAACAGGATGCCGAAGATCGCCGCCGGGATCGCCGGCCAGGTCACCGGCTGGCCGAGCAGGTTGCCGCCCACGCCGACCGAGATGACCGACTCGCCGAGCGCGATGATCAGGATCAGGTCGTACCGCTCGGTCCAGTGCTCGGCCGAGGTGATCTTCCAGCCGTCGGTGCCGGCCAGCAGACCACTGCTGTACTGGATGGCCACCACGGCGATCCACAGTCCGTCGCGCAGCCACGGGCCGACCTCCGGGGACACTCGCGGCGGCAGCAGCGCCGCCACCAGCAGCAGGGTGGCGGTGACCAGCGCCTCGGGCAGGAACAGCCGCAGCTTGTGCCGGGCCGGCGGGTCGTCGCGCGTGGCGTACCAGTACAGCGCGGTGTGCACGGCCCGGATCACCACATAGCTGATCGTGACCAGGATCGGCCCGGCGCTGCCCTGTTGCAGGTCGCCGAACGTCTGCGGCAACGCGAGCGCGAACGTGAACAGCGCGATCATGCCGACCACCATGAGGATCGGCACGAAGCCCTCGCCGAGGCGCAGCCGGGCGGCCACCGCGCTGTGCACCACCCAGCACCACCACAGCACGGCGAGCACCAGCAGCGCGTGCAGCAGTTCCCCGGGGGTCACGTTGGCGGCGGTGGCCCGCGTGATGATGAAGAAGGACACCACGAAGACGAGGTCGAAGAAGATCTCGAACCGGTCGACCCGGGTGGCGGGGGCGACGCCGGTCGCCGGCCCGAGCCCCTTGCGCCACCGGTCGCCACCCACCGGGCGAGTCTGTCAGCCCAGGTCAGGCAGGGTGCCGCTTTCGCCGGCCATTCCACCGGTCCGACCGGGCGGCGGGCGGGGGAGTGCTCAGCCGGCAGCCGGGGCGGCTAGGGCGAGCACGTCGCGCAGCACGTCGCGCAACGGGCGCCCGGGGCGCTCCAGCCACTCGTGGGCGGCGATCCGCAGGGACGCGAGGAACGTCGCGGCGATGATCCGGGCCCGCAACGCCGCGTCCGGTCCGGTCACCCGGCGGGCCAGCTCCGCGGCCATCTCGCGCTCCAGCGCCGCGTACGCGGCGACCTGGTGGGCGGCCAGGCTCGGGTGACCGTGCAGTCGCCGGCGCCGGTTGAGCCAGGGCTCGGCCGGGTCGTCGTAACCGTCCTCGGCCTGGGCCAGGGCGGCCCGGGTCAGCGCGGCCCACGGTGGCAGCTGCGGCGGTTGTTGCGCGACCAGCGCGAGGAGCCGGCGCAGCCGCAGCGTGTCGCCGTGGAAGAGGGCCTCCTCCTTGCCGCTGAAGTAGTTGGAGAACGTGCGCCGGGAGACGTTCGCGGCGTCGGCGATCGCCTCGACGGTGATCCGGTCGGGGCCGTGCTCGACGGCGAGCGACAGCGCCGCCTCGTGCAGCGCCTGCCGCGTGGCCGCCTTCTTCCGCTCGCGCAGCCCGGTGCACTCCTCCATGCGACAAGCCTAGGTGACCCATTTCTCAATGGGCAAAGTTGCCCGACGGGCAAGGTTTAGTGTTGATTGCTTGAGGCAACGAAGCGGCCAACCCGCATCGACACATCTGGAGGACGCGCGCATGAGCGCACCCACCGTGACGGCTGAGGCCGCCCCGATGAGCAAGCGGAAGACGCTGGAGGCGCTCAGCGGTCTGCTGCTCGTGCTCTTCGTGGCCATGCTGAGCAGCACCGTGGTCTCGACGGCCCTGCCGAAGATCATCGGAGCGCTCAACGGCTCGCAGACGCAGTACACCTGGGTGGTCACCGCCACCCTGCTCACCGCCACCGCGACCACCCCGATCTGGGGCAAGCTGGCCGACCTGTTCAACAAGAAGCTGCTGATCCAGATCGCCATCGTGGTGTTCCTGGTCGGGTCGATCGCGGCCGGCTTCGCGCAGAGCGCCGGGCAGCTCATCGCCGCCCGCGCGTTCCAGGGCATCGGCGTCGGCGGTCTCCAGGCGCTGGTCCAGGTCGCCATCGCGGCCATGATCCCGCCGCGTGAGCGGGGCCGCTACAACGGCTACCTGGGCGGCGTCATGGCGCTGGCCACCGTCGGCGGCCCGCTGCTGGGCGGCCTGATCGTGGACACCTCCTGGCTCGGCTGGCGCTGGTGCTTCTTCGTCGGCGTACCGGTCGCGGTGGTCGCGCTGTTCCTGCTCCAGGTCACCCTGAACCTGCCCACCGTGCGCCGGAAGAACGTCAAGATCGACTATCTGGGCGCCACGCTCATCGCCGCCGGCGTCAGCGTGCTGCTGATCTGGATCTCGTTCGTCGACGACTCGTTCGCCTGGGCCTCCTGGCAGACCGGGGCCATGGTCGGCGGCGCGGTGCTGCTGCTCGCGCTCGCGGTCTGGGTGGAGGCGCGAGCCGCCGAGCCGGTGGTGCCGCTGCACATCGTCCGGGAGCGCACCACCGCCCTGGCGATCCTGGGCAGCCTCGCGGTCGGCATGGCGATGTTCGGCGGCGCGGTCTTCCTCGGCCAGTACTTCCAGATCGGCCGCGGCTACAGCCCGACCGAGGCCGGTCTGCTGACCATCCCGATGATGGTCGGCGTGTTGATCTCCTCGATCGTGGCCGGCCGGATGATCACGGCCACCGGGAAGATCAAGCCGTACATCGTGTTCGGCGCGGTCGTGCTGGTCGTCGGGTTCGCCATGCTCGGCACCATCGACCACGAGACCTCGCTGGTCTTCGTCGGCCTCGCCATGTTCATCGTCGGCGTCGGCGTCGGCATGACCATGCAGAACCTGGTGCTCGCGGTGCAGAACACCGTCGCGCTCAAGGACATCGGCGCGGCCAGCGCCAGCGTCGCGTTCTTCCGCTCGCTCGGCGGCACCATCGGCGTGTCGGTGCTCGGCGCGGTGCTGGCCCGCCGGGTCACCGACCGGATCACTCACGACCTCGCCGCGGCCGGCATCCCCGCCTCCGGCGGAGGCGGCGGCAGCACGCTCAACCTCGACGCGCTGCCCGAGCCGGTCCGGCAGATCGTGCGGGCCGCGTACGGGGACGCAACGGGGCACATCTTCCTGATCTCGGCCGCCATCGCGGTGGTGGGTATCGTGGCGGCGCTGCTGCTGCGCCCGGTCACCCTGCGTTCCAGCCTCGACCTGCCGGACACCGGCCGGTCGGTGGCGGTGGGAGCGGACGCCGTCGACGGCGCGCCCGCCTTCGACGAGGTGAGCGTGGACTCGGCCGGGCGGGAGGAACGCGCCCGCCGCTGAGCCCGTACCCCCAGGGCCGTCGCCGACCCCGGCGGCGGCCCTGATCCGTGCCGGGAGGCACCGAAGGAGGAGTCGTGGACATCACGCGGGCCGCGCCGCCGCGCCTGGCCGCATGGCGGCGGGCCGCGCGTGAGCTGGCGCTCGTCGCCGTGCTCTTCCTCGCCTACAAGGCGGGCCGGCAGGTGGTGGCCGACCACGCCGAGGTGGCGCTCGCCAACGGCGAGTGGATCTGGCGGCTGGAGCGGCTGCTGCGCCTGCCCGCCGAGGCGGCGGTGCAGGGGCCGCTGCTGTCGCACGAGATCCTGATGCGGCTGGCGAACAGCTACTACGCCTTCGTCCACTTCCCGGCCACCGTGCTCTGCCTGGTCTGGCTCTGGCTGCGCCGCCCGGCCCACTACCTGCGGCTGCGGCGCGCCCTGGCGGCGCTGACCGCGGTGGCGCTGGTGCTGCACGTGTGCGTCCCGCTCGCGCCGCCCCGGCTGACCGAGCTCACCGGTCTGGTCGACACCGGCACCCGGTTCGGCCCGAGCGTCTACGGACCGCCCGACACCGACCAGCTCAGCAACCAGTACGCGGCCATGCCGTCGCTGCACGTGGGCTGGGCGCTGGCGATCGCGCTGGCGCTGATGGCGGTCACCACCGGACGCCTCCGCTGGCTCTGGCTGCTCCACCCCCTGGCGACAGCGCTCGTGGTGGTGGTCACCGGCAACCACTACTGGCTCGACGGGCTCGTCTCGGTCGCGCTGCTCGTGGCGATCCTGGCCGTGCTGCCCCGGCCCGCGCCGGACCGGCCCGCGCTCGTCGAGGCAGCCGGACCGGTGCGCCCGCACGTGGTGCCGGCGCCGCGCCGCGCCGGCCACCACCGGAACCCGCGGGTCCCGGCGGCGGCCGACGCGCGGCTGCGCCCTCCCGGGCGGGGCTGAGGGCCGGTCAGCGCAGCGTGCAGACCGTCCCGTTGAGGCGGAACGCGCCCGGCGGCACGTTCGGCCCGCTGTACGCGCCGACGAACCCGACGGTCGTGCTCCCGCCGTCGGCGGCGAGCCGCCGGTTGTCGGCGGTGGGCGTCACCCGGACGTTGCGGCCCTGCTGGTCCCAGGTGGCGCTCCACCCGCTGCTCACCTGCTGCCAGTCGGTCGGCCAGGTCCAGGTCAGCGTCCAGCCGTCGATGGCCTTCGCGCCGGTGTTGATCACCTCGACGTTCGCCACGTACCCGTTGCCCCAGTCGTTGTCGTCGTTGAACCGCACCGCGCAGGAGCTCTCGGCGGGGCTGCCGGTGGCGAAGGTCAGCGGCGGGGACGACCAGGAGACCCGCCCGGCGGTGTCCCGGGCGAGCACGTTGACCGTGTAGCGGGCGCCCGGTTCGAGGTTGCCCACCGTCAGCGACGTGCCGGCGGTCTCGCCGAGCTGCTCGCTCACCGCGCCGTACTGCCGGTGCACCTCGTACTTGGCGATCGGGGACGCGCCCGGCGTGGCCGCCGGCCAGGAGATGGTCGCCGCACGGTCGGTCACCGCGCCCGCCGTCGGCCGGCCCGGGGCGCCGGGCCGCCCGGCCGAGCTGCCGGCCGGTCGCAGCACGAGCGTGGTCAGCGAGTACGGCGGCAGCGTGCGCACGGTGGCGCTGCCCGAGCGGCCGGTGCTGATCCCGGTCGCGCCGTTGGCGAGCGTGTGCACTGTCGGCGCCTCGTCGGCCGGGGTGAAACCGGCGTAGTCGAGCGCCACCGGGTGGGCGTTGTCCGGGTCCTTGTTGAGCAGCAGGACCGCGACGCTGCCGTCCGGCCGCCGGACCGCGTGCGCGGCGACCAGCGGCTCGTCGGTCCCGGCGCGGACGAGCTGGTCACCGGGCCGGGCGAACAGGTTCATCATGGACAGCGCGTGGTACGGCGCGAACGGGGTGTTGAACGCCGGCTGACACACCTCACCGTCGCTGGTGCAGTTGCCGCTGGACAGCATCCCGAAGTCGCCGTAGTCGGTCTGCCCGGCCACCTCGGAGACGGTGCCGATGCCGTTGTGCACGTTCCACCACTGCACCGTGAAGACGCCCTGCTCCAGCAGGCCGCTGTAGGCGTCGGCCAGGAACAGCGCGCCGGGCGCGGTGGTGCGGCCGGCGTCCACGTTCAGCTCGGTGAAGCTGATCCCGATCCGGTCCGCGCCGGGACCGGCGTACCTGGCGATCTGCTGGCGCAGCAGCCAGGCCGCGTCGGGCAGGTGGTTGGTCCGGGCCAGCGAGTCGGCGGCGTTGCCGCCCGGGTACCAGTGCACGTCCACGAAGTCGATCTTCGGGCCGGCGAGGGAGAGCACGGTCTGGTTCCACGGGCCCAGGTCGGAGCCGGCGGTGATCCCGTCCGGCCAGTTGCCGGGCATGGTGAGCACCGCGCCGACCTTGATGCTCGGGTCGACCGCCTTCATCGCGTCGGCGTACTCGATCACCAGCCGCGCGTACTGGGCGGCGCTCTTGTCCGGGTGGTCGTCGGCCTCCCAGGCCGAGCCGTAGTGGCCGTTGCCGTAGTTCTCGTTCCCGACGGTCCACCACTTGGCGCCGTAGCCCTTTGTGACGTTGGCGTACCGGACCCAGGCGGCGGCCTCGGCGGGCGTGCCGGTGCCGTAGTTCGCGATGATCATCGGCTGGGCGCCGACGCGGCGGGCGCCGGCCATGAACGTGTCGAAGTCGGTGTTCGGCGCGACGTAGCCGCCGGGCGCGGTGTGCGTCTCCCAGTGGTAGATGTCGGCGTACGAGCCGCCGGGGTAGCGCAGCATCTTCACACCCGCGGCCTTGAGCAGGTCGGACGTCTCGGCGCTGCCGAGCTGCGAGTCCCAGATGGCGTGGTTGACGCCGAGCGCGGTCTCCGGGACCGTGGCCAGCCCGGCGCGGGTGTTCACGGTGACGGTGACCGGGTCGGTGGGGTCGGCGGCGGCGACCGGTCCGCCGACGGTGCTGAGCGCGGTGGCGAGCAGGAGCAGGCTGGCCGCGAACGCGGTGGTTCTCCTCATGCGGGGGTGTCCTCCGGGGAGTGGGACGACGAGGCGATGCCCGGTCTGCGTCGTCCTCCCGGACGCCTGGCGGCGGCGGGATGCCCAGGAACGACGATCGGCTCCGCGCGGCGAGCCATCGACGAGGATCATACGCCCGGCGTCGGGGAGTGCAGGGCTTAATTTATAGACAGGAGTCTTTACTGTTAACAATGTTTAATTTATGTTCGGGGCACCTTCCGTTCCCCCTGAAGGAGTTGCCACCATGCGTCGAAGAATCACCCTCCCGCTGCTTACCGCAGGAGCCGTGACCGGCACGCTGGCGCTCGCCGCGCCCGCGCAGGCCCACGGCTACGTCTCCTCGCCGCCCAGCCGCCAGGCGCTGTGCGCGCAGAACCGGGTGCCCGACTGCGGCCAGATCAAGTACGAGCCGCAGAGCGTCGAGGGCCCCAAGGGCCTGCGCAGCTGCCACGCCGGCATCGCCCAGTTCGCGGTCCTCAACGACGACAGCCGCAACTGGCCGGCCACCTCGGTCGGCAGCACCGTCACGTTCACCTGGGTCAACACCGCCCGCCACGCCACCGCCAACTGGGAGTACTGGATCGGTGGCACCCGGGTCGCCGTGGTCGACGGCGGTGGCCGTCAGCCCGGCGCGACCGTGTCGCACACGGTCAACCTGGGCGGCTTCTCCGGCCGGCAGAAACTGCTCGCCATCTGGAACATCTCCGACACCGCCAACGCCTTCTACTCCTGCGTCGACCTGCAGATCGGCGGCGGTGGCGGCAACCCGACCCCGTCGCCCACGCCGACGGCGGCGCCGACCACCCCCGCGCCCTCGCCCACGCCCACCCGGACCAGCACGCCGGCGCCGGGCGGCACGTGGACGGCCGGACGGGCGTACCAGGTCGGCGACACGGTGACCTACGACGGCCGCACCTACCGCTGCCGCCAGGCGCACACCGCCATCGCCGGCTGGGAGCCGCCGAACGTGCCGGCGCTGTGGCAGCAGATCTGAGCCCGCGTACCCGCGCGGCGGAGCCGGCCGGTCCCCGGCTCCGCCGCGCGTCCGCGGCGCTGCTCGGCGTGATGCTGACCCTGGCCGGTTGCGGCGGCCCGCCCGCGGCCGATCGGTTCCCGCCGGTCCCGTCCGCCACGGACTCGATCCCGGCCGGCGCGGACGCCACGGTGAGCGGGATCGACGCGCTGTTCCTGGCCATGATGGTGGCCCACACCGAGCAGACGCTGGAGATCGTGCGGCTCGGTCTCGACCGCGCCACCGATACGCGGATCCGCACGCTGATCGCCGCCGTGCGGGCCACCGAGACCGACGAACTGGCCACCATGCGCGAATGGCTGCGCGACGCCGGGCCGTCGGCCGCCGCCGCGGCCGCCCGGCACGACCACTCCGGGCACAGCGACGCTGCCGCCGGACTGGCCCGGCTGCGCGCCGCCGCGCCCGCCGACGCCGACCGCGTGCTGGTCGACGTGCTGAGCCGGCACCAGCGCACCGCGGCCGACCTGGCCCGCGCCCAGGTCGCCGCCGGCACCAGCGAGCGGGTACGCGAGCTGGCCCGCCGGATCGAGCGCTCCCGGACCGCGGAGATCGAACTGATGGGCCGGATGGGCTGAAACGGTGCGCCCGCACGCCCCGGAGCTGCCCGGACGCGCCATGACCTTCGTCACGTCGACGTCGCGCCCACCGGCCCGCCGAGGTTCACGAATCGGCGCGCAACCGCCCTTTTCCGTGAGCCGCCGGCCCGCCGTACGGCCGTGCGCAGGCCCGGGACGCCTCGTCCGTCGGCAAAATCCGCCCCGGTCTGTCGCCGGTCGTGGTTAGGCTTCCCGCCGGACGTCGCCCCGCCGCGCGTTCCGCCCGCGCCCGGACGGTGCGTGGCGACCCCCACCGCCTTCGGCAGCCGAACCGGATCCAGGAGACCGTTAGTGACCCAGCAACCCGTCGCGACGTCGACAAAGCTCGACGCCGCGGTGCTCAAGGTGGCCGGCGTCGTCGTGCTCGGCGCGATCATGTCGATCCTCGACGTGACAGTCGTCAGCGTGGCGCTCCCGACGTTCCAGAGCGAGTTCGACGCCTCGTACGCGCGCGTCGCGTGGACCATGACGGGCTACACGCTTGCGCTGGCCACGGTGATCCCGCTCAGCGGCTGGGCCGCCGACCGGTTCGGCACGAAACGCCTCTACATGGTGGCGCTGGCGCTGTTCACCATCGGCTCCGGGCTCTGCGCCACCGCCGACTCGATCGGCGAGCTGATCGCCTGGCGTGTGGTCCAGGGCCTCGGCGGCGGCATGCTCATGCCGCTCGGCATGACCATCATGACCCGGGCCGCCGGCCCGCACCGCATCGGCCGCCTGATGGCAGTGCTCGGCATCCCGATGCTGCTCGGCCCGATCACCGGCCCGATCCTCGGCGGCTGGCTGATCGACGTCGCCAGCTGGCACTGGATCTTCCTGATCAACCTGCCGATCGGCGTGGTCGCGCTGATCTACGCCCAGCTCGCGCTGCCGAAGGACAACGCCGAGCCGTCCCAGGCGTTCGACTTCCTCGGCATGCTGATGCTGTCGCCGGGTCTGGCCCTGTTCCTGTACGGCATCTCCACGCTGCCCGAGACCGGCACGATCGCCGACACCAAGGTCTGGCTGCCGATGCTGGCCGGCGGCGCGCTCGTGGTCGCCTTCGTGGCCTACTCGTTCCGGCCCCGCCATCCGCTGCTCGACCTGCGGCTGTTCCGCAACCGCAACCTCACCATCGCCTCGATCACCATGTTCGTGTTCATCATCGCGTTCATGGGCGCGGGCCTGCTGTTCCCGAGCTACTTCCTGCAGGTGCGGGGTGAGACGACGCTCGCCGCGGGCCTGCTGATCGCGCCGCAGGGCATCGGCGCCATGCTGACCATGCCGATCGCGGGCACGCTCGCCGACCGGGTGCCCGTCGGCCGGACGGTGCCCTTCGCGCTGGTGCTCATCGCGGCCGGTTTCTTCACCTTCACGCAGCTCGGCACCGACACCTCGTACTGGCTGCTCTGCGGCTCGCTGTTCGTGATGGGCCTCGGCATGGGCGGCACGATGATGCCGATCATGACCTCGGCGCTGAAGACGCTCAGCGCCGCCGAGGTGGCGCGCGGCTCCACGCTGGTCAACATCCTCCAGCAGATCGGCGGATCGATCGGCGCCGCGATCATGTCGGTCATCCTCACCAGCGAGCTGAACGGCTCGCGGCCCATCCCCGGCGTGACCGACCCGGGCACCGGCGCCCCGCTGACCGAATCCCAGCTCGCCATCGCCGCACAGCAGCGGCCCGAGCTGATCCAGCAGTTCCCGGTGCCGCCGTCGCTCATCGAGCGAGGGCTCGACTACGCCGCGGGCGCCTTCTCGACCACGTTCTGGGTCGCGTTCGGTCTGGTGCTGCTCACCTTCGTCCCGGCCGCCTTCCTGCCGCGCCGGCGTGAGCCGTCGCACCTGCTCGACGGCGAGACGGGCGAGGACAAGCAGCCGATGGCGCTGCCGATCCACTGACCGCCGCCGTGACCGGGGCCGGACGCCTGAGCGTCCGGCCCCGCGCCACATCGGTGCGGTGCCGCCCGCCGTGCCGGGTGGGCGCGTTGTCGGCCACCCGCCGGTGTCCTCGCGCTGTCGGCCTGCCCGGCCGTGTCGGCGTGGCTTTCGCCGCCGGGACCGTGCCGGCGGGGCCAACCCGCCACCGCGGCCGTGACGAGCGCCTACGATCGGCACAGGGAGCCGGGGAGAGGCGGGCAGCGTGAGCGCGGACGACGCGCAGCGGTCGGCGCGACGGCGTAACCGCATGCTGCTGGCGGGCCTGCTCGCCGTCGTCGGGCTCATCCTGCTGCTGCTCGGGCTCACCGTCGCCAGCGGCACCGTCGCCGGCGTCGAGGTGGTGCTGGCGCTGCTGCTCCTGGTCAGCAGCTACGCGATCCAGCGGCTGGCCCGCCGCGAGACCGTCTACCGCGACGAGCGGCGCTGACCGGCGGAGCGGTCCGGCCGGGCTAGGCTGCCAGTGTGGATCACGAAGACCGGATCGCGCTGTTCCTCGACTACGAGAACCTGGCCCTGGGCGTACGCGACCACCACGGTGGTGGTGCGTTCGACTTCCGGCCGATCGCCGACGCGCTCGCCGAGCGGGGGCGGGTGGTGGTGCGCCGGGCGTACGCGGACTGGTCGTACTTCGACGAGGACCGGCGGATGCTCACCCGGTCGCACGTCGAGCTGATCGAGATCCCGCAGCGCATGGGCGCCTCCCGCAAGAACGCCGCGGACATCAAGATGGCGGTGGACGCGGTCGAGCTGGCGTTCGAGCGCGGCTACATCTCCACGTTCGTGATCTGCACGGGCGACAGCGACTTCACTCCGCTGGTCCACAAGCTGCGCGAACTCAACAAGCGGGTGATCGGTGTGGGGGTGGAGAAGTCCACCTCGGCGTTGCTGCCGCCGGCCTGCGACGAGTTCCTCTACTACGACCGCCTCGAAGGCGTCGACGTGCCGCCGCCGTCCGCCCGCCGGTCGCGTCCGGCCCGGACGGCGCCGCCCGGGCCGGTGGCGGAACCGGTGGCGGAGGTCGCGCCGGAAGCCGCTCCGGCCGAGGAAGGGCGGGCCCGGGACGTCGACACGCTCGCCGTCCAGCTCGTGCAGACGGTGGCCGGCATGCAGGGCAGCTCCAGCGGTGACGTGACCGCGTCCGCGCTCAAGCGCGCGCTGTTGCGCAAGGACCCGACGTTCAGCGAGTCCGACTACGGCTTCCGTACCTTCGGCGAGCTGCTGCGCCACCTCGCCGCGCGCAACGTGGTGGAGCTGGCGGCGGGGCCGGCGAAGGGCGACCCGGAGGTGTCGCTTCCGGAACAGGGTGACCGGGACGTCGCGTTCGGGCTGCTGCGATCAGTGGTGGTGGACCTGGCCGGCGAGGGCGGCGCGGTGGCGCTGTCCGGGCTGAAGGACCAGCTCCGGCGCGCCCGGCCCGACTTCAGCGAGAAGAAGCTCGGATATCGCAGCTTCCTGCAGTTCTGCAAGGCGGCCGCGACGGGCGGCGCGGTGGAGCTGCGCTGGAGCCCAGAAGACGGCGACTACCTCCTGACCCCCCATACCTCCTGACCCCCCCACCCCACCCGCCCCTCGCCCTCCCCGGCCCCTCACCCCCGCGATCTTGCACTTGTGGCCCGCTCAAAGCGGGGCGAAGCCGGCATCTTCGGGGCGTTAAGTGCAAGATCGACGAGGGCGAGGGCGCGATCACCGCGAGGGTGGGCGTGGCGACGCCGAGGGAAGGGCGGCGGGGAAGCGGGAGAGCGGCGAGCGTGGGGCGGGGTCAGGGGAGGGTTGCGTCTTGCTGGGCTGTTGCGTCGGAACTGACGGCCAGGCCGAGGTGCAGGCCAGGTCCAGGATGCTCGGCTCGGCGGATGCGGCGGACGGGCTCGGCTCGGTTGTCGGATCGGGCTCGCCGGTCGGAACCGGATCAGCCGTCGGGCTCACGCTCGGCGCCGGTGTCACCTGGCCTGCGGGTGGGCCGGACGATTCGACGGTCACGGGCGTACGGCCGCTCACGTGCGTCGACGGGGATCCGGCGGCAGGTGGCGCGGTGGTGGGGACCCGATCACCCGAACCGGCGGCCGGAGGCCGCGGCGCGGGCCGGGGCGGCCGGGACGCGGGGGGAGACGACGGGTTGACCGGGGTCGCCACGGGCGGCACTGACGAAACGGCCGGTGGGGGTGCGGTCGCCGGGTGCGTCGCGGTTCGGGCTGCCGGGTCGGTCTGCCCGGCGGTCGCGGTCCAGGTGCCGGCGGAGGTGACGCCCAGCAGTACGGCCATCGCTGCGACGCCCGCCGCGGCCAGCCGCTGGGGGAGCGCCCGTTCGGCGGGGGCGTCCCACGGCCCGAGTGGCCGGGGCGGGCGGGGCCGGGCGGCCCGGTGGGCGGACCACAGCGCGTCGATGTCCTCCACCACAGCGGTGCGCGTACCGGTGGCGTCGGCGTGGGCGAGGGTGAGGTAGAACCGGGCGTTCGCCGCGCCCGGCGCCGGCACGCGCAGGCCCGCCGGTGCGCCGCCGTCCGTACCGTGCAGCAGGGTGACCGGACGGCCGGGGTGGTGCCCGAGTCCGCGCAGAGTCGGCAGGGGCCACTCCCGGCCGACGCCGGGCCCGGTGAAGGCGACCCGCCGGTCGGTCACCACGGCGGCGCCGCTGGCGATCACGCGCAGCCCGGCCGGTAGCGGGCCCTCGGCCGGGTCGAGACATCCGGCGAGCGTGCCGCCCGGCACCGGCAGTCCGGGCAGGTGCCGGGCCGCGGCCTCGACGAGGTCGACGGTGGGCAGGATGCGGTAGACGACCTCTCCGTCGTCCAGTGGCACCGGTAGCGGGGCGCCGGCCAGGACGCACCCGTGGAAGCCGGCCGCCTCGATCCGCAGCCGGTCGAGGTGCTCCGCGCGCCGCCGCCAGGCCCGCGCCGCCGTCTCGTACGCCTGGCGCCGGCGCTCGTTCTCGCGCCGCGCCCAGGCCAGCCGCCGCCGGGGATGAGCCCCGATCGCGTCGGGTCGCCTCGCCGTCACACCTGGTACAACGCCCTGCGTAAGCCGCGGATACGTGAGCGCGGCTATCGTCCGTTTTGGCGGTGGTATGCCCGCGATTACACTTCGGGGCATGCCGCGGATCGTCCAGTTGCTGGCCTCGCCCGTGCACCGGTACGTGGGCCGCCCCGCGGACGGGCCCGCCCCCGCACCGCCCGGTGAACTGGTCGAGCGGGTCGAGGTGCGCGCCGGGCTCGGCATCGTCGGTGACCGCTACTTCGGCCGCCCGGCGCACCGGCAGGCGAGCGTCACGCTGATCGCGCGGGAGTCGCTGCCGCCCGGGGCGGACCTCACCCAGTTGCGACGTAACGTGCTGACCGACGGCATCCCGGTGGACGAGCTGGTCGGCCGGGTGCTCACGCTCGACTCCGGCGACGGTCCGGTCCGCCTGCGGGTGCACCGGGCCGCGCCGCCGTGCGCCTGGCTCGACGTGGTGGTCGCGCCCGGCACCTGGAAGGCACTGCGCCGCCGGGGCGGCGTGCGCTGCGCGCCGCTCACCGACGGCGTCCTGCGGGTCGGGCCGGTCACCGTCTCCGTCGACGACGACTGACCCGGTTCGGGAACTTTTCCCGCCCGCCGGCCGACCAACCGGAGGTCGCCGACAGTCAGGCCCGGTGGCAGGAGGGACGCCAGGGATGAACCGAGCGGGCAGCGGATCCGTACCGTCGGGCATGACGATGTCGGGCCCGCGGGCCGGCCGAGGATGAGCCCGGACGCCGACGACGAGCAGGTGACCGGGTGGGCCCGGAGCGCCGCCCGTGGTGACCGGCTGGCCGCTGCCGCGTTCGTCCGTGCCCTCCAGGCGCCGGTGTGGCGGTTCCTCGCCCACCTGGCCGGGCCGGCCGAGGCCGACGACCTGGCCCAGGAGACGTTCCTGCGCGCGCTGCGCAGCCTGCCCGGCTTCGCGGGCCGGTCGTCGGCGCGTACCTGGGTCTTCACCATCGCCCGCCGGGTCGCGGTGGACCACGTGCGGGCGGCGACCGCGCGGCCCCGCACGGCCGCGCTGGCGGACTGGCAGGCCGCCGCCGAGGCGGCCGGGGCGGTGACCCGCGGCGGGGACGACGGGGTGGTGTTGCGCGGGCTCATCGCGGCGCTCGCCCCGGACCGCCGGGAGGCGTTCGTGGCCACCCAGGTGCTGGGCCTGTCCTACGCCGAGGCCGCCGAGGTGTGCGGCTGCCCGGTCGGCACGATCCGGTCCCGGGTCGCCCGCGCCCGGGAGGACCTGGCCGCCGCCTGGTCCGGCGACGTCCGTGACCGCCGCGCCCGCTGACACCCGCGGGCCCCGGCCGTCCGGCGGTTCAGGCCGCGCGCCGGTTGCGGGCCTGTGCGGGGTACGGGCCCGGCTGCACCAGCCGCAGCGGCGCCGGCGCGGCCGGTTCCTCGGTGCGCAGCGCCCACCGCGATCCGCTCGACCGGCCCCGCCCGGGCGGCGTGTCGCCGGGGCGCCAGCCCGGCCGGGACAGCACCAGCATCACGGCCCAGCCGACCAGCAGGAAGCCGTGGCTGACCAGCCGGGTCATCGCGACCTGACCGGTGATCAGGTCGTTCACCGACAGCAGCACCAGCGTGGCGACGAACGCGCTGAGCATCGGCAGCAGGCCGGACGGCGTGGTCCGGCGTGCCGCCACGTAGAGGAACCCGGCGCCGACTGCTACGTTCCACGCCGCCGACTCGTGCCACAGGTGCTGGCCGGAGGTGTGGGCGTGCGCGACGACCGCCTCCCGGCCGATCTGGGCCAGCCCGAGTACGAGCTGCACCGCGCCGAGCAACCCGAGCGCCCCGCGTAGTCCGAGCGCGATCCGCTGGCGGCGGCTCGGCCGGGGCGGCGGCGCGGCGGCGAGCACCGCGTCGACCAGGTCGGGTACGCGCGGGGCGAGCTGCGTACGGGCCCGCCGGGTGACCGCCGCGGCCGAGTCGAACCAGCCCCGGCAGCCGGCGCAGCCGGTCAGGTGCGCCTCGGCCGCCTCGATCTCCGAGCTGGACGCCTCACCGTCCAGCTGTGCCGACAGGATTTCCCGCCACTGCTCACACGCCATACAGGGATAGTCGTCCGGACCGGCGCGCTGGTTCCCGGCGGGGTGCCGGTCACGCCGCCGCGGCCGCTGACCGTTCCGCCCACGCGTGCAGCGCGTCCCGGTCGCCCGCCGAGTCCAGGTTCAGCGCAGCCTCGATCAGTGCCAGATGGGTGAACGCTTGCGGGAAGTTGCCCAGCGCCGTGCCGTCGGGCGCGCGTTCCTCCGGATGCAGGCCGAGCGGCCCGGCCCGGCCGGCCAGCCGGTCGAAGATGTCCCGCGCCTCGCCGTGCCGGCCGGCCAGTACCAGCGCCGAGACCAGCTCGAAGGAGCAGAGCAGGAACGCCCCCTCGGTGCCGGGCAGCCCGTCGTCGGCCCGGTAGCGCCGGATCAGGTCGGGCGCGACGGCGAGGTCGGCGCGGATCCGTTCGACGGTGGCGACCACCCGGGCGTCTTCGCCGGGCAGGAACCCGACGAGCGGCATCCGCAGCAGCGAGGCGTCCGGCTCGGTCCCGCCGTACGCCATGACGAAACTGCCGGCGCGCTCGTCGTACCCGCGGTCGAGCACCTCGGCGTGCAGCGCGTCACGTTCCCGGCGCCACCGGTCCACCGGCGCGGCGCCGTCGCCGAGCAGCCCGGCGAGGCGGATGCCCCGGTCCAGGCAGACCCAGGTCATCACCTTCGAGTAGACGTAGTGCCGGCACGGGCCGCGGATCTCCCACACCCCGTGGTCCGGTTCCCGCCAGCGCTCCGCCATGGTCTCGACGTGCCGCCGCAGCAGCGCCCACTGCGGGCCGGTCAGCTCGCCGGTGAGCAGCTGGTAGGCAAGCGCCGCGTCGAGGATGTGCCCGTACGTGTCGAACTGGATCTGGTTCGCCGCCTCGTTGCCGACCCGCACCGGCGCCGAGCCGGCGTAGCCGGACAGGTGCGGCAGCTCACGCTCCTCGGTGGCGTGGCCGTGGATGCCGACGAGCGGCGCGAGCGGATGCTGCCGCGCGCAGATGCCGAGCAGGAACCGCAGATAGCGGCGGCCCTCCTCGGCGTGGCCCAGGCGGAACAGCGCGAGCAGCAGCAGCGCCGCGTCCCGGTGCCAGGTGAAGCGGTAGTCCCAGTTGCGGACCCCGCCGATCTCCTCGGGCAGCGATGTGGTCGGGGCGGCCAGCAGCGCGCCGGTCTCGTCGTAGGACAGGCCGCGCAGCACCAGGGCGCTGTGCCGGACCGCGCCGGCCGCGAAGCCCGTGTAGTCGCCGCGCGCCGACCACGCCCGCCAGCTGTCGGCGGTCCGCTCGGTCAGCTCCTCGGCGTCGGCGAGGGCGGGCACCGGGTCGGCGTACCCGAGAAGCAGCGTGGCGTCCTGCCCGGCGCGCAGCTCCGCCTCGGCGACGAGCGTGCCGCCCTCGACGGTGACCGGCAGGTCGGTGCGCAGCCGCAGCGGCGTGCCGTCGGCGTGCCAGCCGGTACCGTCGCGCCGCCAGCGCACCGGGCGTGCCCCGTACCCGGGGCGGGGCGTCAGCTCGGCGCGGACCCGCAGCACACCGTCGGTGACCCGCAGCCGGCGCACCAGCACCCGCTCGGCGTGGATCGGCCGGTCGGCGGCGCCGGGCCGGACCGCGAGCAGGTCCTCGCCGGCCGCCGCGCCGGACGGGGCGGCCCAGTCGTTCTCCAGCACCAGCGTGTCCGGCCGGTAGCGGCGCCGCGGCGCCGGGCAGCCGGCGACGGTGAGCGTGAACCGGCCGCCGGTGTCCCGGTCGAGCAGCCGGGCCGCGACCGCGTCGCCCGCCGCGTCCGGTACGCAGAACCACTCGACCGCCCCGTCCGGTGCGACGAGCGCCGTGGTGTGCGTGTCGGACAGGAACGCGTACGCGTCGATCGGCGGGAACGACAGCGGCGGCTCGGACACGGCGGTGACTACCCGGCGCGGGCACGGGTAAGCGGGCCGGGGAGGGGCCGCTGTGACACGCGAGTTCGTGAACTGGTCCGGCAGTCTCCGCTTTACACCGGCGGACCGGGCCGAGCCGGCCGACGAGGCCGAGGTGTGCGACCTGGTGCGCCGTGCCCGGGCCACGCGCGCGACCGTCCGGCCGGTCGGCTCGGGGCACTCGTCCAGCCCGCTGGTGCGTACCGACGGGATCCTGCTGAGCCTGGACCGGATGGCCGGGGTGATCTCCGACGACGGGCGGGTCGCGACCGCGTGGGCCGGCACGAAGCTGCGGGCGCTGGGCGAAGGGCTCTACGACGCCGGGCTGGCCATGGACAACCTGGGCGACGTCGACTACCAGTCGATCGCTGGGGCGACCGCCACCGGCACCCACGGCACCGGCATCGGATTTGGGAACCTGAGCACCCAGGTCACCGGCGTGCGCCTGGTCACCGGCACCGGCGACGTGCTGGACGTCGACGCGCGGCGCAACCCGGAGCTGCTGCCGGCGGTGCGCCTCTCCCTCGGCGCGCTCGGCGTGGTCACCCAGGTCACGCTCGACGTGCAGCCGACCTACCAACTGCACCGCCGCTCCTGGTGCGCGCACCTGGACTGGACCCTGGACCACCTCGCCGTGCTGCAGCACACCAACCGCAACATGGACTTCTACTGGTACCCGCGCAGCGACCAGACGCAGATCCGGGTGATCAACCGCACCGACACGGACGCCGCGCCGGACCGGGCACAGCCCCGGCTGCCGGACGGCGAGCCGCGGCAGAGCCAGGTCGGGCCCACCCACCGCACCATTCCCCGGCACCGGGAGCTGCGCTTCGAGGAGATCGAGTACATGCTGCCGTCGGAGGCGTTCCCGGCCTGCTTCGCCGAGGTGCGCCGCCGGGTGCGCGACCGGCACCGCCGGGTGGCCGCCTGGCGGGTCCTGGTCCGCACCATCGCCGCCGACGACATCTGGCTCAGCAACGCCTACGGCCGCCCCACCACCACGATCGCCTGCCTGCAGAACACCTCGCTGCCGTACGACGAGTACTTCCGGGACATGGAGGCGGTGTTCCGGCACTACGGCGGACGCCCGCACTGGGGCAAGAAGCACTGGCTCGGCGCGCGGGAGCTGCGTCCCCTCTATCCCCGCTGGGACGACTTCCAGGCGGTGCGCCGCCGGCTCGACCCGGACGGGGTGTTCCTCACCCCGGACCTGGCCCGGCTGCTGGAGGAGTCGTGAGCGCGCCGGTCGGCGCCCGGGTCTGGGTGGTGCCGGGCGGGCACGTGCCGTTCCCCGCGCACGGCCCGGAACCGGCGTTCACCGCCTTCGACCAGCTCTGCGTGCTCAACGCCGCCGACGAGGACGCCGAGCTGGAGCTGGACTTCTACTACCAGGACGTCGAACCGGTCGGACCGTACCGGCTACTGGTCGGCGCCCGCCGGATCCGGCACGTACGGGTGAACGACCTGATCGACCCGGAGGCGGTGCGACTGGACCGCCCGTACGGCTGCGTGCTGCGTTCCCCGGTCCCGGTGGTGGTGCAGTTCCTGCGCCAGGACACCCGGCTGCCCGGCGTGGTGGCGCTGACCGGCACGATGGCGTACCCCGGGTGAGGTTCGGGCGGGCGACCGCGGGTACCCGGCCGCATGCGGGATGCCGTCGACCGGGTACGCGACGCCGGGCGGTCCAGCCGCCGGCGACTGGGCACGTACTTCATCGTGGCGGTCCAGGCCGGCCTCGCGGCCACGCTGGCCTGGACGGTGGCCCGCGAGGTGCTCGGCAACCCCGACCCGACGTTCGCGCCGGCCGCGGCGGTCAGCGTCATCGCCGCCTCGCTCGGCAACCGCACCCGGCGGACCGTGGAGCTGGTGGTCGGGGTGGTCCTCGGCATCGTCGTCGGTGACCTGCTGGTGCATCTGTTCGGCACCGGGCCGTGGCAGACCGGCGTGATCGTGTTCCTGGCGGTCTCCGCGGCGGTGCTCGTACGCGGTACCGGCGCGCTCGTCACCCAGGCCGGCGGTACGGCGGTGCTGGTCGCCACGCTGACCCCGGTGTCGCCCGACCTGGAGCTGCCCCGGACCCTCAACGCGCTCGTCGGCGGCGCCGTCGGCCTGCTCGTGGTGCTGGTGATCGCGCCGCTGAACCCGCTGCGCGCGGTCCGCCGCGTGGCAGACCCGGCGCTCGACACGTTCGCCAGTCAGATGACCGCGTCGGCGGAGGCGCTTGCACACGCCGACGTGCGCGCGGCCGACGAGGTGCTGGCCCGGATGCGCGCCGCCGAGACGGAACTGGACCGGATCGACGAGATGGTCGGCGCCGCCGACGAGGTGGTCCGGTTCTCCCCGGTGCGCTGGCGGCGACGACGCGCCCTGGCCGCGTATCGGCACGGCGCCGAGCACCTGGACCGGGCGTTCCGCAACAGCCGGGGCATGGTGCGCCGCATCGGCACCGCGTTACGGGACCGGGAGCCGGTGCCGCCGCACCTGCCCGCCGCGCTGGAGCACTTCAGCGAGGCGATCCGGCTGCTGCACCGGGCGTTCCTGGCCGCCGAGGAGCCGGCCGCCGCCCGGGAGCGGGTGCTGCGCGCGGTCCGCGACGCGGGCGAGGCGTGCCGGCAGGAGATCGGCTTCTCCGGCACCATCGTGGTCTCGCAGTTGCGGACCGTCGCCAACGACCTGCTGCGTGCCACAGGCGTGCCGGCGGACGAGGCCCGCCGTCAGGTCCGCCGCGCGGCAGCGGCCCGCTGAGAGGGCCGCTCACGCCTCGGTCAGCAGGGTCTTCTGCACCTTGCCCATCGCGTTGCGGGGCAGCGCGCCGACCAGCCGTACCTGCCGGGGGCGCTTGTGCGCGGACAGGTGCCGCGCCACGAAGTCGATCAGCTCGGCCTCGGCCACGCCGTCGCCGACCACGTACGCGGTCACCTGCTGCCCCAGGTCGGGGTGGGGCGTGCCGACCACCGCCGCCTCCCGCACACCCGGGTGGGCCAGCAGCGCGTCCTCCACCTCGCCGGCCCCGATCCGGTACCCGCCGCTTTTGATCAGGTCGGTGGCGGCCCGGCCGACGATGCGGTGGACGCCGTCCGGGTCGACCGTGGCGACGTCGCCGGTGCGGAACCAGCCGTCGGCGGTGCGACCGGCTGCGTCGGCGTCCGGCCGGTTCAGGTAACCGTCGAACAGCGTGCCGCCGCGTACCTGCAGCTCACCCATGGCCGCGCCGTCCGCCGGCAGCGGGTCGCCGTGCTCGTCCCGCACCCGCGTGTGCACGCCGGGCAGCGGCACACCCACGGTGCCGGGCCGCCGGGGACCGTCCGCGCGGGCGCTCACCGTCACGAGCGTCTCGGTCATGCCGTACCGCTCCAGCGGCCGGTGCCCGGTCAGCCCGGCCAGCGCCGCGAAGACCGGATCGGGCAGCGCCGCGCTGCCGGACACGAGCAGCCGGGCGCCGCGCAGCGCCCGCGCCGCCGCGGGTTGCGCCGCGATCCGCGACCAGATCGTGGGTACGCCGGAGTACAGCGAGCCGCCCGCCGCCGCGTACCGTTCGGGGTGGGGACGGCCGACGTGGCGCAGGCGGCTGCCGACGCGCAGCGGGCCGAGCACGCCCAGCACCAGCCCGTGCACGTGGAACAGCGGCAGCCCGTGGACCAGCAGGTCGTCCGGTGTCCAGGCCCAGGCGTCGGCGAGCCCGTCCAGGCAGGCGGCGACCGCGCGGCGGGACAGCATCGCGCCCTTGGGCGCGCCGGTGGTGCCGCTGGTGTAGAGGATCAGCGCGGTCGCCGCCGGGTCGGGCTCGGGATGGCTGGTGTCCGAGCGCCGAGCCAGGTCCAGCGGCACGAGCGGCGGCGAATGGGCTTTCCGTGTGCCCGGCGCCGCCAGCAGCACCTCCGCGCCGGAGTCACGCAGGATGTGGTCGCGTTCCATCGGTCCGGCGTCGGGCGGCACCGGCACCACCGCCGCACCGGCGAGCAGCCCGCCGACCACGCCGACCACCGTCTCCAGGCTCGCCGTCGCGGGCACCGCCACCCGGGCCGCGCCGCGCAGGTCGTCGGCGACCGCGGTGGCCGCCCGGCGCAGCTCCACCCAGGACAGCGAGCGGTCCTGCACCCGGATTGCGCCCGGGCGCTCGTCGGTGGCCTCGGCGAGCCGGCTGAGCAGCGGCACGGGCACCCCTTTCCGGTACGTCCCTGACGTGACCGTAGCCGGACGGCCCACCCCGGCCGGGTGGGCCGTCAGGAATGTGTCATCGTGGTCGGCGGCGAGAGAGGGGTCGGCATGTCGGGTCCGTTGCACGGGGTGCTGGTCGCCGACTTCTCCCGGATCCTCGCCGGGCCGTACGCGACGATGCTCCTGGCGGACCTCGGCGCGGACGTGGTCAAGGTGGAGTCGCCGGGCGGCGACGACACACGTGGCTGGCGGCCCCCGGTCCGTGACGACGTCTCCACCTACTACCTGGCGGTCAACCGCAACAAGCGCTCACTGGTGCTCGACCTGACCGACCCCGGCGACCTGACGCTGGCGCACCGGCTGGCCGACCGGGCCGACGTGCTGATCCAGAACTTCCGTCCGGGCGCGCTGCGCCGCTTCGGCCTCGACCACGACACGGTCACCGCCCGCAACGCCCGCCTGGTGTACGCCTCGATCAGCGGCTTCGGCGCCGCCGGGGGTGCCGACCTGCCCGGGTACGACCTCATGGTGCAGGCCGCCGCCGGGCTGATGAGCCTCACCGGGGACGCCGACGGCCCGCCCTACAAGGCCGGTGTCGCGGTGTTCGACGTGATCGCCGGGCTGCACGCGGCGGTCGGGATCCTGGCCGCGCTGCGGCACCGCGAGGAGACCGGGCGCGGGCAGCACGTCACAGTGGACCTGCTCTCCTCGGCGCTGTCCGGGCTGGTCAACCACACCAGCGCGCACGTGGCCGGGGCCGCGCAGCCGCACCGGATGGGCAACGCGCACCCGAGCATCGTGCCGTACGAGCCGCTGCCCACCGCCGACGACGAACTGGTGGTGATCGCCGGGAACGACGCCCAGTTCCGTACCCTCTGCCGGGTGCTCGGCGTGCCGGAGCTGGCCGGCGACGCGCGGTTCCGGCGCAACGCCGACCGCGTCGCGCACCGCGACGAGCTGCGGCCGCTGCTGGTGGCGGCGCTGTCCCGGCGCGGCAGCGCGGAGTGGTTCGCCGAGCTGCGCGCGGCGGGCGTGCCGTGCAGCCCGATCAACTCTGTGGCCGACGGGGTGGCGCTGGCGCAGGGGCTGGGCCTGGAGCCGGTGGTGACGACCGGCGGGGTGCCGGGGATCCGGAATCCAATCGGCCTGTCCGACACCCCGCCGCGCTACGAGCTGCCGCCCCCGGAGCTGGACGAGCACGGCGACCAGCTGCGCGCCTGGCTCGCCGCCCCCTGAGCCGGGCGCGCGGTCAGAGCGTCTCGACCAGGCGGAAGCGTTCCAGCACGGCCATGGTGTCGTCGTCGACGGTGAACGTGGGGTCGCCGAGCCAGCCGCGGTAGTCCTCGCCGTGCCAGAACCGCTCGTGGCCGGCCCGCCAGGCGGCGACCGACTCGTAGCCCTCGCCCTCGTCCCGCGCGTGGTCGAGATCGACGTCGCCGAGGCGGGCGACGCGGACCTCGACCAGCTCGATCACCGCCACGGGCCGGCCGTCGGAGTCGATCACCGCCGAGCGGGTACCGACGGCCGGCAGTGGCTCGCCGTCGATCTCGTAGTCCTGGACCAGCGCGGTAGTGGTGCTCTTGCTCCCGTCGAGCACCGCGGCGACGAGCCGGTCGCGCAGCGGGCCGGGGAAGGCGAACTCGAACGTGGGCAGCGCGGCATCCATGCCCGGCAGGCTAGCCGTCGGCGGCGGCGCGGCGCGCGGAGAATTGGATCCGGAACCGGCAGCCCGCTCAGCCGGCCGGCGGCAGCAGGCGGTCCAGCCAGCCCAACAGCACCCGCTCGTACTGCGGGCTGACGCTGTCCAGGTCCTCACCCTCGCCGAGCGTGGGCGCGTGGTCGCACCCCGCCAGCCGGGCCACCGTCAGCTCGGCGTCGCGGGCCGCCCGCCGCCACACCTCGAGGCTGTCCTCGATCGGGATCCAGGCGTCCGTCTCGCCCCAGCAGAGCAGCACCGGGCAGGTCAGCCGCGCCAGCACCGGCGCCGGGTCGTAGTCCATGTCGGTCCACGTGCCGGGCGTGGCGGGCAGTTCCTCGGGCAGGGACGCCAGTGGGAACCAGGGGTGGCGCACGGCGACGTCCAGCTCCGCCTGCGCCACCGTGCGTGGCACGTCGCCGCGCAGGTAGTCCTCGGCGAGCGCGCGCAGCCGGGTCAGCTCAACCACGTCGGCCGGCCCGTACCCGTGCCGGCGCAACTGCTCAGCGGTGCCGTAGCGCATCTGCCTCGCGGGGCTCACCCCGCTGCACCCGACCAGGACCAGGAAGTCGACCGGGTGCCGGGTGGCGGTCAGCGCCGCCGCCCACGCGCCCTGGCTGAACCCCCACAACCCGACCGGGACCGCCCCGACGTGCCGGCGCAGCTCGGTGAGCGCGGCGGAGGCGTCGTCGGCCTGGTCGGCCAGCGGCACGTCGTGCCCGTCGACGCGGGGGCGGCGGTCGTAGCGCAGCACCGCGATCCCGGCCCTGGGCAGCAGCCGGGCCAGGTGCGTGTACAGGAAATGGGAACGCTGCCCGGCGTGCGAGCCGTGCAGCACCACCAGGCCTCCCCGTACCGGCGCGGCCGGCAGGTCGAGGACCGCGGGCAGGCCCGCCGTGCCGATCGTCGTCTCCATGCCGGGCAGTGAACCATCAGCCGTCCTGCCCCGTGGTCCCGGCCGCCGCCCGCGACGCCCGCGTGCGTACGCTGACCAGGTACGCAGCCGCGACCGTGGAGAACCGCCATGACCAGCCCCGCATCCCGCACCGTCCGGGTCGCCCGCTCCGGCGACGTGGCCGCCCTCGTCGAACTGATCGAGTCGGCGTACCGGGGTGAGCGCAGCCGGCAGGGCTGGACCCACGAGGCGGACCTGCTGGCCGGGCAGCGCACCGACCCGGACATGGTCGCCTCGGCGGTCACCGCCCCGGACGGCGTGGTGCTGGTCGCCGAGCAGGACGGTGACCTGCTCGCCTGCTGCCAGCTGGAACGCCGCGACGACCACGTCTACTTCGGGATGTTCGCGGTGGCCCCCGGCCGGCAGGGCGGCGGCCTGGGCCGGGAGCTGCTGGCCGAGGCCGAGCGGTACGCGACGCAGCAGTGGCACGCCGGTGAGATGCGGATGACCGTGATCGTCCAGCGCGACGACCTGATCGCCTGGTACGAGCGGCGCGGCTACGTCCGCACCGGCGAGCTGAGCCCGTTCCCGTACGGCGACGAGCGCTTCGGCGTGCCGCTGCGGCCGGACCTGGCGTTCGAGACGCTGCGCAAGAAGCTCGGCTGATTCAGCCGGGCCGGTCGACCAGCGCCACGAGCTTCTTCGGGGCCAGCACGCAGTAGCTCTCGGTGAGCAGCTCGGCGACCTCGGTCCAGTCCGTGTCCGCGTCGAGCCGCAGGCCGACCACGTCGGCGGCCCAGTCCGGCTTGAAGAAGTGCGGCCCGGCCGCGAGCAGCCCGGCGATCTCGTCGCCGGGGGAGCGGAACGTCATCACGCACACCGGCTCGTCGGTCGCCGCCGCCCGCGCGTACGCGGCCTGGTGGCCGGGGTCGACGGTGAGCACGTGGGCGAACGTGCGGCCGCGCACGCGCCACCGCACACCCACCCAGGCCGGCTCCTCGTAGGCGTCGGGCAGGCCGAGGCAGACCGGGCGCAGGCGGTCGAGGTGCTCGGGCGGAACGTCTCCGGGACCGGTCATGCCCGCACGCTAGCCGCAGCCCCCGACATTCCCGCCGTACCGGCGTGGCGCCCGGTCGCCGCGCGTCCGGCGGAGAAATGTCAAGCCTGGGAGTACCACGACGATGAGTTTCGGCGAGGCCCGCGGTCAGTGCAGGGAAGACACCTGGATGGAGGACGAGACATGAGCGGCGCACGGGTACTTGTCGGCACGCGCAAGGGCGCGTTCATTCTGACGTCGGACGGCAAGCGCGACAACTGGACCGTCGACGGACCGCACTTCGGCGGATGGGAGATCTACCACCTCACAGGTTCACCCGTCGAACCGGACCGGCTCTACGCGTCCCAGTCCGGCGGCTGGTTCGGGCAGCTGATCCAGCGTTCGGACGACGGCGGCCGGAACTGGACGACAGTCGGCAACGACTTCGCCTACAGCGGCGAGGTCGGGCAGCACCTCTGGTACGACGGCACCCCGCGCCCGTGGGAGTTCAAGCGGATCTGGCACCTGGAGCCGTCCCGCCACGACCCCGACACCGTGTACGCGGGCGGTGAGGACGCCGCGCTCTACCTGTCCACCGACGGCGGCCAGAAGTGGTCCGAGCTGACCGCGCTGCGGCAGCACCCGACCGGCCCGTCCTGGCAGCCCGGCGCGGGCGGGATGTGCCTGCACACGATCATCCTCGACGCGGCCGACCGGGACCGGATCTACGTCGCGATCTCGGCGGCGGGCGCGTTCCGCAGCGACGACGGCGGCGCGAGCTGGCTGCCGATCAACAAGGGACTGCGCTCGGGCGAGATCCCGGACACCGACTCCGAGGTGGGGCACTGCGTGCACCGTCTCGCCCAGCACCCGTCCCGGCCGGACACGCTGTTCATGCAGAAGCACTGGGACGTCATGCGCACCGACGACGCCGGCGGCAACTGGCGGGAGATCAGCGGCGACCTGCCGACGGACTTCGGCTTCCCGATCGCGGTGCACGCGCACGAGCCGGAGACGGTCTACGTGGTGCCGATCACCAGCGACTCGCTGCACTACCCGCCGGAGGGCAAGCTGCGCGTCTACCGCAGCCGTACCGGCGGTGAGCACTGGGAGCCGCTGACCGAAGGGCTGCCGCAGTCGCACTGCTACGTCAACGTGCTGCGCGACGCGATGGCCGTCGACACGCTCGACCCCTGCGGGATCTACTTCGGCACCACCGGCGGTCAGGTCTATCACTCGGCCGACGGCGGTGACACGTGGGCGCCGATCGTGCGCGACCTGCCGGCCGTGCTCTCGGTCGAGGTCCAGGTGCTGCCGTGATCCGGGTGGTGCTGCCGGCGCACCTGAAGAACCTGGCGCACGTCACCGGCGAGGTACGCGTCGAGGTGGCCGGGCCGCCGACCCAGCGGGAGGTGCTCGACGCGCTGGAGGCCGCGTACCCGATGCTGCTCGGCACGATCCGCGACCGGCACAGCGGGAAGCGCCGGCCGTTCGTCCGCTTCTACGCCTGTGAGCTGGACCTGTCGAACGAGTCGCCGGACGATCCGCTGCCCGAGGAGGTCGTCAAGGGCAAGGAGCCGTTCATCGTGCTCGGCGCGATGGCCGGCGGCTGAGCGCGTTCGGCCGGGAACCGTGCTCGCCGCGGCCACGTCTGACGGCCCATGACCTTTCGCAGATTCCGGACGATCGGATGGACGCTGGCCGCCGCGCTGGCCCTCGGTGGCTGCACCGCGTCACCGTCGGCCGATCCGCCGCCCACCGGCCGGCCCGTTCCGGCCGGTGGGTTGCGGCTCGTCGCGTTCGACTCCTGCGACGAGGCGCTACGGCAGATCCGGGCGGCCGCTCGGGCGGCGGTGGGACCGTGGGGTCTCGGGCCGGGCCGCGACCTGCTCCGGTTCGGCGCGGAGGCCGGGGCCGACAGCGGCGCCCAGAAGGCGGCCGGGCCGGCGTCCACTCCGGACTTCTCCGGGACGAACGTGCACGAGGCCGGCGTGGACGAGCCGGACCTGGTCAAGACCGACGGCCGGCGCATCGTCACGTACGGCCGGGGCGTGCTGACGGTCGTCGACCCGGCGACCCGCCGGCAGACCGGCCGGCTGGCGCTCGATCCGGCCGACGACCGGTTCTCCGGGCAGGAGGGCAGCCTGCTGCTGCACGGGGACCGCGCGCTCGTGCTGCTGCGCGCCGGAAGGGTCCCCGAGTCCACGGTGCCCGGTCGGCGTCCCGCACCCGGCGTGGTCGGGCAGGCCCGGCTGGTCCTGGTCGACCTCGCCGCAGCGCCGCGCGTCGTCGGCGAGTACCGGATCGACGGCCGGATGGTCGACGCACGGCAGGTCGGCGCGACCGCCCGCATCGTGATCAGTTCCGGTCACCGGCTCGAGTTTCCGCAGCAGCCGGGGGAGCGTACCGACGCGCAGCGGATCGCGGCGAACCGCGGGGTCATCGACAAGGCCACGCTCGACGACTGGCTGCCCCGGTACGAGGTCCGCGACGGCGTCCGCACTGTCGGCAGCGGTCGGGTCGGCTGCGACCGGGTGAGTCGGCCGGCCGGCTTCTCCGCCGCCTCGACGCTCACCGTGCTCAGCTTCGACCTGGGCGCGTCCGCGCTCGGCGCCGGTGACCCGGTCACCGTGTTCGCGGACGGCGACACGGTGTACAGCAACGGTCGACGCCTCTACGTCGCCGCCGACCAGCGCTGGCGGACGTGGCGCGCCGCGTCACCGGAGGCGCGCGACGTCAGCACCGAGATCTATCAGTTCGACACCGCCGCGGGCACGCCGCGCTTCGTCGCCGCCGGGTCGGTGCCCGGCTGGCTGATCAACCAGTACGCGCTGTCCGAGTGGGACGGTCACCTGCGGGTCGCCACCACCACCGGCGACACGTGGAGGCGGGAGAGGTCCTCCCAGTCCGGCGTCTACGTGCTGCGCGCCGACGGTCCCACGCTCAAGCGGGTCGGCGCGGTCACCGGCCTCGGCAAGGGCGAGCGGATCTTCGCGGTGCGGTTCGTCGGCGGTACCGGATACGTGGTCACGTTCCGGCAGACCGACCCGCTGTACGGCGTGGACCTGCGCGACCCGGCCGCGCCCCGGGTGACCGGCGAGCTGAAGATCAACGGGTATTCGGCGTACCTGCACCCGGCCGGCGACGGCCGCCTGATCGGCGTCGGCCAGGACGCCACTGACGAGGGGCAGGTGACGGGCACCCAGGTGTCGCTGTTCGACGTCGCCGACCCGGCCCGGCCCACCCGGATCGCCCAGCACCACGTCGCCCGTGGCTGGTCGGAGGCGGAGCACGACCCGCACGCGTTTCTCTACTGGCCGCCGGAGCGGCTGGTGGTGATCCCGGTACAGCAGTCGGGCGTGGTCACCGACGGGGCCGACGGCACGAAGCGCCCGCCGTCCGGCGGCGTGCTGGCGCTGCGGGTCGGCGACAAGGGCTTCACGGTGGCCGGCGCGGTGGACCATCCGGGGAGCCTGGCCGACGGCGGCGAGCGGACGCCGATCCGCCGCTCGCTGATGATCGACGGTGTGCTCTGGACGGTCTCCGACGCCGGTCTCAAGGCGACCGCCCTGGCCGGCATGACCAGCCTGGCCTGGGTGCCGCTGACCTGACATCGGCCGGGCCTCGCCGCGCGGTAGGCGTGCGACGAGGCCCGGCGCGTCACTGTTCCAGCGCCGCCTCGGCCGCCGCGACCTGCGGGCCGACCCGCAGCGCGTAGGCGACGACGCCGCCGAGGAGGAACGTCGTGGCGGTGACCGCGGCGATTCGGTTGCCCGGCTCCTGCGCCATCCACAGCGCCGCCTGCCGCCATTCCGGCCCGCCCGGCGCGGCCATGAAGGACGCCATGGCGGCCCAGGCGGTCGGCGCCTGCCAGGCGGCCCGGGCGCCGGCCAGCGCCGCGCCGAGGCCGACCAGCCCGATCAGCCCGGCCGTGTTGCGGGCCAGCACGTCCAGCGGCCCGAAGTCGGCGCCGAGAACGCGGGCGGCGGCCAGCAGACCGACCACCACCACGCCGTACCCGAGCAGGTGCCCGGCCCGGCGCGGCGCCCACTGCCACGCGGCGGTGCGCTCCAGCGCCGGGTCGTTGCCGGCGAGCGTCGGCCCGAGCGGCGCCACCGCCAGCGCGGTGGTGAGCACGGCGAGGCCGGCGGGCACCTCGGGGCGTTCGGTGAAGCCGGACCAGGCGACGGCCATCACGGCGACGGCGATAGCGGATCCGGCCAGGGCGGCGGGTAGCCGGCGGGACCGCACGTACAGCGGCAGCCAGCGGGTCACGGCGCGGCCCGTCCGGTGAGCGCCGGCATCAGGTCCGGCTCGCAGCGCGCGGCTGCGTCCCGCAGCGCGGTGATGCGCCGCAGCTGCTCCGGCTCGGGCAGCGCGCGCAGTTGCCGCACCCCGTCCCGGATCTCCTCCTGCTTCTCGTCGGCGTACCGGTAGCCGGTCCAGGAGTCCCACAGCCGCACGGTCTCGGCGTCGAGCAGCCAGGCCGCGGCGATCGCCGGGGCGATGTCGTCGCCGCTGCGCCCGCAGCCGTACCACATGGTGCCGCCGCCCAGTGCGATGCGCTCGGCCACGTCGGCGGCCCGGCCGGTGTCCGGGTCGACCTCCAGGAGGAACTGCACGGTGCCGGGTGCCGGCTTGGGCCGGTGCCACTGCTCGCTGTCGTTGCTGCCGACGGTGTCCAGCCGCACTTCCACCGCGCGGGCCGGCGCGTCCGGCAGCTTTGCCAGCGCCTTGAGCCCTCGGCGGGCCTCGGGAGTGATCTCGGGCAGCAGGTGCGCGTTGACGGCGGTGACGCACACCTGCGGCGTGCCGTCGGCGCAGACGAAGCGGCGTGCGTCCGGATCGAGCTGCCAGATCCCGGTCGGGCCGGGCACGCCGATCAGCAGGAGACCCGCCACGCCCCCGGCGAGGCTCGCGAGCGCCCCGGCCCGGACCGGCCACGACCGGCCCGCCGCCAGCAGCAGCCCGGCGAGGACCAGCCCGACGCCCAGCGCGAGGCGGCTGAGCAGCAGCCGGTCGGACAGCGTCTCCCACGGCGTGTCCGGCGGCCAGGAGATCATCAGGGAGGCGTTCGACAGCCGGCTGGTGCTGCCCGGACCGCCGAGCATGGCAGTGCCCTCCTGCGCGACCAGGCCGGCGGCGGCCAGCAGCGGCGGCAGCAGCGGCGAGGACCACAGCCGGCCGACGGCCACCCCCACCCAGGCCGCGCCCACCAGCACCAGCACGTCGGTCAGGGGCCCGGCGAGTCCGCGTACGCCGAGGTAGGCGCCGTCGAAGGTGACCACCGCGCCGGCGCCGGCGAGCACGAGCAGGTGCGCGGCCGCGACGGCGACGCCGAGCGCGGTCATCGCGGGCAGCGCGCGCTGCCAGCGGGGCCGGCCGGTGCTGTTCATCAGCTCGTCGGCGCGGGTACGCCGGTCCCGGCGGCCCAGTACCGCGCCGCCGGCCAGCGACAGGGGCATCAGGAGGAACATGCCGGAGGAGTGGACGTAGCCCAACCGCAGCCACTGTCCCTGCCAGAAGCTGTACATGCTGGCGGCGCCGAGGATCCCGATGATCAGGAGCAGGACCGCCATGGTCGGCGCGTTGGAGCGGCGCAGTTCGACGCGTACCTGTCGGATCATCAGGCGCTCCGGTGCTGCTGGAGAAGGTACGAGTAGCCGCGCTCGGCGGCGCTGTCGCCGACGCCGCCGGTCTCGCCGTGGCGGACCAGGTCGGCGGGCAGGCCCTGGAACACGCGGGTGCCCTGGTCCATCAGGATGACGTCGGAGCAGGCCGCCACCACGTCCTCCACCAGGTGGGTGGAGACCAGCACGCAGGCGTCCGCGCCGAGTTCGCGGATCAGCTCACGGAACTCGACCCGCTGTTCCGGGTCCAGGCCGACTGTCGGTTCGTCGAGCAGCAGCAGGTCCGGTTCGTTCACGATCGCCTGGGCGATGCCGGCCCGGCGCAGCATGCCGCCGGACAGCGACTTGAGCTTGGCGTCGGCCCGGTCGGTGAGGCGTACCCGGTCGATGGCCCGCTGGGTCGCGCCCGGCACCGCCGAGGCCGGCATCTCCCGCAGCCAGGCCACGTACTCGACGTACTCCCGGACGGTGAACCGCGGGTAGTAGCCGAACTGCTGCGGCAGGTAGCCGAGCCGGCGGCGCACCGGCCGCAGCTCGCGGGACGCGGTGGCGTCCGCGCCGAGCAGCCGGAGCACCCCGCCGTGCGGTTTGACCACTGTGGCGAGCGCGCGCATCAGGGTGCTCTTGCCGGCGCCGTTGGGGCCGAGCAGCCCGTGCACACCGGTGCCGAGCGTCAGGCCGAGGTTGTCGACGGCCAGGTGCCGTCCGGCCTTCACCGACAGTCCCACCGCCTCGATCCGCCAGGCGTGCCGGGTCGGCGCCACCTCGTCGGCGCTCACTGCGCGTACCAATGTCGTCTCCTTCTCGGGGCAGGGTCGTCCGCGGCGCCGGCGGGGCGCCGTGGCGTGGTTCCGGGGGGCCGGCGTCAGCCGGCGGGCCGCCGCAGGTGGTCGGCGCGCAGCACGGTCAGCGCGGTGAGCACGGCGGCGGCCGCCGCCCAGGCGGGCATGGTGGTGGGCCGGAGCAGGGCTTCGGTGACGGCGGCGGCGCGGGCCGCGTCGGCGTCGCCGGTGAACGACGCGGCCGCGACCGCGGTGAGCCAGCCGCCGCCGAGGACGGCGGCGGCCAGCGGCACGCCGACGCGGCTGCCGAGCAGCAGCGTCGCCGCGGTGAACGTCAGGCAGGGCAGCAGCCACAGCGCGGGGTTGCGGCCGACCGCCAGCCCGGCCACCGCGAGCACGGGCGCGACCAGGAGCAGAACCGCGAGGGTACGGCGAAGCAGCAGTTCCAGCCCGGCGCGGGCGGTGCCGGCGACCACCTCCCAGTTCGGGTTGGCGCGTCGGGACCAGGCCACCGCGAGCCCGGCCAGCGGCGCGACCGGCGCGAGCAGCAGCACCGTCGAGGGCTGCTCGGGGTAGTTGCGGTCCAGCAGCACCGCGGCGAGGATCGCCGTGCACGTCATCGCCGCCCAGGCCAGCAGCGACCAGTCGGTCCAGCGCAGCCACCACCGTCGCAGCGGTCGCCGGGGCACCGGTCGCGGCCCGGTGCGGGCCTGTGCCAGGATCGCCTCCCGGGCGTCGCCGAGCAGCGCCCGCAGTGGCGGTGCGGCCAGGTCTCCGAGCCGGTCGCGGCACTCGGCGCAGCCCTCCAGGTGCACCTCGATCGTCCAGGCGGCGGCGTCGTCGGGGCTGCCCGCCGCGTACGCGACCAGTGCCTGCGGGGGTACGTGAGCTGTCATGCCAGCGCCTCCCGTAGCGCGTTGCGGGCACGCCGCGCCCGGCTCTTCACGGTGCCCTCCGGCACCCCCAGCAGGACCGAGGTCTCCCGGACGGTCAGCCCGTCCAGGACCATCGCGGCCAGCACCGCCCGCAGTTCCGGGGCCAGCGCGTCCAGCGCGGCTCCTACCTCCGAGCCGAACGACCCGGCGAGCGCCTCGTCCTCGGCGGCCGGCGCGCTGCGTACCGGAAGCACGTCGGTGGGCACCTCCTGGACGCGGGCGCGGCGGCGCAGCGCGTCGACCAGGCGCCGGGCCGCGATGGTCCAGATCCAGCCGGCGGCCGAACCGCCCGGCGCGTCCGATCCACCGGAGCGCCGGATGCCGGAGAACGAGCCGGCGGCCCGCCACACCGTCAGGTACGTGTCCTGGAGGACCTCGGCGACGATGCCGTCGTCCGCGCAGCGCCGCCGCAGCCGGATCGCGAGCCACGGCGACGTACGCCGGTACAGCTCGTCGAACGCGTCGAGGTCGCCGCGTGCGACCCGCCGCAGCAGCCGCTCCTCGTCCTGTTTGCTTCCTCCCACGCCTAGATGGTCGTTCACGGCCCCTCCGACGGATCACGGCGCGGCGTGACCTGGGTCACACCGCGCCGCGGGTGGGTGTCCGTCACTGCGCGGCGGCGAACGGTCCCTTCGGTCCGAACGCCAGCGCGGCGAACCGCTCGCCGATGCGGCGGTCGGCGGCCGGGTCGGGGTGCAGCTCGTCGGGCAGCGGCAGCTCCGCGTAGTCGGCCTCGCCGTACAGCTCCAGCCCGTCGAGGTAGTGCAGGTTCGGGTCCGCGCCGGCCCGGGACGCCACGATCCGGGCCAGCTCGGCGCGGATGACGCGCAGCGTGAGCCGGCCGGATGCCACCTCGGCCGGGTCGCCGGTGGCCCGGAACCGCACCTTCCCGTCGACGAACTCGACAGCGCCCGGGCCGGGCGTGTCCTCCTGGATCGGGCACAGGATCGACGACACGACAAGCAGCGGCGTGTGCGGGTGCCCCTCCCGGATGGTGTCCAGGAAGCCGTGCACGGCCGGGCCGAACGCGCGCAGCCGCATCAGGTCGGCGTTCACCACGTTGATGCCGATCTTGACGCTGATCAGGTCGGCCGGGGTGTCGCGCATCGCGCGGGCGGTGAACGGGTCGAGCAGCGCGCTGCCGCTGAACCCCAGGTTGACCAGCTCCACGCCGGCCAGCGTGGCGGCCACCGCCGGCCAGGTGCCGGTGGGGCTCTCCGCGTCCGAGCCGTGGCTGATCGAGCTGCCGTGGTGCAGCCACACCCGGCGGTCACCCGTGTCGACCGGCTCGACCGGCGCGTCCGTGCGCAGCGCCACCAGCTCGGTGATCTCCCGCTGCGGCAGCCAGATCACCACCTCCTTGTCGGTGGCGGGCAGGTCGGTGAAGCGCACCGTGCCGACCGGCCCGGGCTCGATGCTGGACGTGCCGGTGGCCAGGTCGATGGTGAGCACCTTGCCGCCACCGGCGGTGGCCTGACCGGCGAGGCGGCCGTCCACGACCAGGTCGTAGCGGCCGTCGGGACGTGGCCCGGTGCCCCGGTAGACCATCTTCATCGGCAGCACGTCCAGCTCGACTGTGGTGGCGCGGGTGCGGAACACCAGCCGTACGCCCGAGGGCATCGCCTCCGCCGTCGTCAGCTGCGGGTCGATGTTCTGCGCCCGGGCCCACGCGGGCAGCCGGTGCGGCAGCACCCCGTCGGCGGTCTGTTCCAGGTCGAGCGCGCCGCGCAGCAGGTCGGAGGTGATCGGAGTGGTGAGGTGCGGGGATGCCATGATCCCGATCCTGCCCCCGGATCCGGGGGACCGGCCACCTGATTTATCCGACAGGCCGGACTCGTGACACTGAGTCAGTCGGTGAGCACCAGATCGGTGTACCGGGCGGTCATGGTGGCGAGCACCTGGTCCGGGTCGGTGGCCCACACCTCGGCGTTGAAGATCTCCACCTCGACGTCGCCCGAGTATCCGGCGGCCTCCACCGCGCGGCGCAGCGGCGGGAAGTCGATGTGCCCGTCGCCCATCATGCCGCGCCCCAGCAGCACGTCGGCCGGGAGCGGGGTGAGGAAGTCGCAGATCTGGAAGCTCGCGATCCGCGTCCCGGCGCGGGCGATCTGCCGCCACACGTCCGGATCCCACCAGACGTGGAACGTGTCCACCACGACGCCGACCTGCTCGGCCGGGAACGCCTCGGCCAGATCGAGGGCCTGCCCGAGCGTGGACAGCACGGCCCGGTCGGCGCAGTACATCGGGTGCAGTGGCTCCAGCGCGAGGCGTACCCCGCGCGCAGCCGCGTACGGGGCCAGCTCGGCCAGCGCGTCGGCGACCCGCTGCCGGGCGCCCGCCAGGTCACGGGAGCCGGGCGGCAGCCCGCCGACGACGAGCACCAGGCAGGCGGCGCGCAGCGCGGCGGCCTCGTCGATCGCGCGCCGGTTGTCCGCCAGGGCCGCGGCCCGTCCGGCGTCGTCGGCGGCGGTGAGGAACCCGCCCCGGCACAGCGACGACACCCGCAGCCCGGCGTCGGTGACGAGCCGCGCCGCGGCCGGTACGCCGATCTCGGCCACCGGCTCGCGCCACAGCCCGATCGCCGGGATGCCGGCGCGCACACAGCCGTCGACCGCCTGCGCCACCGACCAGCGTTGCGTGGTGCGCTGGTTGAGCGACAGCCGGGCCAGCCGGGGATCGGCGCTCATCCGGGCACGCCCGCCACGTCCAGGTACGCGCGCATCCGCCGGGCCGCCAGCTCGGGGTCGAGCAGCAGCCCGGCGGCGTCGGCCAGCCGGAACGCCTCGACCAGGTGCGGGACGCCGCGCCCGCCGTGCAGGCCGCCGACCATGGTGAAGCCGGGCTGTCGGCCGTTGAGCCAGGACAGGAACGCGATGCCGGTCTTGTAGTACGGCGTCGGCGGGGCGAACAGGTGCCGGGCCAGCGGCACCGTCGGGTCGAGGATCGCCCGGAACCCGGCCCTGTCGTCCGCGTCGAGCCGGGCCAGCGCGGCCGACGCGGCCGGGGCGATCGCCGCGAACGCGCCGAGCAGCGCGTGGCTGAACCGTTTCCCGTCGCCCTCGATCAGCTCCGGGTAGTGGTAGTCGTCGCCGGTGTAGACCTTCACCGTCGGCGGCAGCAGTTCTCGCAGCCGCACCTCCCGCCCGGCGTCGAGCAGCGACACCTTCACGCCGTCGACCAGGTCGGCGTGGGCGTGCACCAGCGCGGCGAACGTGGCGGTGGCCTCGTCCAGGTCGGTCGAGCCCCAGTAGCCGGACAGCGCCGGGTCGAACATGTCGCCGAGCCAGTGCAGCACAACCGGCGCGCCGGCCTCCCGCAGCACCCGCTCGTAGACGCGCAGGTAGTCCTCCGGGCCGGTGGCGAGCGCGGCGAGGTGCCGGCTGGCCATCAGCACCGGCGTGGCGCCGTACCCCTGCACGACCGCGAGCTGCTCGGCGTACGCGGCGACGACCTCGTCGAGCGTGCGCGGGACGCCGGTGAGCTGGTCGGTGCCCACCCCGGCGACGATCGGCCCGCCGCAGGAGGCGGCCTCGGCGGCGCTGCGCCGGATCAGCTCGCGGGTGGCCGTCCAGTCCAGCCCCATCCCGCGCTGCGCGGTGTCCATCGCCTCGGCCACACCGAGCCCCCACGACCACAGGTCGCGCCGCACCGCGAGCGTCGCGTCCCAGTCCAGGCCCGCCGGGCGGCCGGGGGAGTTGTCGGCGTACGGGTCGGCGACGACGTGCGCGGCCGCGTACGCGATCCGGCTGGCCGGCTGCGCGGACGGCCGCTGCCAGGCGGCCGGTTCCCGCAGCGTGAGCCGCTCGGTGCCGCCGTCCGGCGCCGGCAGCGTGATGCGCGTGCTCACCGCGGGATCTCCTCGATCTGCACCCGCCGCCCCTCGCGGGCCGAGCGCAGCCCGGCCTCGGCCAGTTGCACGCCGCGCGCGCCGGCCAGGAAGTCCCACGGGAACGGCTCGTCGTCGACGACGTGCCGCAGGAACGCCTCCCACTGCACCTTGAACGCGTTGTCGTGCTCGCCGTTGTCCGGCACTGTCTGCCACTGCGCGCGGAACGGCTCGGTGACCGGCAGGTCCGGGTTCCACACCGGCATCGGGGTGGTGCCCCGGTGCTGGATGCGGCAGTCGCGCAGCCCGGCGACAGCGCTGCCGTGCGTGCCGTCGACCTGGAACTCGACCAGCTCGTCGCGGTGCACACGGACCGCCCAGGAGGAGTTGATCTGCGCGACGATGCCGCCGGCGAGTTCGAAGATGCCGTACGCGGCGTCGTCGGCGGTGGCGCGGTAGTGGCCGCCGTTCTCGTCGACGCGCTCGGGGATGTGCGTGGCGGTGACGGCGGTGACGGCGGTGACCGGGGCGATGATCTGCTCCAGCACGTAGTGCCAGTGCGGGAACATGTCCAGCGTGATGCCGCCGCCGTCCTCGGCGCGGTAGTTCCAGCTCGGACGTTGCGCGGCCTGCCAGTCGCCTTCGAACACCCAGTAGCCGAACTCGCCGCGCACCGACAGGATCCGGCCGAAGAAGCCGCCGTCGACCAGCCGCTTGAGCTTGCGCAGGCCGGGCAGGAACAGCTTGTCCTGTACGACACCGTTGCGGACGCCCTTCGCGGCGGCGAGCCGGGCCAGCTCCAGCGAGGCGAGGAAGTCCTCGGCGAGCGGCTTCTCGGTGTAGACGTGCTTGCCGGCCTCGATCGCCGCCCGGATCGCCTTCTCCCGCGCGGCGGTCACCTGGGCGTCGAAGTAGATCTGGTGGGCGTCGTCGGCGAGCGCCGCGTCCAGGTCGGTCGTGTACGCCGACAGCCCGTGCCGCTCGGCGATCTCGGCCAGGCGGCCCGCGTCGCGGCCCACGAGCGTCAGCTCGGGCCAGATCCGGCTGCCGTCGCGCGCGGGCACGCCGCCCTGGTCGCGGATGGCCAGCAGGGACCGGACGAGGTGCTGCCGGTAGCCCATCCGCCCGGTGACGCCGTTGAGGATGATCCCGACGGGTGTGCGCTCCACTGTGCCCCTCCCAGCGGTGAATGCGCTTTCAGTAAGCGCTTTCAGGGTGCTACCGTAGCCACGCCGGAACACCGGGTCAAGACGTTCCGCAGGGAGACTCATCGATGCCGCACGTGACGCTGGAAGACGTGGCCAGAGCGGCCGACGTCTCACTGGCCACCGCCTCCCGGGCGCTCAACGGGCGGCGGGTCACCCCGCACCTGCACGACCGCGTCCTGGCCGCCGCCGCGCGGCTCGCGTACACCCCGAACGCCCACGCCCGCGCGCTGGCCGGCGCGTCGCACCGCAGCGTCGGCGTGATCTGCCACGACGTCACCGACCCCTACTTCGCCGCCGTCGCCGGCGGCGTCATGCGGGTCGCCGCCGACAACGACCTGCTGGTCATGCTCGCCAGCACGTTCCGCGACCCGGAACGCGAAATCGCGTACGTGTCGATGCTGCGCGCCGAACGCGCCCCGGCCATCCTGCTCATCGGCTCCGGCTTCGAGGACCCGCGCTGGGATCGCGCGCTGGCCGCCGAGCTGACGCCCTACCTCGACGGCGGCGGCCGGGTCGCCGTGGTCAGCCGGCACCGCAACCTGAAGGTCGACAGCGTCCTGCCGGAGAACCGGGCCGGGGCCGCCGCGCTGGCCCGCGCGCTGCTCGGCCTCGGGCACCGCCGCTTCGCCGTGCTCTCCGGCCCGTCCGAGCTCACCACCGTCGCCGACCGGTTCGGCGGGTTCCGCGACGAGCTGGCCGCCGCCGGCGTGACGCTGTCCCCGGCGGCGGTGGCCGAGGCGGAGTTCACCCGTGACGGCGGCTACCAGGCGATGACCGAGCTGCTCGGCCGTGGCCTCGACGCCACCTGCGTGTTCGCGCTCACCGACGTGATGGCCGTCGGCGCGTACGCGGCGCTGCGCGACCACGGGCTGTCCGTGCCCGGCGACATCTCGGTGGCCGGCTTCGACGACATCCCGATCGTCCGCGACCTCACCCCACCGCTGACCACAGTGGCGCTGCCGCTGCGCCAGCTCGGCGAGAAGGCGATGGAGCTGGCGCTCACCGAGAACCCGGGCCGCCGCCGGCGGATCACCCGCCTGCCCGCAGAGGTGGTGCTGCGGGCCAGCACCGCGCCGGCCCGCGCCTGAACCCGGCCGGTAGGGTGCCGTCATGATCGAGGACGCCCCGTGCCGCTGACGAACCCCTGGCTGACCGGGCCGGCGCCGACGAGGAAGCTGGACCGGGACCGCCTCGCCGAACGCATCCTCAACCTGCTGTCGTCGCAGAACATGTGCGTGCTCGCCACAGTCGGGCCGGACGGCCCGCTGGCCACGCCGGTGCGCTACTACCCGCTGGGCTTCACGCTGATGTTCACCGCCGCGCCGCGCTCGCCGAAGATGCGCAACATCGCCGCCGACCCGCGCGTGTCGGTAGGCGTCTTCGCGCCGCTGGTCGGCCTGGCCAGCAGCCGCGGCGCGCAGGTGTTCGGCACCGCCCGGGTGCTCGGCCCGGAGCATCCGGACCGGGCCCACCACTGGGCCGCGTTCCGCTGGGAGAGCGAACACGCCGAGCGCGGCCGGTCACTGGCCGAGCCGCCCGAGGACCCGCTCGTCGTGATCGAGGCCGACCGGATCGTCTACACCGAACACTGGCTGCGCCGCGAGGGCTACGCCCCACGTCAGCACTGGCACCGCTGACTCCGCCCGCCGGACCGGTCCCGCTACGGACCGACGGGGGAGCGGGTGGCGCGCAGCAGATTGCCGGCCAGCCGCAGGTCCGCGCCCTCGACCCGGGCCAGCACGTCGATCCGCTCCACCGTGACAGGTGACCACAGTGGCTCCGGGAACGCCGCGCGCAGGGCGTCGGCGTCCAGACCCCAGCCCTGGCCCGCCTCCGGCGACACCGCCAGCACGAACACCGCCCCGCCGGGCGCGGTCAGGCGCGGCAGCAGCGCCAGGTAGTCGCGTACGGCGGCGCCCCGCCGGTCCAGCGAGTGCAGCAGCCCGGAGTCGAACACCGAGTCGTACGGCACCGGCGGCACCGGGATCGCCGTGGCGTCGCACACCTCGAAACGCGCCGGCAGTCCCGCCGCGGCGGCCTTGGACCGGGCCTGGCCGATCGCCACCGGCGAGATGTCGACGCCTGTCACGTCGAGGCCGCGGCGGGCCAGCGCGAGCGCCAACTCCCCGGTGCCGCAGCCGACGTCGAGCACGCGCGGCCCGCGTACCCCGGTGTCGAGGACCGCGGCGAGCGCCGGCTGCGGACCGCCGATCTCCCACGGCGGCCGTTCGGTGTCCCGGTAGAGGCGGTCGTAGTGGACGTCGTCCGGCTCGTCGGTCATCGCGTACCCCCTCGGTCGGCGCGGCCACCCCCGAGCGTGTCACGCCCGGCGGCCGTCCGTGCCCCGCCGGGGGTCAGAACCGCAGGCGGCGCAGGTAGCGGTAGCCGACCTCAGCGGTCCGTTGCGGCGTCACGTCCGGCGTGTCGTTCTCCACGATGTACTCCAGCACCTGGTGCCCACGGAAGATCCGGGCGAAGTCGATCATCCCGGTGCCCAGGTCGGCCATGTCGCCGGTGGCCGGGTCGCGGTCCTTGACGTGGTACTGCAGGACCCGCTGCGGCGCCGAGCGGATCACGTCGAGCGTGAAGCCCTCCGGGTCGGCGACGCCCTCGCCGGAGGTGATGCCGCCGGTGACCGCCCAGTAGATGTCGATCTCCAGGTGCACCAGTCGCGGGTCGAGTTCCTCGGTCAGCACGTCCCACGGCCGCCGGCCGTTGCCGAAGTCGATGGTGAACTCGTGCGCGTGGTTGTGGTAGCCGTACCGCAGGCCCGCCTTGCGCGCCGCGGCGGCCTCGACGTTCATCTGCTCCGCCCAGCGCTTCCAGTCGTCCTCGCGGTCGGAGTTCAGGTACGGCACCACCATGAACCGCTGGCCCAGCGTACGGGCGTTCGCGATCTTCTGGTCCAGCGCGGCGGCGTCGGCGGCGATGCCGTCGTGGCTGGAGCTGGCCTTGATGCCGATGCCGTCCAGGAAGCGGCGCAACTCCCGGGCGGTACGGCCGAAGTAGCCGAGCGCCAGCTCGACCCGGGGGTAGCCGATGCGGGCCAGGTGCGCCAGCGTCGCGTCGTAGCCGGGGGAGCCGTTGAGCGCGTCGCGGACCGTCCAGAGCTGGAGGCTGATCAACTCCTTCGGCACCGGGCGCCGGCCGTGGTGGTGTCCGCCGGCCTGGGCGGCCGTCGCGCCGAGCCCGGTGGCGAGCCCGATCCCGGCGAGCGCCGCCAGGGAGCCGCGCAGCAGGCCACGCCGGTCAAGTGACTGTTGCAGCGCGGCGTGTCCGTCATGTCCGTAGCACATGGTCGCACTCCTTCGTCGCCTGTGCGCTGACGCTACAAAAGCTATGTCGATATGTCTATGGCTTTTGGTGCTCTGAATCGAACTTTCGGTCGATGCTGCAGAAAGTGGGGGGCTGCGTGTCGCCGGTGCCGCGTGGCAGGCTCGGGGAGTGGCCGCATACGACGTCGCCCTCGTCCTGCTCGTCGACCGGACCGGCGCGATCCTCATGCAGCACCGCGACGGCAACGCGCCGGTGTCTCCGTACCAGTGGAGCCTGCCCGGTGGCAGCATCGAACCCGGCGAGACACCGGAGCAGGCCGCCCGGCGCGAGCTACTGGAGGAGACCGGGCTGACCGCCGGGGAGCTGCACCTGCTGTGGAGCGGTCCCCGCCCGCACGAGGACGGCTTTGCCCACACGGTCACCGTGTACGTCTTCCGTGGCACCACCGACGCGCGCCAGGAGGACGTGGTGCTCGGCGAGGGACAGGCGATGGTCTTCGTGCCCCGCGACGAGGTGCTCGACCGCGACCTGGCGGTGAGCGCGGCGAAGGTGCTGCCGCTGCACCTCGCGGAGACCGCCTAACGCCCGGTCAGCGCCCCGGCCAGCACGCCGGCGAACCGGGGGAGCAGCTCGTCGTCCGGCAGATGGTGCGGGTTGATCTCGGTGACCGACAACCCGGCGAACTTCGGGCTCGCCACCAGCTCCGCCAGCGTCGCCGCCGCCTCGCCCAGGCTCAGCCCGGACGGCTCCGGCACGTCCGCCAGCGGCGCGTCCACGAAACGCAGCACGTCCACGTCGAAGTGCACCACGAACGTCTCGGCCGCGCCCTCGGCCACCGCCCGGGCCCGGCGCGCCGCCGCCCGCGCGTCGGCGTGCACCTCGTCGGCGGGCACGTACGCCAGCCCCAGTTCCGCCACCAGATCCCGCTCGTGGTCACCCCGGGGCAGCGAGTCCCCGTACACCACCACCCGCTGCGGGGACAGCAGCGGTGCCACCGGCCCGACGCCCGCCACCTCGGGCAGTGTCCCCGGCAGGCCCAGCATGTGCGCCAGCCCCATCGCATCCAGGTTGCCGTTCGCGCGGGTCTCCGGCGTGTAGAGATCCGGGCCGCCGTCCACGTACACCAGCGCGGGCGACAGCCCGGCCCGCGCGCACCCGGCGACCAGGCCGACAGTCACGGTGCAGTCGCCGCCGAGCACCAGCGGCACGCGGCCCCGGCCCAGCGCGCCCGCGACCCGGTCGGCCACCGCCGACGCGACGGCGGCCACCGCGCCCGCGTTCTGCCCCCTCGGGTACGCCGGATCGGGCCGCCACCGGAAGCCCGGCACGTCACCGCAGTCCTCGACGTCCGCCCCGTCGCGCAGCAGGTCGAGCAGGCCGGCGGCGCGCAGGGCGGCCGGGGCGCGCTCGACACCCGGGGTGTGCGCGCCGGCGCTCGACGGCGCGCCGACGACCGTCCACTGACGATGATCCATCGCTCCACCCTAACCGCGTGTTTCAGCGCAGCACGAGCAGATCGAGGGCGTCGACGACCGGACCGTCGACCGTCCTTGCTGCCTCGCGTAGCCGCTGGATGCCGGCGGCGTACTCCGCATCGGTGATGAGCTGAAGCGGCGTGTGCGCCTCCCGGCGCAGGCCGGCCGCCGCCTCCCGCAGCGAGGGTGCGGTGACCTGCGGGACCGCCTCGACCGCCGCGGTGGCGAAGCCGGCGGCGGCGAAGGCGGCCCCGACGTCGGCGATGCTCGGGTACGTGTCCAGCACGCGGACCGCCTCCGGGAAGTAGTCGAACAGCGTGATCGCCTCGTGCCTACCGGCGAACGCGGACCGGATGAGCACCGGGGCGCCGGGACGCAGCACCCGGCGCAGCTCGCGTGCCGTCGCGGCCAGGTCGGGCACGTGGTGGATGACCGTGGACAGCCAGGCGCCGTCGACACTGCCGCCGGCCAGAGGGAGGTGCCCGGCGTCGCCTGCGACGAGCGGCGCGAACACACAGCGGGCGCGCATCGCCGCCGACGGCTCGACGGCGACCACCTCGACGCCGGGAAACCAGTCGATGAACGCGCGTGCCCAGCTACCCGTCCCGGCACCCAGGTCGAGCAGTCGCATCCCGGAGCGCGGGGTGAGATGCCGGGCGACGGCGGCCCGCCAGGCCGTGAGACCGTCGTCGGTGAGGTGCCGGGTCTCGGCGAACGCCTCGGCGTCAGCGTCGTGGTACGCAATGCGGGCCATACTCGACAGCCAACTCCCCGGCGGGCCGCCGAGGCAAGACACTGTGACGGATCGGGCTCGGCTTCGGAGAGGGGCAGGGGTGCGATATCGGATCCACTTCGAGGCCGAGCTGCCGGCGGACGCCCTCCGCCGGTTCCTGCTGACGGAGTACGGCGTCGCGCCGGAGAGCGTGTACGTCGGTCGGGTCGAGGACCGCGCCGTCGACGACCCGCGCCCGGTGGCGATGCTCACCCCGCCCGACGCGGACGAGCGATTCGGCTGGATCCTCACCGGCGATACCGAACTGGCCGCCGCCACCGGCCACGGCGAGCGTGATCTCGCGGTCACCCTCGCCCGCGAGTTCGGCGTACGGGCGCTCGTCGACGACGGCGGTATCCACCCCGACCGGTGGCTGCTGGTCAGCACCGACGGCAGCAGCGGCCGGGTGCTGACCGACTCCGACGCCGCCGCCGACGGGGACCTGCGGATGGTGCACGCGCTCGAACCGATCAGCGGGGAGCCGCAGCTCGCCGTCGTACCGCCGCCGGACTGGGCCCGCGACTGGTGACCCGGCGGGTCCACCGTCCGGTCGCGTACGCGATGCCACCCGTGCGGCGCCGCCGCCTGGCGCCAGTCCTGGCGACGACCGGCGCGGGCACCGCCGTCCACTGGACGGGCAGGCCGTGGCCGGGTGACGGATCGGGTTGCGGGGGACGGATGGTGCCGTGTTCCTCGGCGAGCCGGACGGCGTTGTCGAGGAGTTGCCCGGCCGAGGTGAGCCGGCCGTAGTGAGCCGCGGCGAGCGCGAGTGTGACCGCGTCGCCGACGCGCCGGCACGGCGGGCAGGCGATGTGGACGACGCACCGGCGAAGCGGAAGCGCGCGCTCGTGCAGGGCAGCGGGGAGCAGGCTCAGGGCGTGGCGGAACTCGTCGGGTCGCATCGTTCCTCCTGGGTGGTCGATGGCGCGGCGGCAGGCAGGGGTGACCGGCCCGGAGGGTGCGCGGTGCGCCGGGCGGTCGGATCCGGAAGCGGTGCCGGTCAGGCGGGTGGGATGGCGACGACCTCGACGTCGACGCCCTCCGTGCGCAGCGTCTTCACCGCCTGGTAGAGCGCGACCTGCGCGAACGTGAACAGCGATTCCGCGGTGACGGTGCGGCCGGCACTCAGGGCGATGGCGTAGACCACGGTGCGCGGGCGGAAGTCCTCGGGCAGGTCCGGCCCGCCCGGCTGCGCGCGCACCAGGTCGCGGAACCGGTTACGCGCCTGGTTGTCGTAGCGCAACGCGTCGAACGACGTGACACCCTGCGCGAAGAGGTGACTGAGCGGCGAGCTGCCCGACGCCCGCTTGACGTGGATCAGCTCACCGTTCGGTCCGAGCAGGTCGCAGGCCTCGATGCCATGCGGGTGCTGCCGGGTGCGGAGGAGCTTCTTGTCCAGCAGCACCAGGCCCGGGTGCTTCTTTGCTGCCTCTCGGTTGTAGCAGTCCTCGTTCGCCAGCTCCTCCGTCCACGGCGGCAACACGACGCTGGACGGCCGATTCAGGATGCGAGCCACCTCCTGGCGCAGGAACTCGCGGTGGCGGTCGCCGATCTCGTACCACTGGCCCTCGTGCAGCAGCATGTGGCTGCCGCCGACGGCGACCTCGGCGGTTATCCACCGGGACACCGGCGTCGATGCCATCTCCTCGGTACCGGCGGCGTCGGCGTAGAGCGTCAGCGTCCCGTTGCGCAGCCCGGGCCACCGGTCACCGTCCAGGGCCCGGGCGGTGTGCGACAGGATGGTCGACAGGTCCAGGTCCGTGGTCAAGGTCGGGCGTTGCCCGGATCGGGGCACGCGAACCCGGTACGAAGCGACGTGCTCGACGTCGGCCACCAGGCTGCCCGGCACCGCGACGCCGAGATCCGGAGGGTCGGGCAGGCCCAGCCGTCGGTCGAGAACCTCGGTCAGCGCCGGGTGCCGCGGATCGTTGGGGCGCAGCGGCCGGATCTGCTCGATGAACTCCAGGTCGGCGAGCGGCGACTCCTGCCGGCACACCCGGTCGATCTCCCGCAGATCGGCGAGCAGCCGCTCGGGGGAGACGCCGAGAGGGATGCGCAGCGCATCGCTGCCCTCGACCTTCACCGCACCGCCTGCCCGCTGGCACGCCGTCAGGTTCGGGTTGTCGACGCGGCCGGACACCTGGCCGACGATCTCCCCCCACTTGTCGATGCCGTACCTCCAGATGGGCTGGCCACCCGGAACCAGGCTCCGGTCCACCCGGCCGCTGGCACCCACCACCCGGCGGCGAACGTGGCGGATGCCGCTGGGGTGCAGCGTTCGCACGGCGAAGGAGACACCGAACGTCGGGTCTGTCTTCTCCAGCTCGATCATGAACCGGCCCAGGGTGCCGAAGGTCAGGGCGTACGCCCGGTCGTCCACCCCAAGCAGCAGGGCGCCGCCACCGCTGCTGTAGCCGATGGTTACGTCCGCCCCGACCAGGCCGGACAGGACGCCGCACCACTCGGCCCGGTCGCGGGGCGCGCTGCCGTGCACCAGCAGCGCCGGTGCGTCGAGGACCCGGTGCGGGGTGGGCTCGAAGCCGTGCCTCCGCAGGTAGTCCACATTGAGCGCGGAACGTATGCCGTCTTCGGTGGCCGGAACGGTGAGCCGGTAGACAGTCGTCGGGTAGATGCCGGACAGCGGCTGCCCGTCGTCGGCCAGGGGTGACTCGTCCGGGTTGTTCGCACTGCGCATGTCGATCTCCTCGCGTAGAGAATCGGGCTGGCGGTGGTGCGGCGGAGTGGCGCCGGGGGGCGGGGTTCGCGGATCCCGCCCCGGCCGGCGCTGGTCAGGTCAGCTCAGGGAGACGGCCACGCCGCCGGAGAACGGCGAGTCGTGCAGCTCGAGCTTGGCGAGCTTGACGTCCTTCGGAATGTCGAAGACGACCACGCCGGTGACCTGGTTGCCGGGGTTGATGTCGTTGAGGAACGTCTCGGCGTTCTTGTTGGCGTAGATGGCGGCCGAGCCGTCGGCGGAGTACTCGGTGCCGTTGGCGGCGTACGCCTTCTGGCTGCTGCCGTCGAACATCTGCGACTCCTTGCCGATGTTCTTCACGTTGAGCGTGACCAGGCAGAACTGGCCCTGGGCCTTGGCGCCGAACGTCGACGAGCCGACCTTGCTGACGCCGCACTTGGCGGACTTGACGGTGAACTCGAACTTGCCGTCGCGGGCCGGCTGGCCGATCTTCGCGGTCTTCGGCTTGTCGTCGCTCTTGCCGGCGTCCGCCTTGCCGCCGTCGGTGTCGCCGGCGGCCGCCTCGGTGCCGGCCTCCGCCTTGCTGCCGGTGGTGTCCTCGGTGGTGCCGGCACCGCAGCCCAGGGCGACGAGGGCGCCGGCGATCAGGGCGAGCGTGGTGGTCTTGCGCATTGTTTTCCTCCTGCTGTGAACGTGGCGGCGTCAATGAGAGCATCATCTGTGAACGCTGTCAACAAGCATCATGCTTGACAGGTGTGACACACTCCGAACGTGCAGGAGACACCGACAATCACCGCAGCGGAGATCGCCCGGCTCGCCGGTGTCGGCCGGGCCGCCGTCAGCAACTGGCGCAAACGGCACGGGGACTTCCCCGAGCCGGTCGGCGGCGGCGCCACCAGTCCCGAGTTCGACCTCGCCCAGGTCGAGCGTTGGCTGCACGCCCAGGGCAAACTCCCGGAACTCACCACCGCCGACCGGCTCTGGCGACACCTCGCCGCAGCCGGCGCCTCACCGGCCGCCGGGCTCGCCGCCGTCGGCGCCCGGCTTCTCACCCGGCAACGCGGCCAACGCCCTGCCCGTCCCGCAGACCCGCAGCTGAAGGCGCTGGCACCGGACATCGACGCGCTCGCCGACGAACTCGGCCCACAAGGCGCTTTCGACGCGCTCTGGCAGCGCTTCTCCGCCCCCGGCCCGGCCCGCCCGCACGCCACCCCCGACGACATCGCCGACCTGATGGCCGGGCTCGCCGCCGTAGCCGGCGGCTCCGTCCTCGACCCCGCCGCCGGCACCGGCGCCACACTGCGCGCCGCCGTCCGCGCCGGCTGCACCTCCGCGTACGGGCAGGAACTCGATCCCGATCTCGCCCGGCTGGCCGGGCTGTGGCTGGCGCTGCGCGATGTGCCGGGCGAGGTGACCACCGGCGACTCGCTGCGCGCCGACGACTACTCCGGACGCACGTTTGACGCGGTCGTCTGCCACCCGCCCTTCGGCGCCAGCAACTGGGGCGACGAGGAGCTCGGCCACGACCCCCGCTGGATCGTCGGCACCACCCCACGTACCGAACCGGAGCTGGCCTGGGTCCAGCACGCGCTGGCCCACCTGCGGCCCGGCGGCCACGCCGTACTCCTGATGCCGCCCGCCGTGGCCGGCCGTCGCCCCGGCCGCCGCATCCGCGCCGAACTGCTGCGTCGCGGCGTGCTGCGCGCCGTCATCGCGCTGCCGCCGGGGGCGGCCGCGCCGCACGGCGTACCCCTGCACCTGTGGGTGCTGCGCCGCCCACCGGCCGACGCGCCCCCACCGGCGCGGACGCTGCTCGTCGATGCCGCCACCGGCGACCACACTCGGATCCTCGACACCTGGCGGTTCTTCGCCAACGACGGCGAGATCGACGAGCCCGGCTACGCCCGCGCCGTCCCGGTCATCGAACTGCTCGACGAGGAGATCGACCTCACCCCCGCGCGTCGCCAGCCCGCCGTCGCGGGCGAGGCGACAGGCGAACATCTGGTACGCACACGCGAGCGCCTCGCCGCCGTCGTCGCCGACCTGCCCACACTGATGCCGCAGGTCACGCCCGTAGCCGACGAGGGTCAGGGAGAGTACCTCACGGTCGGCGAGCTGGTCCGGGCCGGCGCGTTGCAGCTCCTCGGGGCGATCCGGGGTGCTTCCGGCGATGACGGTGAGCTTGCCGGTGACGGTCGGCCGGTGCTGACCGTGTCGGACGTGTTGGGCGGCGGTGAGCCGTCGGGGCGCGACGACGGGCGGCTCGGGCAGGAGATCGCCCTGGCCGTGGGGGATGTGGTGGTGCCGATGATCGCGCGGCACCTCACCGCGCGGGTGGTGACGGCGGAGGGTGCCCTGTTGGGGCGCAACCTGTATCTGCTGCGGCCGAATCCCGCGGCGTTGGATTCGTGGTACCTTGCGGGCCAACTTCGGACGTCGACGAATGAGCGGCAGGCGTCGAGCCTGTCGGGGACGCTGCGGTTCGACGTGCGGCGGGCGCAGGTGCGGCGGGTGTCGCGGGAGGAACAGGAGCGGTACGGGGAGGCGTTCCGGCGGCTGCACGCCTTCGAGTCGGCAATCCGACAGGCCGCCTCGCTGGGCGCGGAACTCGCCCAGTTGACCGCGGACGGACTGGCCCAGGGCGGGCTCGCACCGGCGGCACGACGTCCGTACCAGCGGAAATCGCCGAAGGGGCACTAGCTCCTTGATCGAACAACGATGTACGGTCGTGCGTCCGCCGGGCTCCGACCCGACGGGTGGCAGTTCGGTTGGGTGTCATCGTGAGGGGGCGGGATGACGCTGGGCACCATCGGCGGCTTCGAGTTGGTCAAGCCGCTGGGCTCGGGCGGGATGGGTGAGGTGTTCTTCGCCGTGTCCCCGACCGCCGACCGCGTCGCGCTCAAGGTGATCCGGAAGCACCTGATCGAGGAGCCGACGATCCGGGACCGATTCGCCGCCGAAGTCGACAGCCTCAAGCTGGTGTTCGGCTCGCGGATCGCCCGCCTGGAGAACGCCGACCCCTACGGCGACCCGGCGTGGCTGGCCGTGGAGTACGTGCCCGGAGCGACGTTGCGGCAGCACGTCGACGCCCACGGACCGCTTCCGTTGCCGCTTGCCGCCATGGTCGGCGCGATGCTCGCCGACGGGCTGGGCAAGGTGCACCAGGCCGGCCTGCTCCACCGCGACCTCAAGCCGCAGAACATCATCCTCGGTCCCGACGGCCCGAAGCTCATCGACTTCGGGCTGGCGATCCTGATCGATCGCAGCGACTACCTGACCGAGCCGGGTGCCCTGGTCGGCACGCCCGCCTACATGTCGCCGGAGCAGGTACGCGGTGAGCGGGAGCTGACCGCGGCGGTGGACGTCTACGGGCTGGCGGCGACGCTGGTGTTCGCCCTGACCGGTCACGGCCTCTACCCGCCGACCAACTCGTGGAACCTGCTGCTGCGCATCACAGAGCCCAGCGACCTGCCCGACCTGTCGGGCGTGCCCGCCGAGCTGACGCCGTTGCTCGGCGCGATGCTGGCCCACGACCCCGACGCCCGGCCCGGCCTGGACGACGCCGGCGCCCGCCTGCTTGCCGTCGCCACAGCGAGTAGCGGCAAGACAGCGTCCGGCCTGCGCCAGGAGGTCGCCGGCCTGACCTATGACGGGGACACTGAACTGCTCGTAACAGCGGATCTGCAGGATCCCCAGCGGGACCCGGAGGACACCTCGGTCGAGCCCGAGGACGACACAGTGCCGGTGCCGGACCCGAAGCCCACCGTGGTCGACCCGGAGCGACAGACCGATTCCGGCCCCGACGTCACATGGCTGGTCGAGAGGATCCGCCGCCAGTACGCCCGACGCTCGACCCTGTAGGAAGGCTCCACCGATGACCACCTCCCAGGACGCCACCTTCGCCCCGGGCTCCCGCATCGTCGTCCGGGACGAGGAGTGGCTTGTCCGAGGCGTCAAGACCGGCACCGCCGACGGCACCATGATCAAGGCTGTCGGGGTGTCGGAATTCGTCCAGGACGTCGAGGCGACATTCTTCACCGGCCTCGAGGACATCAGACCGCTGGTTCCCGAACAGACGGAACTCGTCGTGGACACCTCGTCGCGGTTCCGGCAGAGCCGGCTGTTCCTGGAGGCCGTGCTGCGGCGTACGCCACTGCCGCGCACCGAACGCGGCCTCGCCCTCGCCGACCGGTTCCTGCTCGATCCGCTCACCTACCAGCAGCGCCCGGTCGAGCTGGCGCTGTCCGGCCTGCGACCGCGCATCCTGCTCGCCGACGTGGTCGGCCTCGGCAAGACCCTGGAGATCGGGCTGATCCTCGCCGAGTTGATCCGCCGGGGCCGAGGTGACCGGATCCTGGTGGTGTCACCGCAGCAGGTGCTGGAACAGTTCCAACGCGAGCTGTGGACCCGCTTCGCGATTCCCCTGGTGCGACTCGACTCGACCGGAATCCAGCGCATCCAGCAGGAGATTCCGGCCGGGCGGAATCCGTTCACCTACTTCAAGCGCGCCATCATCTCCGTCGACACGCTCAAGGACGCCGGCCAGTTCGGCCACCACCTCGACGCCACCACCTGGGACGTCGTGGTCATCGACGAGTCGCACAACCTGATCAACAAGGGCACCAAGCGCAATGAGCTGGCCCGCCGACTCGCCGCGAAGACCGACGCGCTGCTGCTCGCAAGTGCCACTCCCCACAACGGTGACAAGGAGTCGTTCGCTCAGCTCATCTCGCTGCTCGACCCGGCCGCGATCGCGAACGAGAAGCAGTACGAGGCCAAGGACATCGCCCACCTCTACCTCCGTCGCACGAAGGTCAGCCCGGAGGTGCGGGACCAGATCGGCGACCGCTGGGCCGACCGGGGCCCCTCCCAGGCGGTGTACTGCACGGCCGGCCAGATCGAGGAGCAGGTCTTCGACGAGCTGACCGACGTGTGGCTGGCCGGCAAGTGGAGCGACGAGGCAGTCACCGGGCAGCACCGGCTCTTCCCGTACACGTTGTTGAAGTCTTTCCTCTCCTCGCACCGGGCGCTGCACGAGACGGTGACCAACCGGCGCAAGAAGGCCACCGGCACCGAGCGTATGGCGCTGGACCGGCTCGCGGAGCTGACCTCGGCGATGACCGACCATGACTCCAGCAAGCTCGTAAAGCTTGTCGAGGAGTTGAAGAAGATCGGCGTGGGCAGGGGCAGCGACACCAGGGCGGTGGTGTTCTCCGAGCGCGTTCCCACCATCAAGTGGCTGGCCGAGACGGTCCCGGGCATGCTCGGCCTCAAGCCGAACGCCGTGCGGGTGCTGCACGGCGGCGTCGCCGACCAGGACGAGCAGCGCATCCTCCAGGAGTTCGAGCTGGCCGGCAGCGAGGTGCGGCTGCTGTTCACCGGCGACGTCGCCTCCGAGGGCGTCAACCTGCATCAGCAGTGCCATCACCTGATCCACTACGACATCCCGTGGAGCCTGATCCGGATCGAGCAGCGCAACGGCCGCATCGACAGGTACGGGCAGAAGCACCAGCCGCAGTTCCGGGCGCTCATCCTCACCTCGGAGCGGGACGACGCCAAGGACGACCGGACGGTCTCCGAGAAGCTGCTCGACCGGGAAGCGGTGGCCCATCGCAGCCTGGGCAGCGTCGAAGCCGCAACTGGTCTCTACGACGCCAAGGCCGAGGAGGACCGGCTGGTCCGCGACCTGCTGGCCGGCAAGAGCGTCGACGAGTCCTACGAGGCGGCCCACGCCGAGATCGACGTGATGGCCGACCTCTTCGGAGATGTCGGCACCGCCCCCGTCATGACGGACGTTGCCGTGGCCCGGGTGCCGAAGCTCTTCGACTCCACCGAGGACTTCGTCGACGCGGCACTGCGGGAGATCTACGAGGACCGGCCCGAGGACCACATCGACCTGCGCCGGGAGGACGAGTTGCTCACGTTCCTCGCCCCCGACGACCTGGTGCACCGGCTCACCGACCTGCCCCGCTCCTACCTGCGCGCCCACCGTGAGGGCGAGGACCTTCGGCTGAAGGTCACCTTCGACCGCACACTCGCCCAGCGCAAGCTCGACCAGGCCCGGCAGAGCAAGACCCCGATGTGGCCGGAGATCGCCTTCCTCAGCGACGTCCACCCGATGGTCGACTGGCTTGTCGACAAGGTGCTCATCCGGCTCGGCCGCCAGCAGGCCCCGGTGTTAACCGCCGACGTGACCAAGCCGACCTACCTGATCCAGGGCGTCTACGCCAACCGCCTCGGCCAGCCCACAGTGGTGCAGTGGATGGCCGTCTCCGGCCTGCCCGCCGCGCCAGAGATCCGGCCGATGGACGAGGTGCTGCGCGAGGCCAACGTCGGCCCGGCCATGGTCAACCGCGCGGAGGCCCTGGCGCTCGACCCGTTCCGTCAGCTCCTGCCGCAGGCCGTCGCGGCAGCCCGCCGGCACCTTGAGGCCGAACGCGCCGAGTGGGACGCGGCGAACGCCGAACCGTTGGAGCACTACCGGCGGCGGCTGCAGACCTTCGAGCAGGCCAGCATCTTCGACGAACTGCCCGCCTCGCACCGTGCGAAGCGCCGTGAGCGGGCGCGGAACACCGTCGCCGAGCAGCACGATCTGCTCGACCGTCTGGAAACCGCTGGTGATCCGTTGCTGCGGGTCCTCGCCGTCCTCGTCCCGTCCCCGGAGAGTGCCGCATGAGCTTCGAAGCGCTGACCAACCGCGGCGAGTACCTTTCCGCCCACTACCTCGCCGAGATCCTGCCCACCACCCTGAAGGGTGGCCTGCTCAAGCAGTGGGCCGAGCGGGAGAAGGCGGGCGACCAGACGCCGCGCACCGGGCTGCGGGGCCTGCGCCGCCCCTACTTCGACGCGAAGACGGAGCTGGCCGACGACGACTTCTTCGACCCCGAGCGGCTGCGCAAGCTGCATCAGGAGCTGCTGAAAGCGCTCGGCTTCGAGCCGCAGCCGCAGACCATCACCGTCGAGCGCGCCGGCCAGGAGCATCAGATCACTGTCGCGCACGCGGAACTCACCTCCGCGCACGGCATCGTCGCGCTCGACTGCGGCTGGGCCGTCGACGCCGAGGCCGCGCAAGACCCGGACGACGCCGGCCGCCTGCTCGCCCCGGTCACCCTGAGCGGCACCGAGACGATTGACACCGGTGCGAAGCTCGCGTCGTGGCTCTTCGCCGCCGACGACCCGAAACCCCGGTACGTCCTGATCCTCAGCGGCGGCGTGGTGACCCTCGCCGACCGCACCGCCTGGGGTGAGGGCCGCTACCTGGCCGTCAGCCTGGACACCGCCTACGCCCGCAACGACGACCGGGAGTACGACGTCGTCGCCGCGCTGTTCGGCGCCGACTCGCTGCGCCCGCCCGCCGAGGGCGGCACCGAACCCCTCGCCGACCTGGTCGCCGGCTCCCGCCAGCACGCTGTCGGCGTCTCCGGTGAACTCCGCGAAGGTCTCAAGGTCTCCGTCGAACTCATCGCCAACGAGGTGCTCGACCGCATCCGGCAGGCCGGCTACCAGCCGCAGGACGTGATGGAGCTCGACGAACTGGCCAGGGCACTCGGGCGGGAGGCGTTGCGCTACCTCTACCGGATCCTGTTCCTGCTCTACGCCGAAGCCCGGCCCGAACTGGGCGTCCTGCCGGTCAACGACCGCGAGTACGTCGAGGGCTACAGCCTGGCCCGCATTGGCGACCTCGTCTCCCGCAAGCTCGCCCCCTCGGCCGAGGGCGGCTTCCACCTGTACGAGTCGCTCGACCTGCTGTTCCGTATGGTCAACGACGGCCACCGGCCGCGTGCCGGTGCAGAGGTCGACGACAAGGCCAGCGAGGGCGAGGGCCTGCGCTTCGAGCCGATGAAGTCGGACCTGTTCCTGCGGGAGAAGACCAAGCTCATCGGCCGACTCCTTGCGCCGGACAGCGACGACGAGGACGACCCGGACGCGGCGACCATCGACACGCGGCTACGTAACAAGGTCCTCTACCAGGTGCTGCGTCGGCTGATGCTCACCAAGGGCGCGAAGAGGCGCCGGGGTGGCTTCATCTCGTACGCCCAGCTCGGCATCAACCAGCTCGGTGCCGTGTACGAGGGCCTGATGTCCTACACCGGTTTCGTCGCCACCGAGCAGCTCTACGAGGTCGCCAAGAACGGCGACCCGAAGGACGGCTCGTGGATGATCCCCGCCTCCAAGGCCGACGAGTACGACGACAACGTCTTCGTCTACAAGGAGGACCCGTACACGGGCGTACGGAGCCGGGTCAGCTACGCCCCCGGCGCATTCGTCTACCGTCTCGCCGGCCGGGACCGGCAGACCAGCGCCTCCTACTACACCCCGCAGTCGCTGACCGAGGTCACCGTCCAGCTCGCCCTGAAGTACCGCCTCGACCAGGACGGCACGGTCACGCCGGCGCGGGAGCTGCTGGACTGGACGATCTGCGAGCCGGCGCTCGGCTCCGGCGCGTTCCTCAACGAGGCGATCAACCAGGTCGCCGCCGAATACCTGCGCCGCCGCGCCCGCGAGCTGAAGGTCGACCTGGACCCGGAGCAGTACCACCTCGAACTCCAGCGGGTGAAGGCGTACATCGCGCTGCACAACAGCTACGGCGTCGACCTCAACCGCACCGCCGTCGAGCTGGCCGAAGTCTCACTCTGGCTGAACGTCATGCACGCCGGCCTCCAGGCGCCCTGGTTCGGTCTGCACCTGCAACGCGGCAACTCGCTCATCGGCTGCGGACGCAAGGCCTACGAACCGAAGCAGCTCGCCGACAAGTCCTGGCTCACCACCGCCCCGGCGGAGAAGCCGTTCCGGGACGGACCGATCGACGAGGGCGCCATCCACCACTTCCTGCTCCCCGCCGACGGCTGGGGTGCGGTCGCGGGGGAGAAGGAGGCCCGCGAGCTGGCGCCGGCCGAGACCGCCAAGCTCAAAGCCTGGCGTACGGCGATGAAGCGCGTGCCGTCCGCCAAGGGGAAGAACTCGCAGGTCAAACGCTTGCAGGCGCTGGCCCGGCGGGTCGAGTTCCTGTGGGGGCTGGTGCAGCAGCGGCTCGCCATCTCCGAGCGGGAGATCCGCCGCGACATCGAAATCTGGGGAGCGGACGACCTCCCGCCGGTGACCGAGGCGGTGGCCCGGGACAAGATCCTCGCCGACCTGACCGCGCCGGGCACGCCGTACTGGCGGCTCAAAACGCTGATGGACGCCTGGTGCGCGCTGTGGTTCTGGCCCCTGGACAAGGTCGGCCTGCTCGACGGCTCGGACCCTGCGGCCTACCCGGCCGAGTCCGTCCAGGTGTCGCACGTCAAGGACGTTCCGGAGTACGAGGAACAGGTGGTCTACGAGACGCCGGACATCTTCGGCAACGTGGAGCCGCGGCAGATGACGCTGCCGACCAAGGCGACCGGCACCCGGCGGATGACCGTGGCCGAACAGCTCCGCAAGCAGGTCCCGCTGACCAACCTGGACGACTGGCTGACGTTCGCGGAGGCGCTGGTCGGGCGCAGCGACGTGGACGAGAACACCGAACGCTTCTACGGCCGCAAGCTCGACAGCCTAACCGAGATGAGCGAGCTTGAGCAGAAGCTCGACGGGGTGATCGGTGTCGACTCCCCGTGGATGCTGGCCGACCGATTCCCGTGGCTGCTGGCCGCCGAGCGGATCGCCGAGCAGCAGGGCTTCTTCCACTGGGAGTTGACGTTCGCCCAGGCGTTCGCCAAGGGCGGCTTCGACCTCCAGGTGGGAAACCCCCCTTGGGTCCGACCTATTTGGCAGGAAGACGTCGTACTCGGTGACCGTGACCCGTGGTTCTCGCTCGTGGGCAGGCAAAACACGGAGGAGTGGCAGCTGCGGAAGACCGAGTTGCTTCGCAGCGGTCGGGAACGACGTGACCACTTGCGGGAATTCAGTGCCACCGTTGGACGTGCAGGCACGCTCGGTGCCGCTGCTATTTATCCGCTCCTAACCGGAACGCAGCCGGATCTGTATCGGGCCTTTATGTGTCAGACGTGGCGCAATATCACTCAATCAGGTGTGAGTGGTCTTATACACCCCGATACTCATTTTTCTGGTGCCAGGGAAGGGCGCCTCCGTGCTGCGGCATATGCGCATCTGCGCTTGCATGGTCACTTTTCGAACCGCAGAGGAGTATTTCCTGAGGTTCACGCCAACACCGAGTTCGGGATTCACATCTACGGCCGATCGAGTCCAGTAAATTTCACGCATGTAAGTTGGCTGTTCGATCCTGGAACCCTTTCCGCGTCCTTGGTGCACGATGGAGAAGGTGAGGCGCCCGGCATCAAGCACAATGGTCGGTGGGAGCTCCGTCCTCATCGGCGCCGCCTAGTTCAGGTTACTAAGTGCCTGCTTGATCAATGGCAGCAACTGTCTAGTGCTGAGGTTCCAAGCCTCGAAGCGAGTCTGCTCTATCCGGTCACGCTGGATGAACAAGGTGCTATCTCCGCCCTAGCTAAAGTGAAGCACCGGCTTGGGGAGCGGCGGCTGCAGGTGAGCTCTGGTTACCATGAGGCGAACAGCAAGGCCGACGGCCTAATTCGTTGGCGAACAGGCGAACCCGACACCATTGAGGAAGTTATTCTGCAGGGCCCTCATCTGGGTATTGCAAATCCCTTCAATAAGGAGCCGAATTACCCCTGCAGGACAAATCGAGACTGGTCCTCGCGAAGCCTTTTGTTGCTGCCCGAGTCGGCAATACATCGTACCAACTACGTCCGGTCGTGCGAACGCGATCGGTACTTGCGGTCGCAATCGCAGTGGAATGGGCGACCGTTTAGTGCACGTTATCGGTTAGCGTGGCGTAAGATGATCGCTTTCGATACTGAGAGGAGCCTCTTTGCGGCGCTAATTCCGCCTGGGCCAGCTCATGTTCATGCTGTCTACTCGCTCGCGCTTGAAACGGATCGCGAGACTGCCCTGGCGGCTGGGTTTTTCTCGGCGCTACCACTCGATTACCTGCTGCGTATTACCGGTCGTTCTGATTTGCAGGTTGCGGAGGCGCAGCGAATGCCTGCGGCAGACGTAAGTCACCCCCTCGCGGCGCCTCTTCTCCTCCGAGTGCTTCGCCTGAACTGTCTCACAAGAGCCTACGCTGCTCTCTGGTCGGGACTGTTCGTTGATTCGTGGCAGAAGGAAGCGTGGGCGGTGGGGTGGCAGGGGTTCGCGCCGCTGGGCGATGTCGACGCTAGCTGGCATTGGTCGAGTCCACTTCGTGCCGAGCGGGAGCGACGGGCCGCACTGGTGGAGATAGATGCCCTTGTAGCGGCCTGGCTCGGCATCTCAGCGGATCAGCTCGTTGCGGTCTATCGAGCTCGGTACCCGATCCTGAGAGATTACGAGGAGGCTACGTGGTTTGATGCCCTCGGACGGAAGATCGCGCGTAGCCACAACTCATATGGCTTCGGTCAGACGAAGGAGCACCACGAGCAGTTGATTGCGTACCTCGAGAACCCGGAGCGGAATCCGGTGCCTGAGGGGTACACGGCACCCTTCTACAAAGCGGATCGGGAGAACGAGTACCGGCAGGCGCACGCCGTGTTCAGTAAGCGGCTTCAGGATGCGATCGACGCAGGCTGGCAATCGTCGTAGCCCGACACCTCACCCCCGTAGGAGAACAGATGGCTCCGAGCAACCATCAGAAGCACCAAGCTGGGCGGCACCTCGCAGTGGCCGAAGCCCTGTTGCAGGGCTATTCGGCGAGCCTTGAGGGTCCGCAGACGTTCGTCAAGATCAACGGCAGGCGGGCGGCGGTTCAGGTCGCTGCCCAGGGCGCATGGATGATTGCAGACGTGTACAAGGCTACGGCTGCCTCGATTGACTTCTACGTGCTGGTAGATGTGACCGATGGGCGGCGGAACTTCTACGTCGTGCCCGGAGACGACCTGCGCAGTGGCATCGATGAGCGGCACCAGGAGTTCATGTCGAGAGTCGGCGGCGTACGCCCGCGTAACCCTGACAGTCGCCACACGGCGATCTACCCAGCCCAGGTGGAGGCGTGGCGGAACCGCTGGTCGCTGTTTGACCGGGCGGCCCAGCATGCGGGTGGAGACGCAAGCGCCTGAGCAACAGCGCGACGGGAGCGCCTCCGGCAACTCTGCCAGTTGCGCTCCCGTCTGACAGTGGTTCAGTGCCTGATCTTGGCAGCCCGGACGAAGCTGACCCAGGCGTCAGGCGAGAAGCTGAGGACAGGCCCGGCCGGGTCCTTGCTGTCGCGTACGGCGACGACGCCGGACAGGTTGTCGGCGATCTCGACGCAGTTTCCGTTGTTGTCGCCGCTGCGGGTGCTCTTGCGCCAGTGTGCGCCGAGCAGGTCGTCAGCCATGATGGACCTCTTCCTTGATCTTGCCGATCATCCTTCTTGATTGTTCCTCATCGAGCGAGAGGCTGACGAGGCTTGCCCAGACCTTCTCGTAGACCGCGAACTCTTCCGGCCTGTCGAGGTAGAGCGCACCGGTCACTGACTCGCTGTAGACGACGGACGGATCAGGGACGATTCGGTTGCCGAGTGGGAAGTCGAGCATGACGAAGGCGCCGGCCAGCGCACCATAATGGGCACCCGCCGACAGAGGGAGAACGCGGATCGACACGTTCGGCAGGGTCGTGCGTTCAAGGAGACGGTCGAGTTGCTCGGCCATGACTGCGGGGCTACCGACGCATCGAAGCAGCACCGCTTCCGACAAGACCCACTCAAGCTGCGGTGCCTTTGGGAGTCGCCGAACCAGGATCTCCTGACGCCGTCGGCGGACTTCCAAGACCTCCTCCAGTTCCTCGGGCGGCATGTTTGGGCGGTTCTGGTAGACGCCTCGCGTGTAGCCCGGAGTCTGGAGAAGCCCAGGGACCAGGGTGTCGTCATGTTCGCGGAGGCGGGCGGCGGCGGATTCGAGGCCGACGTACAGCTCGAACCAGTCGGGGATGGCGTCGCCGTACGAGTGCCACCAGCCCTTGGCCTTGGTCTCGTTGGCGAGGGCGACGAGGGCGGTGGTCAGCTCGGGGGTGGCGGCGTACAGCTCGCACATGGCCTTGACGTCGACGGCGCGGGTGGGGCCGAGGCCGGTCTCGATGCGCCACATCTTCTGGCGGCTGCACTGCATGGCCTCGGCCGCGCCGTCGAGGGTCATGCGGGCTTCGGTGCGCAGGTCGCGTAGCGCTCGCCCGAGCTGTCTCCTGGGGACTGTCGAGCCCATGTCGTCGGCCATCGGCCACCCCTTTCCGTGTTGCGTTTTGTTACATCCGTACGCCATCGGTGAAACGTGGAACGATTAGCTGAGAAGTGCTTGTCTTGCGCTTCGTGCTGACGAAGCGACTCACGCGTCTGACCATACAAGACGCCCCCGACAACAGCCATCACCGCGCAATTACCACGGGCGGCTGACTCTTCCGTTGCGCAACACTGCCAGGCCTTCCCGTGGAACGTCTCGCGGCTGCGGAAAAGAAAATCGGCGCAGACCGGGGAAAGTGTGGCCGCAAATGTTGCTCATTCACGGGGAACTGTCCCAGGATGGCCAGTGCGGCGGCCGAGAAACCCCCGGATCGGCCGCCGCACTCTCCAGGCAACCCCTCGCCGGCCAGCCCGGATGCCGTACCCGCTGAGCGAAGCTGCGGCGTTCGGGCGGGGTGGGTCCGCCCGTGCGGGGAGGGCGGGTGGACCCACCCATCCACGACCAGGAAGGCAGGCACCGATGAGCGTCCGCAACCAGAGGCCGTTCCCCGAGGGCGCCGGGACGACGTACCGCTCCCGCGCGTACCCCGGCCTGCTGCCGTGGCAGGTGCGTGAGCGCCGCTTCCCGCCCGCCCGGCTCGGGCGCCGCGGCCTCAACCCTGATGAGGTGTACGCCTTCCTCGACCGGGTCGCCGTCGACATGGCTGCCGTCTACGACGCGCTGGCGCAGAGCCGGCGGGAGACGCTGCGGATCAAGGTCGCGCTGCGTCGGTGGCAGTCCGAGCAGGCCGAGGGTGGTCGGCGGTGAGCGGGCGGTACGTGATCCACCTGCCCGTTGTCGCCGCCGACCTGCCGGCCGCTCAGCGCCTGGCCCGGGTCGTCGGCCGGTGGATCACCGTGCTGCCGATGATGGACCCGGGGGAGATGACCGTCTCGGAGGAGGACGAGCAGTTCCTGCGGCACCGGGTCTTCTGCGATCTGCGGATGCCGGGCGGGCGGCGCTGCGTGCTCCGCGACGGCCACGACGGCGAGTGCTCCCGCCGCCTGCGCCGCTGACCTGCAAAGGTAACGCGACTGTGTCGTGAAAATTGAGCAGCCATGAAGGCACGAGAAGCCAAGCCGCCGCCGCAACGCCTATCCGCTGACATGACTATTCTTCGCAACCGCGACCGCAACACAATTGCGACACCTGACCCTGCAAGACCACGTCGCGCTAGTCGCGCTCGTGCAATTCCCATGCCGGGGCCGTGAAGACGACGTACTTCCGAAAACCGCGAATGCGCACCCGTATATTTTCTGACAGTCATTCCGGCCGGGCGTGGTGATGATTGTCAGATGCCGAAGTGCCGCGCGCGGTGCCAGGACAACACCCTCTGCAAGAACCGTGTACGGATCGCGGGGATTCGTTGCCACAAGCACCCCGGGATGCCGGAGGCGGGCCCACGGCATCCCAAAGAGAGGAAGACTCGGGGTAGTGCCCGCGCGTCACACCCGAGGCGGCGGGTCACCGGCATGAGCGCAGCGCCCCGAGGAGTCGGCGGCGGTGCCAGGCAACGTCGCGAGCAGGAGCGGGTCCAGAAGGCCGCCGACTTCTGCGCCTCCGTCCTCACCGACGGGTGGGTCGAGGTCGTGTCGGACCGCGCCACGGATTACGTGACCGAGGAGACCTGGAAGCGACTCTTCAGCCGCCGACGGCGGAGGCGGTGCAAGCTGCTGGCACGCATGGCCGGGGCGATCCTGGCGGGCAAGAAGAAGCTGCACGACCTGGTCGGAGCGGTCGCCGCTTGGCTCGCCTCACTTCTGGGCGGCGACCGGGTCGTGCAGTCGTTCGCCCGCGAACTCGCGTCCCGCATCCCGCTGCCCCCGGACGCCAAGATGGTCGCTACGGCCCGCGGGCTCCAGGTGGCCGGGGTGCTGTTGTGCGTGGTGAACGGGGACGACCTGACGAGATGCCAGTGCTTCATCGATCTCGCGCTTGAGGAAGCCAAGACTCAGGTCAAGAAGATCCTCGTCGCCGCGCTGGAGGACTGGACCGACCTGGCGCAGTTTCCGGCCAAGCCCTCCGTTGCCGAGCGAGGCGCGTACGGGACGGCCGGTGGCTGACGGCAGCGCGTACCCCCGTTATGGCCACGACGGCGGGGGCGGGCCGAACGCGCGGCGGCTGGCCTTCACCGCGAGGGTGGCCATAGCGGCGTTGGCGCCGCCACCGATCAACGCGCCGATCCCGAACGGCGCCACCCGCCCGAGAACGATGATTCCCTGCTTGGTTCCGTACTTCGTGATGAAGTTCTTGCCCAGGATCTTGTTGATCTGCCGCAACGTCTCCAGCGGCACCTTCGCGACGACCTGGCGGCCCCAGTGTTGCCCGGTGCGCTCCGCAACCTTGGTGATGGTGGCGGAGCCGGATCCACCGAGCATGATGCCCATGACGATGGTGCGGCGGCGTTCGATTTCGTCGATGCCGACTCCATGGACTTCGGCGATCGAGAGCGCGAAGAGGGCGCTCAGTTCGAGGGAGGAGAGCACCTCGCCGGCCGACAGCGCCAGGGCGATGCCCGTTCCGACGCCGGGCGCGGCAGCAGCGCCACCGACCGCGGCGCCCGTACCGGTCAACGCGCTGACGTACATCCGCTCCAGGTTGCGGATCACCTCTTCAGGTGTCGCCTCCGGGTTCCGCTGGCGGGCCCGGGCGATGTTCTTGCGTACCAGCGGGCTCTGGACGGCGATGGCCTTGTCCAACAGGTCGAGGACCCGCTGCCCGGGTACGGCTGCTTCCGAAACCGATCCGTCGGGGGCATCCGAGGTCATGCCGGGAACTCCTTGGGGTCGAGGCGCGTGGGGGTGGGCGGTCTGAGCCACGTCGCGCTCGGCCGCAGTGGGTCAGGCTACGCGGGCGCACGTGGCCGCCGATAGATCAGAAGCGTCCGTCCACTCGGTACGAAAGGCCACTCGGCGACCACGTCATGTTCATCCGCTCCCACCGATGTCACCTTGACCCCATCGGTCGTCGCGCCGGGCCGCTGTATCGGCTCGGCGCAACGGTTCGGCGGCTGATCTGAACGGTTGGCGTTGTCAGGAACAACGGCACGACCCGAGTGGTGAAGGCACGACGCCACACGCAAAGCAGGCGTCGGGGCGCGGAGTCCGCACGGTCCGAAGCGGGGGCGGAACCTGGATCCTTCGGGGTGGTGGCGTGGGCGCGGGTGGGCTCGGGGGGAGAGACTTCCGAACGGCTTTGACCTGCCTTTCGGTGGCCTTCGGCCAGCCAGACGCTCTGACCTCCTGGGTCAACCTCCTGGTGTTTAGGCCAGGGCGGCTCACCAGGACGGCACGGACCACATCTGCCAGGGTGCGTCGCTCGCGACGGCTGGATGTGTCGGTCTTCGCCGGCTTTCGGGTGGCGGTAGGGGGAGAGACCGCATCGATGGTTCCTCGGGCCTTCGTCTTCGGCGGAAAGTTGGTAGGCGGGTGGATCACCGTGACGGTTCCGCCGTCCATCGTTCTCGTCTTCGCCGGCTTCGGGTTCGCGCTCGGCGGGGTGGTCGCCGTCGTGGCCCCACGTGACTGCGAGCTCGGCCGGGCCGGGTGCGCACGCAGCGCCTTGCGTACCTGTTCTTCGGAAACGTCGAGCCAGCCGCGCTGCCGGAGGTGCCGGACGAGCGTCTTGTCCTTGATGCCGGGCATCCGGCGCTGGAGCTCGCGGGCGGCATCCGCCAAACCGCGTTGGGTGGGCACTGTGCCACGAAGGCCGCCCCGCGAGGTGGAGGCGGAACGGCGCGAAGGGCGGACAGCCGCCGGCCGCTCCGACGGCTTCAACCGGTCGAGCCAGGAGTCGGGAGTGCGGTCAGGCCGGTCGTCATTGTCCCAGTCACGCCGGAAGTCGGCCGAATCGCGGCCCTCCGCGTTGGCATACCAGTCGCCGATGGTGCGCCGCATGACCACGGTGGCCTCCGATGTCGTCGGGTGCGTGACCACGTATGTGAGGCTGTCGACACTATGGCGGACGTGCTGCGGCGGGAATTCACCGAACGTTCTGGCCGGCTGACGAACGGCTCCTTCGTTCGTACGGCGATCTGACTGATCCGCGTGATTGGTCGATCACGATCAACGGGCGTCAACCTTTTGCGTACGGTTGTAGGTTGTTCCGCATCTCGGATGCTGGCTTTGCGCGCCGGTGAAGTGGTCTCAACGAGATGTGGGTAGAAGGTGTATGGCATCGGGCGGCCGGGACGGACATCGCGAAATGACCTACCCGCGGTTTAGCACGAAACCGGTTCGTCGGGGGGGCGGCCGCCCTGATCAGTGCCTCTCTGCGCGTCGCACGGCGAGGACCGTGCCATCGCGGCCGACCGACAGCACCCCGCCGTTCAGCGGGGTTCGCGCCCACTGGCGAAAGGTTTGCGGTGCGGCGCGGAAATACGCGCCGAGCTGACCGTCCGCGAGCTGCCGGTAGAGGCTGCTCTCCACACCGCGGAAGACCTCCAGAATCTCGCCGTCCGGCAGGGGTGCTCGGTAGCGGGTGCCCTCCGCTCGCAGACCGTTGGGCAGCCGGAGCGTACGCGCAGTGCTCGACGCCCACGGCAGGTCGATCTTGAACAACGTCTGCTGGCCGAGATCGGGCTGTTCGTCACGCTGACGAGGTGTCGCGTACGCACGCGCGGTGCCGTTGTCCCCGGCAAAGAGGAGTGCCGTCGCCGCTGCGGCGCGGGTCAGGATCTGGGTGAACCAGCCACGCCGGTCAGCGGGAATGTCGAACACGTCGGGGCGACCGGGGGGCAGATCCTCAGCAGGGGAGACGTCCGAAGCCTCGGCCCGGAGATCGGCGTCGGCCGGCACCTCCCAGGTGCGGCCCTCGTCGGGCGGTGCGGGTTGCGGCCTCCAGTCCTGGTCGCCGGGTGCACCACCCAGCAGCTCGTCCAGCTCGTCGTCCGCGCCCGACCACAGCTCGTCGTCCCCCGGCGGGTCAAGCACGTACGAGGTGATCCGTGTCCGGGACAGGTAGGAGGCCACCATGAGTGACGGCTGGCTGCGCCCGCCCACCCGCAGCGCGTTCACCTGGACGGCCGCGCGGGCGAGCTGTCCGTGCGCGAAGCCCGGGGACTGGTGGGTGCCCTTGCACTCCAGCACGACGATCTTCATGCCGTTGCGTCGGCCGGAGCGGTGGTGCCCCAGCAGGATGTAGTCCGGTCGTTTCGTGGTCCTCGGCATGGTGGCGACCTCGCCCACGCCGTCGAGGAAGCCGGCCTTCAACGCGACCTCCGCGTCGACGGCGTGGAAGTCCCAGCGCGGATGCTGCCGTCGCAGCACCTCCTTCGCCACTACCAGGGCCAAGCCGATGCCCAACTGCTCCGACTGGGCCACCTTGTGGTGATGAACGACGTTGCCAGCATGCTGGGACAACGCGAGATGACCATCGCGTACGTCCAGCGTCGCGCAGTAGCGCACATGAGCCCAGTGTCGGGCCACCTGCGCCAGCGGCGACGCGGTCAGGAGCGTGGTGGCCACGCCCAGTTCGTGCAGCACCTGTGCCGGACTGGTGCGAATCGCGGCACCGATGCGGATCGGTATCGGCGGTTTGCCGTAGCGGTAGGCATCGTTGTCCCGGGCGCGTTCCTTGGCGTACGCGAGCACGTCGCTGACGAGTTGCTCGGAGGACTCGGCCGCGAGCGTCGACTCGGCACCGAGAGAGCGCACCAGTGATTCGATCTTCACGCTTACCCCCAGGGTGAGGCACAGCGTTCGTCTCGGACACCCAGGGTTGCCGATCAAGTGCTCACTGTCAATGTGGTCGGCCTGCCGCGCGGAGGGTTCCCGTTGAGTCCGGGCATCCCTGGGCGATGGCAGCCGACGTCAGGAGCAACGGCACGATCCCAGCTGGAAGGGTGCCAAAGCTGCAGGCGAGGCAGGCGTCGGGACGCTACGGAGGGGGAAGCGGCTACCCGTATCGGCGCTCGTGGCGATTTCGGCGACGAGGTCGAACAGCCGATATTCCTACAGTCTCATTGACACCATCCGGAATGGACCGGTAGCAGTACTGGGCACGGCTTCCGCGCCCGCGCGGCTGAGCTGCATCGTCCCCGGGGAGATTACTTGAAGGCGAACGAGACGACCGTCCGAAACCTGCTGCAAGGCGAGAAGCAGTATGTCGTACCGCTCTACCAGCGCCGCTACAGCTGGAAGCGCAAAGATCTCGCACAGGTTTGGGCTGACGTGATGCGGGTGACGGAGGTGAGTGACAACGCCACACACTTCCTCGGTTCGGTGGTCCTCGCGCCGAGTCCGGCTAACACGCCGACCGGCGTGCAGAGCTGGCTCGTCGTGGACGGGCAACAACGGTTGACGACACTGAGTATTCTGCTGTGTGCGATTCGGGATCACGTTCAAGAGTCCGATGCGCAGCTAGCGGCCAAGATCGACGACATGTACCTGTTCAACAAGTATGCGTCGGGGATGGAGCGATACACGCTTCTACCCACGAAGGCCGACCGAGCGGCGTGGTTGGCGCTCGTGGAAAGGGACCCTGGTGCTGGTGGTGAGGATCGGATCGGCGAGGCCTATCGCTTTTTTCGGGCCGCGCTCGTCCAAGCCGACGACCCGGACGATGACCATGATCTGATTCGGATCGAGCAGGCGGTAGCGGCGAGGTTGAGCCTCGTGGAAATCGCCGCGCACCCGGATGACAACGTCCACCGCATCTTCGAGTCACTCAACTACACCGGCCAGCCGCTAACCCAGGCAGACCTGCTGCGAAACTACCTCTTCATGCGCCTGCCCGCTCGGGGTGACCACGTCTACGAACGGCATTGGCTGCCGCTTCAGGAGTTGCTCACGGATAAGCAGCTTGAGGACCTGGTCTGGCTGGACCTGGTGCTCCGTGGGGACGACCGCGCCACCCAGGAGGCGATTTACCAGTCGCAGCAGCTGCGCCTCGGCCAATTGTCCGGTGAGGCTGCGATCGAGGAGTGGATCATCGATCTCCACCACAAAGCGCGCCTGTTCCGCAAGATTCTGAAGCCGGGCGAAGTCGCAGATCCGATCCTGCGGCGGGCGTTGGACCGGCTCGACCGCTGGGGTGCGGCAGTGGTCCACCCCATCGCTCTCTATGTCCTGCTGGCGCACGAGGCGCGCCGCCTCAGCTCGGCCGAAGCCGCTGATGCACTACGGGTCGTCGAGAGCTACCTGGTCCGTCGCATGATCGCGGGCATCGCCAGTGCCAACACCAATCGAATCTTGATGTCGCTGGTCAAGGACCTGGGAGAACAGGTCCCCTCGGCCAAAGCGATCACGCGGGCGCTTTCAGGGGTCCGGAAGAAGTTCCCCACCGACCAGTACATCCGCGAAGCCGTGCTGGTGAACAGCTTCTACTGGCTGGGGCGCGGTCCGCAGCGCAGCTACGTGCTGCGCTGCATTGAGGAGGACTTCGAGCACAAGGAGCCCATCAACTTCGACACCGCGAAGGTCACCATCGAGCACGTGTTGCCGCAGTCCCTGACGGACGAGTGGCGGGAGATGCTGGCTCCCGACCTGGAGGCCGACGAGACGGTCGAGGAACTACACAGCTCTCTGGTGCACACTCTCGGGAATCTCAGCCTGACCGCGTACAACCCCAAGCTGGCCAACGACGGATTCGAGGCCAAGAAGAAGATCCTCCGCGACAGCGGACTCGCGATGAATCGTGAAATCGCTGACTCGCCCCGGTGGGGTCGAACGGAGATCCTCGCGCGTGGCCGAGCCCTCGCTGACCGAGTCCTGCTCATTTGGCCGGGCCCCGACGAATCGGCCGCGGTGACTCCACCCAGCCCACGCTGGTCCCTGATGAACCAGGCGCTTGCCAGCATTCCTGCCGGCCGCTGGACCAGCTACTCGGACATCGCGGAGGTGATCGGCGTATTCCACCGCGCGGTTGCCGGACGCCTCGCCAGTGTCCAGGTTCCGAACGCCCATCGAGTCTTGAAGATCGACGGCGCCATCTCGGCAGACTTCCGCTGGCCCGACCCTCAACGCCGAGACGACCCACGGACCGTGTTGGAGGCCGAGGGTGTGCGCTTCGACCATGCGGGTCGGGCGGCAGCTGACCAGCGGATGACCGCCACCGAACTAGCACGCGAGGTTGGTCTCGACACCAGCGAAGACGGGGAAGGCGAGGAGCCGGCAGCCGCATAACGAGCCTGCCCGCGCGTCGAGGTGATCGATGCTGGCGGGCAGGAATGCGAAGATGCGCTCCCGACTACTGCCTGTCGCGAATCTGACTTGTGCGTGGTTCAGCCCATCCGGCAGGTCAGAGCCCGGTAAGGGGTGAAGTAGCATGCGGCGGTGATCCGCTCATGAGACCGACGATCGCCGCCGACACCCTGCGCCAGACCCTCACCCAGTACCTGACCACGACCTTCGGTCTGACCGAGGACGGCGTACGCCAAGGCCTGGAAGGCTTCCTTTCTCACCAGCAGCAGGGCATCTTCCGCGGGCCGTACCTGCGGATCCGCACCCCCTTCCGCCCGGCGGTGGGTGACTGGCGCGCGTGCCTCGACTGGGCGCCGGCCGACTTCACTCCCTACCTGCACCAGGCGAAGGCCTTCGCCCGGCTCTCGACCCGGGGCAAGGCGGCCGAGCCGACCCTGATCACCACCGGCACCGGCTCGGGAAAGACGGAGTCGTTTCTGATCCCGGTGCTCGACCACTGTCGTCGGCAGCGCCAGCAGGGGCGGGCCGGTGTCAAGGCGATCCTGCTCTACCCGATGAACGCCCTGGCGACCGACCAGACGCAGCGCATCAACGATCTGCTGACCGATCCAGCGCTGGCGGGGATCACGGCCGGCCTCTACATCGGGGACGTCGCGGCCATCGAGTACCGCCACGTGATGACGAGGCGGTCGGAGATGCGGCGGACCCCGCCGGACATTCTGATCACCAACTACAAGATGCTGGACCTGCTGCTCCAGCGCGGTGACGACCTGCCGCTGTGGGAGGGCGCGGAACCGGCATACGTAGTGCTGGACGAGTTCCACACCTACGACGGCGCCCAGGGTACGGACGTGGCGATGCTGCTGCGCCGGCTCGGTGCCGCGCTCGGGCTGGCCGAGGCGGACCGTCCGCTGGGTGGCATCTGCCCGGTTGCCACCTCCGCCACCCTGGGTGAGGGTGGTGGCCGGGACGGCCGTACGGCCATCCGGGAGGTCGCCGAGCAGGTGTTCGGCGTGGCCTTCGACGCCGATTCACTCGTCGGTGAGGACCGCTACGAGCCCGGCGAATTCATGGACCACCAGGACTTCGGGCTGCCCCTGCCCACCCCGGAACAGCTCGCCGCAGTCGACGACCGGAACCCGGGGCTCATGGCCGAGGTCGCCGAGCTGGTGGTCGGCCAGCGCTGCGCCGACGATCCGGCGCGCCTGGGGGAGCTGCTGCGCCGGCATCCGCTCACCAAGGCGGTGCTCGACTCGCTCCAGGCCCGGCCTTGCACGCTCGAAGAGATCATCGACGTGCTGCCCCGGAAGAACGCCACCGGCTGGGGCAGCGCCATGAAGACGCGGCCGGAGGTGACCGCCAAGGCAATCGCCCGGTTCGTGGGCCTGCTGTCGCTCGCTGAGAACCCGGAGGTACCGGGTCGTCCGCTGCTCAACATCGAGACGCACCTGTGGGTGCGGTCCGTCTCGCGGCTGCTGCGCGGCACGTCCCGTCAGCCTGCCTTCGGCTGGTACGGCGAGCCGCCCCGGGAAATCGACCCGTACGTGCCGGACGCCGACGTCGTCATCGCCGACAACCGCTACCCGCGCCTGCCGGCTGTCTACTGCCGGCACTGCGGACGGTCCGGCTGGATGGCGCTGTCGCCGGAGAAGGACCCGCAGGAACTGGAGACCGATCCGGACAAGATTTACCGAGCCAGTGTCGGACGGGACAAGCGCCGGGTCCGCGCGCTGATCGCCGCCACCGACGACGAGATCCAGCAGCGCACCGGAGGGCTGCTGGTGCTGGAGTACGGCCGGCGGGTCCGCCCGTTCGACGAGCAGCGCGACCGGGTGCGGTCCGCCGACGCGCTGGTCGTGCTCGGCGACCTCGGTGCGATCGACGCAGCGGAGAAGGATCGTTGCCCGTCCTGCTCGATGGACCACGGCATCCGCTTCCTCGGCGCCGGGCTGGCCACGCTCGCCTCGGTGGCCATCACCCAGCTGTTCACCGGCGGGGAGCTCGACGAGCACGAGAAGAAGACGCTGCTGTTCAACGACTCGGTGCAGGACGCCGCGCACCGGGCCGGGTTCGTCGCCAACCGGTCGTACGCCTTCTCCCTGCGCTCGCTGCTCGCCAGCCGCCTGCGGCCCGGACAGTCGGTGGGGCTGGACGACCTCTTCGTCGAGATGATCGAGAAGGCCGCCGAACCGGAGATCCTTTCCACTGTCGTACCACCCGACCTGCACGATCGGCCGGACGTCGACAGCCTGCTCGCCGGTGAGCACAACGGCACCCGAGAGACCTGGTCGCTGATCAGCGAGCGGCTCGTCTTCGCCACCGTGATGGAGACCGGTCTGCGTTCCCGTCAGGGCCGCACCCTGGAGCTGACCCGCAGCGTCGCCGTCGAGGTGGCCCTCGACGATCCCGCGAAGGCCACCGGGATCTGTCGCGACGTGCAGAGGACCGCCCCGGGGCAGCTCGGTGGCACGCCTGCGGACGATGCCCGCTACCTCGCCTTCCTCCGCGGCCTGCTGGAGCGGCTGCGCACCCGTGGCGCGATCTACCACGAGTGGCTGGTGCCATACCTCAAGCGGGGCGGCACCCGGTGGCAGGTGTGGGGCGGCCGGCCTGCCGGCATGCCCGCCTTCCCGCGCGGCGTGTCCGCGCCCGCCTTCCTGCTCGCGACGCCGAAGTCGAAGTCCGAGTTCGACGCGATCACCGCTCGGGGCAACTGGTATCAGGACTGGACCTCGCGATGCCTCGGCATGGATCTCGCCGCGGCAGCCGCCTACCTGTCCAGCCTGATGCCGGCGTTGGCCGCCGCCGGCATCGTCGCGGTCGGCGACACCGAGGACGGCAACCAGGTGTACGGCCTGACGCCCGGCCACCTGCGCGTCACCCGGCTTGATGACGACGCCGCCAAACAGGCGGGGGTCGCCTGCGACACCTGCCACTGGCAGCAGACGGAACACCCGGACCGGGTGGCCGGATGGGTCGGCCAGCCCTGCCGGCAGTACCGCTGCCGCGGCCTGCTGCGGGCCGCCCACGACGACACCGCGCCGGACGACTACTACCGGCGGCTCTACCTGGAGAGCTCGGTCTTCCGGGTCGTCACCGGCGAGCACACCGGCATGCTCACCCGCGCCCAGCGGGAGAACGTGGAGAAGCAGTTCCGCGACGGCAGGCGGTACACCGACCCGAACGTCCTGTCCTGCACGCCCACCCTGGAAATGGGCATCGACATCGGGGCCCTGTCCGCGGTGGTGCTCGCGTCGCTCCCGCACGGACCGGCGAACTACGTACAGCGGGCCGGCCGGGCCGGCCGGAAGAGCGGCAACGCTCTCGTGCTCACGCTCGTCGGCCGCAGTGAGCGGGACCGCTACTACCTGACCGAGCCGAGAGACATGATCGCCGGGCAGATCGTGCCGCCCGGCTGCTTCCTGTCCGCCGTGGAGATCCTGCGCCGGCAGTACCTGGCGCACCTGATCGACCTGGCGGCGCGCGGCCGGCTGCCCGGAGTGCTGCCCATGCCACGCCGCGCGCACGTACTCTTCGGCCCGAGCGGTTGGCTCGCCAACCTCGCGGAAGCGGCCCGGCGCGACGGCGTCGACCTGGTTACGGGCTTCCTGGCGCTCTTCGGCAACAAGATCATGACCTCCGCCGTCGAGGAACTGCGGGAGTTCGCCGTCGACGGGATCGTCCACCGGGTCAAGGAGGCGGACGAGACCTGGGAGCTCCGGTTGGCGGACCTGCGACGTCGGCTCCGGGAGATCGCCAAGGCCCGTGCCACGCTCGTACCCAGCGACCCCGATCACGCCCGCGAGATCCGGATGCTGAAGGCGGAGGAAGCCGCTGTCCGCCGTCGGCTGCGCGATGTGAGCGCCGCTGCCGCCCACGGCACGCTGGTCGAGTTCGGGCTGCTCCCGAACTACGCGCTCATCGACAGCCGTACCGATCTCGAAGCGACATTGACCTGGGAGGAGCAGGTCGACGGTGACCGCCGGTTCCACAGCGAGCTGCGCGAGTACGCACGCCCGGCCCGTCCGGCCCTCGTCGAGATCGCCCCCGGCAACAGCTACTACGTCCGGGGCTACAAGCACGAGATCTCCGGGCTCGACGTCGGCCCGCCCGACCGGCCGACATACGAACAGTGGCGGATCTGCGCGCAGTGCGGGTACGTGCGTACCCACCTGGCCAAGGAGGACACCAGCGCATGCCCGCGCTGCGCGGACCGGGGCATCGCCGATCACGGCCGGTTGTTCCACGTGCTGCAGCCGAAACGGGTCTACAGCCGGGACAAGCGCGACGACGCCCGCATCCGGGACGACAGCGACGACCGGGACCGCCGCTTCTACGCCACCACCGTCGCCGTCGACATCGACCCGGCCAAGGTGGGATCGTCCTGGCGGCACGCGCACGACACCTTCGGCGTCGACTACAGCCGCCACGCGGTGATCCGCCACTTCAACCTCGGGGCCCAGCGCTACGACCGGGCTGCCGAACTATTCGCCGGCGAGGAGGTGCGGATCAACAGGTTCCACACCTGCACGTCCTGTGGCGGCACCACCGTTGACGGAGCTCCGGTGACCGGCCAGCAGCTCGCCGCGCAGGCCTCAGGTGCCACGGTCATCCAAGGGGCTGAACACCACCGACCCTGGTGCCCGTACCGGCGGTCCGCCGCCGGGCCGGACACGCACGTCGACCTGGTCCTGGCGCACGAACTGGAGACCGAGGCGCTGCGCATCCTGATCCCGGCAGCGACCGCGATGGTGCAGGAGCGGTTGCTGTCCTTCGCGGCGGCGGTCCGGCTCGGCATCGCGGCCCAGTACGGCGGCGAGCCCGCCCACCTGCAGACCGTCTCTGCCACTATGCCGGACGGCCAGAGCGACGGCACCCGCAACTTCGTTGTCGTCTACGACACCCAGCCGCAGGGCACCGGCTACCTGCACCGCCTTGCCGAGCCCGAAGAGTTCCGGGCCGTCCTGCGTCTGGCCCGCCGGCAGATCGCCGACTGCGAGTGCCGCAACGAGGCGAAGCCGGTATGTCACAGGTGCCTGCTGCGCTACGCCCGCAACGAGCACTTCGCGCTGATGAGCCGCGACGAGGCGCTCGGTATGCTCGACAAGCTGCTCGACAGCTGGGGTGTCGAGGAGGGCACCCGCACCGACGAGATCTCGCTGATCCATCAGGTGGAGAGCGAGCTGGAGTTGCAGTTCCTCACCAAGCTGCTGGCCCTCGGCGAGACACCGGGCTCGGGGTTGCGCATCGACCGGCGGCGGGATCACGACGGCGCCCGGATCGCCGACCTGCGATTCGTCAGTGACGGCGGGCAGAGCGTCACACACTGGCAGATGAAGCTGCAGAACACCGTCCGCGGCACCCGGCCGGACGTGCACTTCACGCGCCTGGACGCGCCGTCCCCAGAAGTGGCGGTCTACCTCGACGGGTTCAAGTACCACGCCTCGCCGCAGTACAACAGACTGGCCGACGACGCTGACAAGCGCGCGCGCCTGCGTGCCCACGGCTATCTCGTCTTCGCCGCCACCTGGGACGACGTCAAGACGTGGGGAAGCGGTGACGGGTCGGGCCGGTGGACGCCGTACGGCGGCGTCTCCAAGCAGACCGCCCGCGAGCGGTACCGGCAGTTCCTGCCCGGGGCCGACCCGGACGAGTTGGAACAGACCATCTGGACCAATCCGATCGAACAGCTGATGCGGTTCCTCGCCGAGCCTGACCTCATCCGGTGGCAGCGGCGCGCGGAAGCTGTTCTGACGGGCCTGTTGAAGCAGGCTCGGGACAAGTCCACCACCGACTCCAGTGGTGTCGCGCAACGAGTGGTCGCTTCCCTCCGGGACGAGCCCCTGCCCGCTGCCGCTGCGGCACGGCACATCATGGTGGCCCGTGCGCAGGACAGCGCCGGCTGCCCGATGACCGTGGTGATGGATGCCCGCACCAAGCCGCTGCCTACGTGGTCAGCGCTCGCCCTGGTGAACGATCTACCGGGCGCGATAACCGACGGCGCACACAAGGCCCGCTGGGCCGCATGGCTCACCTGGGGCAACGTCATCCAGTTCCTCACGCCCGCCGGGGGTGACGCGGGACAGCTCGCGGTCTCCGCGCTCGATTCGTTCGACCCGATGTCGCTGGCCGTTACCGAGGGCACCGGGCTTGTGTCGGCGCAGCGGGCTCTGCCACTGGACGACGAGACCGCCACCTGGTTGGGTACCGCGCCGCAGCCGCCGAGCACCGTGACGGAACCGGTCGAGGACGAGTCGCCGTGGCAGGACGTCCTGCGCTACATGGACCGCGAGGAGAGCACGCTGGAATTGCTGGTGCAGCAGTTGGCGCGGCAGAACCTGCCCGTCCCGGTCGTCGGCTACGAGCTGGGTGATCAGGCATGGCCGGCCGAGCTGGCCTGGCCGGAGCGGCGGATCGCCGTCGTACTGACCGGCGCGCCCGACGACCCGGAGACGGAGGACCGCGACCGGGCGTACACGGAAGCGGGCTGGCATGCGCGTACCGCGCGGGAATGGTCGGCCGAGGAACTGGCGGCGCAGCTCGCGGCGACGAGTGGGGGAGAGGTCTGATGAGCACCGGAGCGATGCTGCGCATCCTGGACCGCGCGGACAAGGAGGTCATGAAGTTGACCCGCGCCGACATCGGCGCGGTGTACGAGTTCATGCACAAGTTCCGCAACAACCCGGACAATCCCGGGCTGAAGCTGAAGTCGCTCAACGGTGACTCGCGACTGATGTCCGCCCGGGTCAACCGTGACTACCGGGCGCTCCTGCTGCACATCGCCGACCGGGACTATCTGCTCGTCGCGGTCAAGCACCGGGGCGAGGTGTACGACGACCTGTCGCGCTACGCGTACCGGATCAACCGGGTGACCGGTGGCATCGAAGTCGTCGACCTGGCACCGGTGGGAGACAGCATCGTCGGCCGGGTCGTCCCGCCGGAAGCCGAACCGACGCCGACGCAGAAGCCGCTCTTCGACGCCTACAGCGACGCCCAGCTCCTGGAACTGGGCGTGTCCGAGCCGCTGCTGCCGCAGATCCGGGAACTCACCACCGAGGCCGAGTTGCTCGAACTGCTCGATCGTGCGCCGCAGCTCACGACAGATGTCCTCTTCGCGCTCTTCGACGGCAAGCCCTACGAGGAGGTGCTCCAGCAGGTCACCGAGCCGGTACGCGCGGACGAGCCGGTGGACCTGGAGGACTTCGCGGCGGCCGTGCAGCGCCCCGCGACGCAGGTGACGTCAGACGACGAGGCCCTGCAAGCGATCATCGGGGAGGCATTCGAGCGCTGGCAGATCTTCCTGCACCCGACGCAGCGGAAGCTTGTCGAACGCAGGTACAACGGCCCGGCCCGCGTCGGTGGGGGCCCGGGCACCGGCAAGACCATCGTCGCGCTGCACCGGGTGGCCCATCTTGCCCGGCACTTGCCGCCGGGGACCGACAAACCGATCCTGCTGACCACCTTCAACCGCAACCTCGCCGCCGATCTCAGGACCCGTCTTCTGGCACTCGGCGGTCAGGAACTGGTGGCCCGGGTGGACATCACCAACATCGACCGGCTGGCCAGCCGCGTCGTTACCGAGGCCAAGGCGGGCGCGAACCGTAACGTCGTCAGCGACAATCAGGTGCCCGACCTCTGGGGTGAGTTCCTGCTTGAGACCAGCGCCTCCGGCTGGGACGCGGACTTTCTCGCCGCCGAGTGGACACAGGTGATCCTCGGGCAGGTGCTGAATTCGCGCGCGGAGTACTTCAAAGCGCGCCGGCCCAACCGGGGCCGCAGCCTCACCCGGATGGAACGGGATCAGATCTGGCAGCTGACTGAGCGGTTCACCTCCTGGTTGGAGGCCCGCGGTGTCTGGACCTGGCGCCAGGTGGCTCAGCGGGCAGCGCGTCTGGAGATGGACCGGGCGGCGGAGTCCGGCGAGTCGTCCGGTGGGTTCCGGCGCCCTCGCTACCGCCATGTCGTGGTGGACGAGGCTCAGGACCTCAGCGCGGCGCACTGGAAGATGCTGCGAGCCATGGTGCCCCCTGGCCCCGATGACCTCTTCCTCACGGGTGACACCCATCAGCGCATCTATGACAACCACGTCACGCTCGGCAGCCTCGGCATCAACATCCGCGGCCGGTCGTCCCGTCTCACGCTGAGCTATCGCACCACCAGGCAGATCCTCGCCGACGCGCTCCAGATCATGACCGGGGAGGTATACGACGACTTGGACGGAGGCGAGGAGGACCTGGCGGGCTACCGTTCCCTTCTGCGGGGTGCCCGGCCGGTGTTCCACGGTGCCGCGACCTGGACGCAGGAGCAGGACTTGATCGTCACGCACCTGCGATCCTGGGGCAACCCGGTCGACGGATCGCTGGCCATCTGCGTCCCCACCCGGGAACTGGCGGCCGACGTGCTGAGCCGGGTGGAAGCCGAAGGCCTGCCCGCTGTCGAGATCGGCCCGGATGGCCCGAAGCAGCCGGACGGCATCCACGTCGGCACCATGCACAGGTTCAAGGGACTCGAATACCAGCGCATGATCATCGCCGGGGTCAGTGACGGTCTGGTGCCCCGGCAGGTGATCAGCCGGTACCGGGACAGCGATCCGAAGCGGTACCAGCGGGAACGCCAGCGCGACCGGTCCCTTCTCTTCGTCGCCGCTACCCGACCCCGCGACGAGTTGGCGGTGTTCTGGCACGGCACTCCGAGCCCGTTCCTCACCTCTCGTCTCGTGCAACGAGAGGCGACGTGACAGTCTGCCGGTGGTGAGGCCGGGGCCGACGTACGACTAGAGAGAGGCGGCACGTGCAGGCGGGGGACCGTATCGCTGATCGCTACGAGCTGACGTATCCGATCGGTCGTGGGGGAATGGGCCAGGTCTGGGCCGGCTACGACGAGCGTCTCGACCGGCCGGTCGCGGTCAAGTTCCTTCGGACGAGCGAAGTGCCCGAGGACGAGCGCGAGGTCGCGGTCAAGCGGTTCAGGCGGGAGGCACGGGTGACCGCCCGTCTCGACCATCCAGGCGTGCCGGTCATCCATGACCTCGGCCGACACCACGACGACCTTTACATCGCCATGCAGCTCGTCCGTGGTTACCAGCTGGCGGATCTCGTGGCGGAGCGCGACCGGCTGCCGGTGGCAGAGGCCGCATCGATCGCCGCGCAGGTCACCTCTGTGCTGGAGACCGCTCATGCCGCGTCACTCGTACACCGCGACCTGAAGCCGCAGAATCTAATGATCACGCCCTCGGGGGTGGTCAAGGTCCTGGACTTCGGGGTCGCCGCGCTACTCGGGCCGGCCGAGCAGTCCCGGTTGACCGCCACCGGTCAAACCCTCGGCACTCCCGCCTACATCGCACCTGAGCAGGCCGCGGGTGCGCCGGTGGGCCCGGCAGCAGACCTCTACGCGCTCGGGTGCATCCTGTTCGAGATGCTCACCGGTGTGCCGCCGTTCGAGGCCGGCAGCTCGTTGGAGATGCTGCACAGGCACATGCGATCGCCGATCCCGATCGTCACCGAGTACCGGGCGGACGTCCCGGACGACCTGGCTCATCTCCTGTTCTGCCTCCTGGCCAAGGACCCGTCCGACCGGCCGGCCTCTGCCGGGGAAGTCGGGCAGCTTCTTGTTCCCTTCGCAGGCGAGGGCCGAGTCGCTTTGCTGGACGCCTGCGGCATCGAGCCGGTCGCCGCTGCTTCCGCGGGATCCGTGGTGGCGCAGCCATCCACGAGGACGCTCGCGGATGTGCGGTCGCAGATCGGGGAGCTGGCCGAGCAGGAGCGGTTCGTGCAGGCGGCAGAACTCATCAAGGGGGTTCTCGCCGCCGGAACGGCGGTTGAGGAGCAGGTTCCATTGCGGTACGACCTCGCCAACCTGCACCTGCTGGCCGGCGACTACCGGCAGGCGCGGCAGGCATTCGAGGATCTCGCGGAGGATCTGAACCGCGTGGGCGGGTACCCCGACCTACTTGAGGACTGCCGGAACAACGCGGCCGTATGCCGGGCTGAGCTGGGCGAATCCACCACGTCCTGACGATACCCACGGTGAGCACACGCTGATGATGCTTACGTAGGGCGTGGCAGCGACAGCCTCAAGCGGCCGCCGCTCGTCGCATCACGGGCCGATCTGCGCGGTGCCGTTGCGACGCCCGGCAACGCCACCGCGCTCGGACGTCCGGTCACACGGACGTCTACAGTCTCAGCCGTGGAACAGCCGGAATTGGTGATGGTGCGTGAGCCCGACCGGCCTGACGAGCCGGTCCGGATCGGTACGGTTCTGTCGAAGGAGGGCAGCCTCTTTCGCGTTCGCTGGGACGACGGGTCCGAGGAAAGCGTCCGGCTTGGTGGCCGGATCGCCGGGGCACCCCAAGGCTCACTCCGCCTTGCGTTCCTCCGCGACCGAGCGTCGGCGGTCGCCGCGTTCGAGGCAAACCCGTTCGACGCGGTGACGCGGCTGCTGCAGGAGAACGAGAAGGGACTCACCCGCAAGCAGATCAGGGAAAAGCTGACCGATCTGGGCCTCGACATCGGCAGCGGCAGCCCGCGCTGGAGGCGCATCGAGCAGGCGCTCACGAGTAGCGACGAGATCTCGGTGAGCGGCAAGGGCGTAGCCGCCATATTCCAGTCGAAGCTAAAGGCTGAAAGGGCGAGATCCAGGTCAGGACTGACCAGAATCCTGCCCGAAGCTGATCAGCACGCACCGGTACCGGCAGCCGAAGCGATCGGGGGAACGGCGAAGCCGGAAGCATCATCTACTTCCTCCGTACCGGCGGAAGCGATCGATGGCAGCACGACGGCATCCAGCACAGCACCGGCATCGCTGGCGGCGAGGCTTGCACAGATGATGGGCGAGGACGAGTCCCAACCTTTGCGGCACTACCTGTCGAAGCCGCTAGCAGTCGGTGCACGCTTGCAGAAGCTGACCGGCGAGGAGCTCGAAGCCCTGCTCGAATCGCTCACTCGCGAAGACGCTGCTGCTCTTGAACTGTTACTGCTCGTAACGTCCCGATCTTCGTCCGCCGCCGATCGTTCCCTCGATGGCGGCAGGATGACAGATCTGCTGGCGGCAGCTGCTGCTGAGGTCGGAGCGCAGGCAGTGCTGGATCCCGACCTCTCCGTGACCGCAGAAGCCCTGCTGCGGCGTGCCTCTGACGGCGTCGATCTGCCGACCGCCGCGATTCCCTCGCTAGCCACTATCGGGCATGCCGTCGCGCTCGGGCGCGGGTCCGAAGCACGGCAGGTGCTCGAAGCGGTAGCACTGGTTCTGAGCCAACTCTTGAGGAGCCTGTCCCGTGACGAGCGAGTCAGCATTGACCTCGAAGGTCTAGCACCGCTCGTGGCGCCGCTTCCATTCACCCGCGATGGAGGCCGCGCCGCGCTTATTGCCACCGTGAGTAAGGTGCACAGCAAGAGTGTGCTGAGTGACGCGTGGTGGAGCGGCGCCAGCCTCGACGAACTCGTCGCCTGTGCGAGCGGGCCACTCGGCGCCGTCACCTCACGACCGGAGGTATGCGCTGAATTCCTGTGGCCGCTGATGCTGCGAGAACTGTCTCTAGTCGAGTCGCGCGGGCGGCTTGCGTTCCTGATGGGCGTGCCCAGCGAGTTCTTGGCTGGCGTTTCCGGCGAGGTGCTGGCCGCCGCGCTCCGCCGGGTCGCGGCGATCGACCGCATCGTTGCCGGTTGGGCTGCGGCGCTGACGCAGGAGCAGCGGATACAGGCCCTGCGCCACGACGTCGAGCAGGCACAGGCAGCCGCCCAAGCGGCGGAAGAGCGGGCCCGAGCGGCCGAAAACCGTACTACTGCCCTCGCCGACCGATGCGCCCAACTGGAGGAGACACTCCGAGCGGAGCACCGCGAGAGCGCCTCCCTACGAACTGCACAGGACCGGCAGATTCAGATCGATGTTGTTCGTTCGTTGGCGACCCTGGCAGCCGAGGTCGAGGAGTTGGCCGCAGGGGAAACCGAGCCAGGAGTTCTTGTCGAACGTGTGCGCGCCCTGGCAATGGCGCAAGCGCTAGAGCCGATCGGGCAGGTCGGTTTCGAAGTGTCCTTTGATCCGACTGCGCATGACCCCATCGTCGGTGTTCCCCAGGATGGAACCGAGGTTAAGGTCATCCGGCCCGGCTACCGCTGGCGGCCGCTGGGTGAAGACGTGCTTATCGACAAGGCGCTGGTGACGACTTAGGAGTGCGCATGGGGGGAGCCCACGGCCACGCCGTCGGGGTGGATTTCGGCACGTCTACTTCGCTGGTGGCGACGCGAGCCGGCCGTCGGCCGGTTCAGATCGCACCGTTGGGCCACAGCACAAGATGGTTCCCCTCGGTCGCCGGCTATCGCGGCGACACGCTGGTAGTGGGTGAGGATGCCGATGCACTGCCCAGCGACCAGGTAATCCGATCCATCAAACGGGCCATCACTCGAAACGAGGACAGGGTGGCCGTTTTCGGGCCGGCCGGAACCCTGGAGATCTCGGCAGACGAGGTCATGATCGCCCTCCTCGCGGAGATCGGTGTCCGTGCGGCCCGTGCCGGCGAGCCGCTGGATCAGGATCGCGAATTCCGGCTGGGCTGCCCCGCCATGTGGGACGGGGCGCAACGGAATCGGCTGCTGGAACTGGCGGAGAAGGCTGGGCTGCCGACAGACGGTTCGGTCTTGGTCGACGAGCCTATCGCCGCGGGCATCGCCTGGGTCAGCCATCGTTACCTCGCCTATGGCGAGCAGCCGGAGGGCCGGTTACTCGTGTTCGACATGGGTGGCGGCACGTTGGACATTGCTGTCCTTGACGTCGTGGGCGGTCCTCACCCCGAGATCTCCGTACTGACCGCACTCGGCGCGGAGTACGCCGGCGACATGCTGGACCATGCGATCGCGCGAGATCTGTACGAAGATCTCACTGCCAAGGGGTACGACCTCACGGCGAGTCGGCATCCCGAGCTGCTCGACGCTTTGGTGATGCGCGCAGCCCGCGAAGCAAAGGTGAACTTGTCCCGACTGGCAGAGCACCGTGTCGTTCTGCCGTCCCGTCAGCTTGGCGCTGTTCCCGTCCTGACCTACACGCGAGAGCAGCTCGAAGAGGCCTTTCGTCCACAGATGGACGAGGCCGAACGCCTCGTGTGGGCAGCCCTGCGCGCCGCACGGCTGACCGAACGTGAAATTGGCTCTCCCGATCAGTTACGCGCATTGGGCCCGGCAGAACTGATCCGCGACGTCGACTACGTACTGCTCGCGGGAGGTATGAGCCGGATTCCTTACGTGGAGCGTCGGGTCGGCGCACTTTTCCCCCACGCGCAGGTCTTCGACGAGGCGGGCGTCCAAGCCGATGAGGCGATCGTTGCCGGTCTGGCCGACACTTCTGGGTACGACCGGCTCAATCTGCACCGCCCTGGATTCGACTTCATCGTGGAGTGGGACGAGAACGGCCAGACCTGCCAGGAAACCCTGTACGCCGCTCACACACCTTTCTATGAGGCTTGGCAGGTGCTGTCTGGCCAGGCCAACCTCGGCTACGAGCGACACGACCGTGCCTTCCCCGGCCCGAAGCACGGCAGAGGCCGGCTACGCGTGCGTGCAACGACCGGCGAGTCACTCGGGCTGAAGTTCGACGACCAGGTTATGGACGGCATCGGCCTGACATTCGGGCGCAGTATGAGCTTCAAGCTCTACTGTGATGGCCGGATCCTGCTCCGGGACGGTTCGGGTAAGCGACTCGACATGAAAGTCGACCGGTGGCCCGTGATGCGTGGCCGCGACCACGCTCAGCTTATCCTGCGGAGCGCACAGCGGAACTCCCCGACTCCCCCCACGCCTTGGTACATGGAAAAGGAGTGGGCACCGCCTACTCGATGAGTACGACGGCCACCGCCGAGAGTGAAACGGCGAGTTCCCGGTGAGCCGCCAACTCGTGACGGATCTCGTCCTTGCGTGTCCTGAGCTTGCGTAGTCGGCCTTCATGCAGCCGGATGATGCTCGCGCCGCGACCGTCGCGACGCAGTCCCGCTACCAGTTCCTCGGTCTTGCTGATCGCGAGGTCCACTGATCCCTGTTGCGCTCGGATGCGGCCCTGCACCAGAGCTGTATTCTCCTGCCTTCGGATGCTTTCCACCTCTCGGTGCCGCAGCGCCAGGTGCTGTTGCGCCTGCTCCCAGAGCCTTTGGAGGTTGGGCGGCGGTGCGGCCGTTGCATCCTCCAGACGGCCCTCAGCAAGCGCGGTCAGCAGCAGGTTGCCGACCTCGTCACGTAGCTCGCCGGTGTCGACATCGATCGCGGTGGCCCACAACTCCACCTGCTTGTGGAGGCCGGTTGTCTCGGCCAAGTCCAGCGTGACGAGGTACCGGCGGCCCTTCGGGATGTCCGGTACCCGGACCGCGCCGAAGCGGGGGAGTGCCAGGGTCTCTCCGCTGAGGATCTCCTGGGCCAGTTTCACCAGCGGATGCCGTGCCGACAGGAGTTCCGCGTCGGACTTGCTGGCGACGTCGGGCCGTAATGTGCAGGGCAGCGGCGTTCCGTTCTGCAGCAGTGCTGCCAGTCCGTGACGCGTGTGCTTACCGCCGTCCTCACTGACCCTGCTGGACCGCAATCGCTCGGCGAGCCGAGCTGTACCGATGACCTTGAAGACCCCGTTCTTGTCTGGCTTGGTGCGGCGGCCACCCGTGCGCTTGAAGAGCTCATCCAGCATGCGCTGGATTTCCGCCGCGCCAATGAACCGGCCGTTGTCTGGGCCATCCTCGGTCAGGCCCTCGACCAGCAGGCCGTCCAGACCGGCCAAGTGCGCCTGCGCGGCGCGTAGATCGTCGGTGTCCTGCGCGCGTAGGCGCAGTGCGACACCAACACGCTCCGCCTCCCGTTGCCGCTGCTCCGCGCTCAACCGCGGATCCAGGAGCCGTTTGGTGATGCCACCCAGCTCGTCGCGAAGGATGGGCTCGAGCTCGCCGATGGATCGTTCGAAGACACCGATCCGGTCGTAGAGCCGCTGAAAGATGTCCGTCTCGATCGTGCCGGGAACGTTCATGTTGAAGATGAAGATCTTCTCGTGCTCTTGGCCGAAGCGGTCGAGTCGCCCGATGCGCTGTTCAACGCGCATCGGGTTCCACGGCAGGTCGTAGTTGACCAGCACGTTGCAGAACTCGAAGTCGAGACCCTCGGAACCCACCTCGCTCAGTAGCAGGATCTCGAACTTCCCCCGTCGAAACTCATCCATGATCCGCTCCCGGTCGGCCATCGCGACGCCGCCGTGCATGACGCGAACGGTGAAGTGCTCGCTCAGGCGCCGCGCGAGATACGCGAGCGTCCGCCGGAAGAAGGAGAAGATCATGACCTGCTGCAGGCCCGCTTCACGAACGTCCAGCAGCCTTGCCTGGAGTTCGTCGTACTTGGTGTCGACCCGCACCGGTATCGCCAGCGTTGGAAGCTGGAGGAGGTCGGCGACGTCCGCTGCGACATCCTCGTCGGCGTCGTCGATCTCCTGGCTGAACAAGTTTGGATTCCGCTCCCGCATCAACTCCTGCGAGGCGGGGATGCAGCTTGCCGCTTGGCGCAATGGCATCTGCATGGCGAAGCCTGGAGGTGTGTTCATCTGCAAGGCCCGGGCCATGTACCAGGCGTAGACGGACTCGTAGTACCTGCGTTCTTGATCTGTCCAGCTCACATTGATGGCTTGCGGCACGCGGATCGCCTTCCGGTCCGGGATATCCGCCTTGCGGGTGCGGGTGAGTACGCGCCCCAACATATTTAGATCAGCGAGCAGCCGACGTGCACGGGCGATCTCTGCGTGACTGAGCGGCCGTTCGACATCGAGCAGTTGCCGCAGGAACCCATAGTCGGGCCGATCGGTGACGGATGAGCCGAACTCCATCGCATCTAGGGTGTTCAGCTGGCTCAGCAGCTTCCGCGGTTCCCGCCGCCCATCATCCAACAGGGAGCGCGCGACCGCGTTGAGGACCTGGTTTGGTTCGAGCTGGCGCTCGAAGGTAGCTGGGTCAGCGAAGTTGACTTCGTCGAGGAGATTTATCAGGTTGAAGAGATCGTTGTTGCCCAGGTTCAGAGGCGTGGCGGACAAGAAGATCAGATAGTCCGACCAGTCGGCCAGGAGCCGGCCCAGCGCGTGCGACTTGCTTCCGCTGTTGCGGAGGTAGTGTGCTTCATCGACGATGACGAGGTCGAAGCGCGGATGCAGCTCGGTGAGTCGTTCCAGTAGATCGCTTGCCGCCCGCAGGGATTCCAGGGAGATGATGCCGCGTAATGGTGGATCCTCACCTCCGGCCAGCCGCTCGGCGAAGTCACTCAGATCCCGCGGCTGCACGATGTCGAGCGACCTGTCGAATCGCCGACGCAACTCGGACTTCCACTTGAGCGTGAGCACGGCGGGTGCGACGATGAGGACGCGGTCGAGCCGTGACCGTTGCTCCAACTCATTCCAGACCAAACCGGCCTCGATCGTCTTGCCCAGTCCAACTTCGTCGGCGATCAGTAGCCGGCCGGAAGACGTGGAGACCACTTTGAGGACCGGCTTGAACTGATACGCCCGGAAAATAGTCTTGCTCGACGCGAACGAATACAGGGTGTCGGTCAGAGGATGTCGTAGCTTCGTCCAGGTCAGCGTCAGCGCCAGTCCCTCTGCACCGGCTGGCGTCTGTGCCAGCCAGAAGCTGGGCTCGCGCGGATCGCCCTCCTCCAGGACGAGAGCTTCTTCGCTGAACCGTTTGATGTCGCCCCGTATGTCGATCTGGTACTGGTAGCTGCCGGCTACCGGGGTGATGCCCTTGACCCGTCCCAAGACTCCCGCTGCGCCCTCGGCCCGCACTATGTCGCCTACCTGGAACAGTGCGCGCCCGGCAAATGCGCCCGCGCCCGGCCAGAGCGCCGTGTACAGAAAGGTCGCTGCGAGAAGATGGCAGTCATCCTCAAGGTAGCGACGCCTTCCACTCGCGGGGGCGGTTGGTCCTTTGCCGCTGCCCACCACTACCGCGTGCCAGGTGCCGGCGCGTTGGAAGGCGTAGGTGCCACGGTGGACGAGTTGATCAAACTGGCCGGAGCCGATGGCACGCGTCTCCGGCGCCAAGCCGAGAATGTCGTCCCGGACATCGTCCGCCACATTCCCGACCACCAAGCATGAGGCCGGGCCGATTGCGGTCAGCCAGTCAAAGCGCTGCTCCGGCGGCTCGTAGCGAAGGTCGTCCAGCATGCCTGCCCCCTGTGCTGTCCACGTCGACCCGTCCGATCTTGTCCCTTGACGCCGTTTCCGTATAGGCCCTATTCGTTTCGACAGGACCGGCTGCAGGTACGCCAGCGGCAACCCGGCCGGATGAGCTGCCTTGACTTGGTGGAGAGCAGGCGTGCCGAATGGCGTCTGACGCGCTGCTCAGGTGACCAGGCCGGTGCGGTACGCGTACACCACCGCCTGCACCCGGTCCCGCAGATCCAGCTTCGTCAGGATCCGCGACACGTACGTCTTCACCGTCTCCTGACTGATCACCAGCCGCGCCGCAATCTCACCGTTCGACAGCCCGTCGGCGATCAGCCGCAGCACCTCCAGCTCACGCGGCGTCAGCCCCACGTCCGCCGGCGCGCCCTCGGCCGGGCGGATCCGCGCCGCGTACCGGCCGACGAGCTGCCGCGTCACCTCCGGCGCCAGCAGCGCGGCGCCGGAGGCGACGGTGCGGATGCCGTGCAGCAGTTGCGCCGGTGGGGCGTCCTTGAGCAGGAATCCGCTCGCGCCGGCGCGCAGCGCCTCGTAGACGTACTCGTCGAGGTTGAACGTCGTCACCACCAGCACCTTGACCGGCTGGGCGATGCCCGCGCCGGCCAGCAGGCGGGTGGCCTTGATGCCGTCGAGCACCGGCATGCGTACGTCCATCACCACCACGTCGGGCCGCAGGCGGCCGGCGAGGTCGACCGCGGCGCGGCCGTCGCCGCACTCGCCCACCGCGGCCATGTCCGGCTGCGCGTCGATGATGGTGGTGAATCCGGTACGGATCAGCGCCTGGTCGTCGCAGACCAGCACCCGGATCGGCCCGGTCACGACGCGCTCCCGGTGGGGATGCGCGCCCGGACGACGAAGCCGTTGCCCGCCCGTCGCCCCGCGTCGAACTCGCCGCCGAGCATCGAGACGCGCTCGCGCAGCCCGGCCAGGCCGCGTCCGCTTCCGCCCGGACCCGCGGCGCGCGGGCCCGGGCCGTCCGTGCTGATCTCCACCGTGATCTCCCGGTCTCCATGGTGTACGTGCACAGCGGTGGGGCGGCCGTGCGCGTGTTTGAGGGCATTGGTGAGCGCCTCCTGCACCACCCGGTACGCGGCCATCTCCGCGCCGCCGGTCACCTCCGCCGGGGTGCCCTGCTGCGTGAACTCCACCGGCTGCCCGGCCTGCCGGGTCTGCTCCACCAGGGCGTGCAGCTCGCCGACCGACGGGGCGCGTGGCTCCGTACCGTGGTCGGGGTTGAGCACGTCGAGCAGCAGCCGCAGGTCGCCGATGGCACGGCGACCGGTGTCGGTGATGGCGGTCAGGGTGGTGTCGAGGCGGTCGGGCGCGGCGGTCAGGTAGCGGGCCGCCTCGGCCTGCACCACCATCGCCGTCACATGGTGGGTGACCACGTCGTGGAGTTCACCGGCGATGCGGGCGCGTTCGGAGGCGCGGGCGGTTTCCGCGACGTGCCGGCGGCGTTCGGCCTCGGCGAGGCGGTCCTGCCGCAGCCACGACCCGGTGCCCCAGGCGAGCGCCAGCAGCAGGTAGAACGTGGTGAACCCGACCACGCCCTCGGTCGACCCCTGTCGATCCAGCACGACCGCCAGACCGATGTACGCGAGGGAGCCGGCGAGCACCGTGGTGCGGCGGCCTCGGTCCAGGTGGGCGCCCGCGCTCACCAGCGCGATGGCGAGCGCGGTGCCCGCGAAGGTGTGGTAGGCGCGTACCTGATCGAGCGCGAAGCCGAGTGACACCAGGGCGAGGGACAGCGCCGGGCGGCTGCGGCGCAGCGCCAGCGGAAGGCACTCCAGCGCGATCACCACCACGGTCAGCGCGTCGAACGGCCGCGCGGGCAGGTCGCCGAGCTGCGTACCGATGCCGCGCAGCGGTGGGGTCACTGCTGCGAGCGCGATCACCAGCGCGAGCGGGAGATCCCGGACCGTGACGGGCCAGCGCCGCCACGAGTCGGGGAACATCCGTCGGGTGATCATCAGGAGACCGTAACGCTCTCCGCCGGGACCTCGGCCGTGCGGTGGCGCCGAGTCACGATGTGGCCGCGGCGGTGCGCCAGCCAGAGGAAGACCACAGTCAGCGCCGCCCCGGCGGCCACCGTGTAGAGGCTGCCTTCCGGTCCGAAGTCGCCGCCGCTGAGCAGTGTCGAACCCGACGTGGTGGCATCGAGCAGCCCCGCCGACTCGCCGTTGCCGGACACGACGACGCCGAAGATGCCGCCGGCCGCGAAGTTCCAGCCGAAGTGCAGGCCGATCGGCACCCACAGGTTGCGGGTCGCGGCGTAGCAGGCCGCGAGCATGAACCCGGCCTCGATCGCGATGGCGGTGGCACCCCAGAGGCTGGCGTCCGGGTTCAGCAGGTGCATCAGGCCGAACAGTACGCCGGTCAGCAGCAGCGAGAGCCACGTGCCGAGCCGTTCCTCGGCCAGGCGGAACAGCAGGCCGCGGAACATCAGTTCCTCGGTCACCGCCGCGGCGGCCATGAACCCGACCATGCCCACCGCGCCGGACACCGAGCCGATGCCGTGTACGTGGTAGCCGCCCATGAGGGCGATGTTGCCGATGACCGCCGCGAACATGGCGAACCCGATCAGCACCCCGCGGTTGAGCCGGGCGGCCGCGCCGTTCCGGGCCAGTTCGGTGACCTCGCGGCGTTCGGTGCGGCGCACCACCCACCCGTACACCACGATCGCGGCCGCGGTGGTCGCGACGCCGAGGATCAGGCTGAGCCCGGCGTTGTCCTGTGCCGCGACGAGCGCCAGGCTGCCGACGACACTGACCGCGACGACGGCCAGGAACTGCTTCACCACACGCATGACGATTCCTTCGAGAGGTCCGCGGCCGGAGCGCCGCGGTTCACCTGGAACGCTATGGATTCGCAGGCTCGGAATCGTCACCGTGCGGTGGACACTTGCGGGTAGCTCGCACGGGGGACAAGCACTTCGGGGGCGTGCCCTCAGCAGAACGGCTGGCCTCGGGGCTGGCGCGGCGGGCAGGCTGCCGGCATGGCGACGGGCTTCGGCGGTGAGGTGGCGACCTACTACGCGCGGCATCGGCGCGGCTATCCGCCCCCAGTGCTCGACGCCGTGGCGGCAGCCTTCCAGCTCGGCGCCGACGACACGGTGGTCGACCTCGGCTGCGGTACCGGTCAGTTGAGCCTCCCGCTCGCCGACCGGGTGGGCGCGGTCATCGGCGTGGACCCGGAGCCGGACATGCTGGCGATAGCCCGGCGTACCGCCCTCGACCAGGGCACGACCAACGCCACGTGGGTGCTCGGCGGTGACGGCGACGTGCCCGCGTTGTCCCGGCTGCTCGGCGAGGGAAGTGTCGGTGCGCTGACCGTCGCCGTCGCCATCCACTTCATGGACCGCGACGCCCTCTTCGAGGCGGCGCGGCCGTTGTTGCGCTCCGGCGGTGGAATCGCCGTCGTCACTAACGGCGAACCCCTGTGGATGCAGGACACCGAGTGGTCGATCGCGCTGCGGGGATGCCTGGAGCGGATGGTCGGCCACCCGGTCACCGGAAGATGTCAGACCGACGAGGATGGGCGTCGCCGCAACCGGGAGGCGCTCGTGGGGGCCGGATATCGGTACGAGGAGACGTCGGTGCGGTACGACGCCCCGCTCACTGTCGACGACATGGTCGGCGGTGTCTTCTCCGCCATGTCCGCGGAACGGCTGCCTACTTTGCATCAACGCGCGGAGTTCGCCGCCGACGTACGCGACGCTCTCGGCGGGGTGGATGTGGTGACCGAGCGGGTCATCGTCAGGTTGCAGTACGGGATCCTCGGCTCGTAGCCGATTCCCGACGGGATTCAGCTATGTCACGAGGCGGTAGTTGGGGATGCCCCTGGTGCGGTCCTCGATCGGCGCGGCAGTGGACAGGGCCGTCACTCCGGCGGGAACCGGAGCCCGGGAGACGTGGATGCCCTCCAGGCAGGTGTCACACCAGAAGGAGGCGTAGCCGTAGCCGGCCCCTGGGGGCCCGGTGAACACCATCCGGAGGGTTCGGTGACCGCAGTTCGGGCACTGGTGGTCGGACTCGGCGGGCAGGGCGCGGTAGACGACCTCGTAGACGTCCAGCCACTCGTCGAATGAAGCCACTAGGGGGTTCCTCCGGTCTGAGTGGTTGGTTTCTCAGCTAGCTCGCGACGAGCATGCGTTCCGGGAAGTCGCCCCGGTCGCGCCAGGCATTGACGATCTTGGCGGTGATGGCGCTGGCAGCGGCGTTGAAGTCGTCGTCCTCGACTCGTGCCTGCAACGTCTGCGGGTCGATGACGAGGATGCGATCGAACCTGTCCTCAAAACCAAACGCATACCGCACCTCGTCCGCCGGAGCCTCGATCCGACGGGCGGCCACCATCATTCCCATGTCGCCCTTTCCGACCATCCTTACTCCGCGGGCAAGCTGTGAGTCGCGGCGACGAGTTCTCGGAGATGTGCCACCACAACAGATTTCTGGGCTGTCTCCGGCAGATGCTGTTCACCCGCCACGACCAGACCCTCGCGCAAATGGGCGACGACCTCGCGCTGGGCTTCCGGCGACAGGTCATCCAACCGGAATGAACCGAGGTTGTTGTCGACGATCTCTTGAAGATGCGCTGCGGCGTCTCTGTCAGTGAGCCGAGCGATCAGGAACTCCACGGTCCAGTCGAATAACCCTCCGGTCGCTGTCCAGTCGACCCCGGGCCGCAGAACGACGAGGCCGGCCACTACTGTGCTGCCGACTGTCCGTCGCCACCCGTGGTGTCGACCTTCTGGATCTTGTCCGGCGTCAGGGCCAGAGCACTGAGGGGCCGGCCGTCCTGATCGGCGAACTCCACCTCATAGGCGAGGTCGGGGCGGTGGAACACGTGCACGATGGCACCGACCGCTCCGGCGGGGAGATTCTCCTCAGGCACGGCATCCCTGAGTTCTACCAGCTCGTACGGGTCCACGATCAGTGGCGGAGACGGGCGAGATACTCCTGCCAGGCGTCCCGATCGACCGCGTCCGGTGACGTCCCCGAGGGAAACCAGGTGGACCCGAGATCCGGATCCCAGGCGGCGATCAGCGTGTCGAGACCCGCCACCAGCACAGCCGGCCACAGCCGCGCCGCGGAGAGCTGCTCGAAGACGCGGCGGGCTTCACGCAGTTGGACATCCCGGTCTCTGCCCGTGTACCCGAAATCCCAGAGGATCTCATAGGCGTCCAGGAGCGACTGCTCGTCCGGAACGTCGGAGGGATAGGCGAGATAGTTGCGGGCTACCTCGCCGCCGACCTCCCCGCCTGGGCCGCACTGCGCGGGACGGCTCAAATAAATGCCTCCCTCAGGACCGATCGAAGCTCGCAACCCGATCGCCGAGGCAATCCTGTCGGCCACCGCTTTCGGCTCCTCCGCAGCGTGGAGAAAAATGTGTTCCAAAGTCGACATGTGCGACACCAGACTAGTCGGGAAGCGTGATTATTCGGTTGTCGCCGAGGATGATGCGGACCTGGCCGGGCATGGCGCTGCCGTGCTGTCTGTGCTGACCCAGCGCTCGCGCGAAACCCCGCCGGGCCTCCTCCTCGCTCAGGTTTACCGGGCGTCCGTCGATGACCGCGTTGCCGCCGCCGGTCTGGTCGACCTGCTTACCGGCGGCCATGATGTTACGGCGTACGGCTTCGCTGCTGGAGCGGTCGAGGGTCTTGAATTCGGTCACCACGCCGGGATCGTCTGGACCAGACCGCACCATCGAGTCCGGATTCTTGAGCTTGTACAGGCTGTCGTCACGTTCCCGTGGATGGACCATGTCCCCTTCCTCGGCGAGGCGGTCACCGACCGCTCTTTCCTTGTCGTCGAACAAGCCGCGAGGGTCATTCACCTCGGGCCGGAAGTCGGCGCCGAGGGGACCATGCTGCTTGCCCGGGTCGAACTCCGGGGGCCTCGTCGGGTGACCGTTATGGCGCCCGGGGCCACCGCTGCCAGGGGTCTTCTCCGGTCCGGCGGACGAGAGGCGGCTCAGCGCCTCCTTCAGCTTGCCGATCAGCTCACCCAGCCGCCGCATCTCCGGCATCAGCCGCCGCAGACTCGCCAGCAACCCCCGCAGCAACCGCCCGATCCGCGCCGCCCACGACGCCACTGTCGTCGTCACCTGCTCCACCACCAGCGGCGTCGCCAGCCCCGCCGTGGCGACCAGTTCGGCCGCGTACACGATCAGGCGGGACACGCAGGCGGCGATCGCGTCGCGGACCAGCAGCCGCACTGCAGCGACCAGGCCGGCGGCGCCTTCGGTGATCGCGGCCATCGCCTCGGCGCCCTGCGCGAGCCCGGTGATGGCCTGCTGCTGTTCGCCCGCCCAGCGGCGGTAGCCGGTGGCGGCGGCGCCGGTCCAGCCGGCGACCTCGGTGCGTACGGCGTGGGCCAGATCGGCGGCGTCCTCGCGCAGGGACGCGGCGACGTTACGCCAGGTCTGCGCGTGCGCGGTGATCTCGGCGGGGTCGCCGGCGAGCCAGTCGAGGGCTTCGCTGAGCGGCTTGACGTGTTCGATGAGCCAGGCGATGCCGTACTGGAGGAGCGCTCCGGCCGGGTCGGACACGAGCGCGAGCGCGTCGAGGCCGGCGCTGACCACGCCGAGGCTGCCGTCGATCCAGCTGCCGGTGCGGACGCCCTGGGCGATGAGTTCGATGTCCTCGCAGATCCACACGCCGGCCCAGGGACTCGGACCGGAGTCCGCCGCGGCGGCGACCAGTGGGTTCGTGGTCACCGCCGCTGCCGTATCCGGTCGAGCAGGTCGGCGGCGTGCGCGTCGGAGGCGCGGTAGCGCTCGGCGCTCGACCGCAGCTTCCCGGCGGTGTCCCGGACCGACGTGGCGGCGATGCCGATGCCGTCGGTGAGCGTCCGCTGGAGACCGTCGAGCAGGACCGGCATGATCGCGCAGAGCTGCCCGTACGCGTCGGCGCCCAGCCTGACGTGCTGGCCGGCCTGCCGGGCGGTGTCGATGCTGTCGGCGCGGCGGCCGAGGTGTGCGGCGTGTGCGGTCAGGTCGTCCGGGTCGACCTGGAGGCCGTCACCGGGCGGCATCCGGCGTGCCCGGGTCGGGGCCGAGCCGCCGCTGGTGGGACTCGACGATCGCCTGCCCGGCCGGGTCGTCCGCGCCGAGTGCCGCGGTGGTGGCCTCGGTGAGCCGTCGCAGCAGGTCGGCGCGGGCGTCCCGGGTGACCGCAAGGATCTGCCGGGCGGTGTGTGCGGCGGAGTGCTGCCGGACGCGTTCGTCCAGCCGCAGGTCGGCGAGCAGCCCGGACGAGTCGACGGTGACCTCGACCAGACCGTCGGCGCTGCGCGCGATGCCGGTCAGCGTCTGGGCGCGGGCGGACAGGTCGCGGGCCCGTGCCGCCCGGTCGGCCAGGGACGACTCCCATTCGTCGAGCCGGCGTGCCGCCGCATCCAGCGCGGCCTCGTCCGCCCACATGTCGACCCTCCTCAGAGGACAGTATGAGCGTCACGCTACCAACCGATCGCGCTGCGTGTGTGCCCCGCTGAGGCATGTGAAGCGGTTCGGCCAGGCAACTGCCGCCGCGGCCGGTAACCGTCCTCAGTGAACCATGTCGCCGCCGTCCCGGTGGGCCACCCGGATGAGGGCCGCCACCGACCGGTCCACGTCCGCCTCCGTCGTGGTCGCGTTCGACACCGAGATCCGCATCAGCCGCCGCCCCCGCCACGTCGTCCCGCCCACCCAGCACGTCCCGTCGACCTGCGCGGCGGCCACCACCCGGTCGGTGCGCGCGTCGTCGCCGAACCCGACGAGCACCTGGTTGAGCACCACGTCGTTCACCACCTCGAACCCGGCTCCGGCGAGCCCGTCGGCGAACCGGCGCGCCAGCGCGCAGCACCGCTCGACCAGCGCGCCGACGCCGTCGCGGCCCAGCTCCCGCAGGCCCGCCCAGACCGCGAAACCCCGGGCGCGGCGGGAGGACTCCGCGGTCAGGTCCGCGCCCGCGGGCACACCACCGGAACCCACGAGGTACGCGGCCGCGAGCGACATGGCCGCCGCGTGCGCGTCGGGCCGGGCGCAGAACACGAACGCGCTGTCGTACGGCAGGTTCAGCCACTTGTGGCCGTCGCAGGCCCACGAGTCGGCGTTCTCCAGTCCGTCGACCAGGTGCCGGGTCGACGGGCTGGCAGCCGCCCACAGCCCGAAGGCGCCGTCCACGTGCGCCCAGCCGCCGTACCGGTGGACCAGGTCGCAGGCCCGGCGCAGGTCGTCGCACGCGCCGGTGTTCACGTTGCCCGCTTGGAGGCAGACGATGGTCGGGCCGGGACCGGCGTCGCGCAGCGCGGCTTCCAGGGCGTCCGGGTCGACTGCGCCCTGCGGGCCGGTCGGCACCGCGTGCAGCGCGTCGGTGCCGAGGCCGAGCAGGCGCAGCGACCTGTCGATGGTGGCGTGCCGTTCGGCCCCGGCGAACACGCGTACCGCAGGTGCGCCGGACAGGCCGCGCCGCTCCACGTCCCAGCCGGTGTCGGCGAGCACCTGGTGGCGGGCGGCGGCGAGGCCGGCGGTGTTCGCCGCCTGCGCGCCGGTGACGAAGCCGACGGACGCGGTCGCCGGGATGCCCAGCAGGTCCTTCAGCCAGCCGCCGGCGGCCGTCTCGGCGGCCACGGCGGCGGGGGAGGTGACCGCGTTGAACGCGATCTGGTCCCAGCCGGCGGCCAGCATGTCGGCGGCGGTGGCGGCGGGCGAGGCGCCGCCGACGACGAAGCCGAAGTAGCGGGGGCCGGCGGTGGCGACCAGGCCGGGTTCGGCCGCGGCCACCAGGTCGGCGAGGACCTGCCCGGGCGGGGTGGGCGCGTCCGGCAACGGACCGGCGAACGCCTCGGTCAGCGCGGCCTGGTCCACGGGTACGCCGACCGGCCGGTCCGGCAGCGACAGCCGGTAGTCAGCCGCATGGTCGGCGGCGCGCCGCAACAGGTGCCTCAGCTCGTCCATCGCCGCACCCTAGCCCCGGTCGCCGCTCCCTTCGAGGGCGGCGTCGAGGCGGTCCAGGTGTGCGGCCACCGGCCCGACGGTGAGCAGACCGCTGCCCGCCCCGGCCACCTCGCCCGCCGCCGGGACGAGCGCGTCGCGCGCCCGGAGCGTCGCGTCCCGGTCCCCGAGCGCCACAGCGGCGCGGCCGGTGAGGCACCACAGCGCCTCCTGCAGCAGTTCACGCGGCGGCGCCGGGGTGCGGCGCAACGCCCTGGCTGCCTCGTCGCGCCGGTCGGCGGCGAGCAGCAGCAGCGGGCGCGTCCAGGGCGCGTACGGGCCCCAGTCGGTGTCGGCCGGGAAGTCGGCGGGCCGGTCGTGCCACACCCGCAGGCACAGCAGCGCCAGCGGCAGCAGCCCGCGTTCCACGCCGGGCATCCCGCAGCCGGCCAGCCCGGTCGCCCACGACCGGTACGCCGCCTCCGCATCCGGGTACGCGGCGCCGGTGGCGGCGGTCCGCATGGCCCGGTAGCCACCGGTGAACACACCGACGAGGGGGCTCTCGTGCCGGGCGGCGAGCCGGTCCGCCGCGTCGGCGTGCGCGTCGGCGGTGGTGAAGTCGGCGAGCGCGCTGCGCGCCTGCACGCGGATCAGGTGCCCGAGGATCTCCACTGTGGCCAGGCCGTGCCGGGCGGCGAGCGCGACCAGTTCGACGCCGACCGCGTCCCGCTGCGGGGCGAGCCCGGCCCGCTGGAACGTCTGCATGTAGACGCCGTTGAGCGCCTGGGCCAGCAGCGCCGGGTCGGCCACCCGCCGGGCGATCGCCTCCGCTTCCCGCGCGGACTGCGCCGGGCCGGGTGACGCCGTACCTCGGGACTCGATCGCGACGGTGGCCAGCAGCCGGGCGCGGGTCGCCTCCGGCGCGTCCGGGCCCAGCCCGGCGAGCGCCCGCTGTGCCGCCGCGACGACCCGGGCCGCCTGCGCCGGGTCGTCCGAGCGGGTCCAGATCGCGGGTACGTCGTACCCGCCGATGACCCGCGCCGTGAACTCCGGGTCGCCCAGTTGCTCGGCGGCGCTGATAGCCGCTTCGCGGTGGTCCCGGGCGGCCTCCAGTCCGCCCGGCCCGGTCACCGCGAGGCTGCGCAGCAGCCCGACAGTGGACTCCAGCCGGGCCCGCGCGCCGGGCACCACACTGCGCTCGTACGCCGCGGCGGTCTCGGCCCAGACGCGCGCCGCGCCGGTCGGTTCGGGTTCGGTCTGGCGCAGCAGGTCGGTCTCCAGCCGCCGCAGCCGGGGTCCGGGGTCCAGCCCGAGCTGGTCGCGCAGCAGCTCCCGGGCGCGGCGCAGCACGGCGAGCGCGTCGGCCTGCCGTCCGGCCCGGTAGAGCGCCGACGCCAGCAGCGCCCACCCGTCCTCCCGCCACGGGTACGCGGCGACGTGCGCGTCGAGATCGGGTACGGCGTCGGCGGCCCGGTCCAGCGCCAGCAGCGCCTCGGCCCGCCGCTCCACGGCGGTGAGCCGGATCTGGTCGAGCCGGGACCGTTCGGCGTGAGCCCACGGCTGGTCGAAGTCGGCGTACGCGGGTCCGCGCCACCAGCCCAGCGCCGCGTCGAGCCGGTCGAGCGCGGCCCGGGGCAGCGCGTCGGCCGCCGCGGTCACGGTGTCCTCGAACCGCCAGGCGTCGACGGCGCCCGGGTCGGCGCGCAGCGCGTACCCCGGTCCCTCGGTGACCAGCAGCCGGGCCGGCTCGCGTGGCGGACGGCGCGGCTCGAGGCGGCGGCGCAGCGCCGCGACGAATGTGCGGACCGCGCCCACCGCGCCGGCCGGCGGGTCGTCCCACAGGTCGTTGACGATCTGCCCGACCGGCACCACCCGGCCCCGGGCGGCGACCAGCCGGGCCAGCACGGCCCGGTGCCGGGGCCCCTTCAGGTCGACCGGCTCACCCGCGTCGTCCCAGGCCGTGACCGGACCGAGCACACCGAAACCGACAGGCACCGACCCCTCCTCGACCCGGGCCACCGTATCGCGCTCATCGGTTGCTCATCGGGCGCCGCCACGCTGGTCGGGTACGACGAGACGAAAGAAGGATCGAGATGAGCACCACCATCGCGGGATTCGACTACCAGCGCGTTCCGGTCGCCGAGGGCGTGACGCTGAACGTGGCGGTCGGCGGCTCCGGCAGCCCGGTCGTGCTGCTGCACGGCTTCCCGCAGACCCACCTGATGTGGCGGCACGTCGCCGCCGACCTGGCCGGCGAGCACACGGTGATCTGCCCGGACCTGCGCGGCTACGGCGCCAGCGACAAGCCGGCCGCTGCCAGCGAGGACACGTACAGCAAGCGGACCATGGCCGCCGACGTGGTGGCGGCGGCCCGCGCGCTCGGACACGAGCGGTTCGCGCTCGCCGGGCACGACCGGGGCGCCCTGGTGGCGGTCCGGGCCGGCCTGGACCACCCGGACGCGGTCACCCACCTGGCGTCGCTTGACGTGCTGCCGACACTCGACATGTGGGACGTGCTGCACGGCGCGTCCGCCTCGGTGGCGTTCCACCTCTACCTGATGGCGCAGCCGCCCGGCCTGCCCGAGCAGATGATCGCGGGCAGCGCGGACGCGTTCTTCGGGCACTTCCTGGACGCCTGGGCCGGTGACCCGGCGGCCATGCCGGCGCAGGTGCGCGCCGAGTACCTGCGGGCCTCCCGCGAGGCGGTCGACTCGATCGTGGCCGACTACCGGGCCTCGGCCGGGATCGACGTGACGCACGACCGGGCGGACCGGGACGCCGGGCGGCGGCTGACCATGCCGGTCACCGTCATCCAGCAGGACTGGGGCGCCGCGCTCGGTTACGACGCGGCGGCGGTGTGGCGGGCCTGGGCGCCGGACCTGGAGCATCGCACCACCACGGCCGGGCATTTCATGGCCGAGGAGGCGCCGGGCGAGATCGCCGAGGCGCTGCGCGCGCTGCTCAAGCGCTAGGTACGGCGGTCCGGGCGCGCGCCACGCGCCCGGACCGTCCGCCCCCGTCCGCTCAGCCGGCCCGTCTCCGGACGTGCCACAGGCCGAGCGCCGCCAGCAGACCGGCCGCGCCGAGGTGCAGCGCCAGCTCGATCCACTGGAACGTCCAGAACCGGTGGTTCGGCTGGTAGGCCAGGTCCACGTGCAGGTCGAGCTTGCCGAGACAGGCCGCGGTGTCGCCGAACGTGCCGGTGGCGCCGGTACGCGGCGGGTCGCGGAAACAGGTGCCGAACACGGAGTCGGAGAGCTGCCGTCCGTCGGCGGTACGCAGCGGGCTGATGTCGGTGACCCAGGCGCCCGGCACGTCCAGTCCGCCGACGACCGGCGAGCCGGTGATGCTGCCGAGGTTGCGGGCCCGGTTGACAGTGTCGGCGGTCATCGGCACGGTGACCCGCTCCGGCGGCAAGTAGTGCGGGCGCAGCAGGTTCGGCACCGCGAGCTGCGCCAGCACCACGGCCAGGAACACCACTGCCATGGCTGGGAGGGTGCGGCGCAGCAGCAGCCCGGCGACGACGCCGAGGACGAGGCCGAACACGGCGTACCCGACCGGTGCGACGCCGCGCGCGCCGAACAGCACGGTGCTGAACCGGTCGCCCGCGACCCGGTCGACGGGCGAGGCCGCCCAGGTCAGCAGCGCGCCGAGCAGCCCGGCGACGAGCGCGGCGGCGGCCGACAGCACGGCGAGCTTGACCGCCAGCCAGCGGCGGCGCGGCACGCTCTGGTTCCACACCAGCCGGTGCGTGCCCTGCTCCAGTTCCCGTGCGACCAGCGGCGCGCCCCAGAACGCGCCGATCAGTGCGGGCAGCAGCGCGAACCCACCGGCGAGGAACAGCATGGTCTGCGCGTACCGGTCGGGCAGCCGGGCCGGGTCGGGCACGGCCCGGATGTCCGCGCCGAGGCGCAGCAGGTAGGCCCCGGCCAGCACCAGCAGGACCGCGCCGGCGAGCGCCGGGAGGCGGAACTGCCGCAGCGTCATCCGGATCATCCGGTCACCACCGGGTGGGCGGCGGCCCGGGACAGGTACGCCAGCACCAGCTCCTCCAGCGTGACCGGCGCGTCGTCGCGTACCGCCGGGCCCCGGACCACGACGCGGCCGGGCTCGGCCCAGACCACCTCGGCCCCGACGGGCGCGGCGGCGGTCCGGTGGTGGGTGGCGAGCAGGTCCGTGACCGGCCCGGCCACCTGGACCCGGGCGGCGCAGAGCACGACCAGGTGGTCGCAGACCTGCGCCACGTCGCCGAGCAGGTGCGAGGAGAGCACCGCGCCGGCGCCGAGTTCCCGCACGAAGCCGGCCAGGCCGTGCATGAACTCGCGGCGGGCCAGCGGGTCCAGCGCGGCGGCCGGCTCGTCGAGAATGAGCAGGTCGGGGCGCTTCGCGGCGGCCAGCGCCAACGCCAGTTGCGCCCGCTGGCCGCCGGAGAGCCGGCCCGCCTTCTGCGCCGGATCGAGGCCGACCTCGTCGATCCGCCGCCGGGCCAGCGCCGCGTCCCAGGACGGGTTGAGCCACGCGCCCATCCGCAGGTGCTCGGCGACGGTGAGGGAGGCGTAGACCGGTGTGTCCTGGGCGACGAATCCGACCCGGGCCAGGTGCGCGGCGTCGGCGGCCGGTAGTGCGCCGAGCACCGTCAACGTGCCGGAGGTGGGCGCGATCAGCCCGCAGGCGAGTTGCAGCAGTGTGGACTTGCCGGCGCCGTTGGGGCCGACCAGGCCGACCACGTGGCCGCGCGGCACGCTCAGGTCGCAGTCGGCAAGCGCGGTGCGGCGGCCGTACCGTTTGGTCAGCCGCTCGGCGTGCAGGGCGAGTGGTGGATGCATGCGGCTCATCCTGGGCACGGCGGGACCGGCGGGCATCGGTCCGGAGCACGGTCCGGCGCGCGGCCGACCCTACTTTCGGCCGGTTCGCGGCGGCCCGCGATCTCCTAGCGTGCTGGGCATGGCTGGTGAACGGATCACCCGGGTGGCGGCGACGGCGGGACTCGCCGTGGTGCTGCTCGCCGCGATCGGCGTCCAGGCGGTCGCGATCGCCGCGAGCTGGGGCCTGCGGTACTGGCTCGTGGGCGGCGCGGCCGCCGTCGTGGTCGGCGTGCTGGCTCTGGTACGCGACAGGCAGCGCGTCGTCACGGCCACTGCCGGGCTCGTCGTCGCGGCGTCGGCCGTTGCCGCCGCCCGGCTGTTCGACCTGCCCACCGAGCCGGGGCCCACGCTGGCGCTGGCGTCGGCGGTCCTGGTCGGATCGGCGGTACGCGCGTTGCCGCCGCTGCCCGCCGGCCTGATCGCCGCCGGTGGTCTCGTGGTGGCGGCCGGGGCGTGGGCGGTGGCCCGACCGGGCGCGGGCGGGTCCGGGGTGGTGGCGCTCAGCTGCCTGTGCTGGCTCGGCGGGGTCGCCACCGGGCTGAGCCTGCGGCTGCTCGACGAGCGGGCCCGCGCCACCGCCGAGCGGGTACGCCGCGACGAGCGACTGGAGCTGGCCCGGGAGCTGCACGACGTGGTGGCCCACCACGTCACCGGCATCGTGGTGCAGGCGCAGGCCGCCCACCTGGTCGGACGGCGGGATCCGGCGCGCGTCACGGAGTCGCTGGCCGGGATCGAGGAGGCCGGCGGCGAGGCGCTGCGGGCCATGCGCCGCGTGGTGGGGGTGCTGCGCGACACCGATGACGCGCCGCCGGCCTCGGCCGGTACCGAGCAGATCGAGGAGCTGGTCGAGCGGTTCCGCCGGCAGGGCCCGCCGGTGCGGCTGCGCCTACCGGGGGAGACGGCCTGGCCGCCGGAGGTCACCAGCACCGTGCACCGGATCGTCCGGGAGGCCCTGACGAACGTGGCCCGTCACGCCCCGCACGCCGGGCAGGTCACTGTGGACGTGGCGCGGGAGCCGGACGCGGTGGTGGTCGAGGTGACCGACGACGCGCCCGGCGGGCCCGCCGAACACCGGGGCGGATACGGCCTGGTCGGCCTGCGTGAGCGCGTCGAGGCCCTCGGCGGGACGCTGCGCGCCGGTCCCCGCCCCGACGGCGGATGGTCGGTGCGGGCCTCCGTGCCGTGCGGGAGGCCGTGATGGCGATCCGGGTGCTGCTCGCCGACGACCAGGCGATGGTCCGCGGCGGGTTGCGGCTCATCCTGGAGGACCAGCCCGACATCACAGTGGTCGCCGAGGCGTCTGACGGCGTCGACGCGGTCGCCCAGGCCCGCCGGCTGCGCCCGGACGTCTGCCTGGTGGACATCCGGATGCCGCGGCTCGACGGCCTCCAGGTGACCCGGGCGCTCGCCGGGCCCGAGGTGGCCGATCCGCTGCGGGTCGTCGTGGTCACCACGTTCGACCTGGACGAGTACGTCTACGGCGCGCTGCGCGGGGGAGCGGCCGGGTTCCTGCTCAAGGACGCCGGTCCGGCGCTGCTGGTGGAGGCGGTGCGGGCGGCGCACCAGGGCGACGCGCTCGTGTCCCCGTCGGTGACGGTTCGGCTGCTGCGGCACCTGGCCCCGCCCGCCCCGCCCCGCGACGAGCGCCGCCCAGCGCTGTCCGAGCGGGAGATCGAGGTGGTACGCGAGATCGCCCGGGGCCGTACGAACCTGGAGATCGGCGCGGAGCTGTTCATCTCGCTGAGCACCGTAAAGAGCCACGTCTCGGCCGTGCAGACCAAGCTCGGCCTGCGCAACCGTACCGAGATCGCGGTCTGGGCGTGGGAGCACCGCGTGGTCGACTGAATCCGTTGGCGGACGGATTACCGTACGTTGTACGGTAGTGGCCGTCGTCAACGGAGGGGGACAGACGTGGAACACGCGATCCTCGCGGAGGGCCTGCGCAAGCGGTACGGGGGCAACGTTGCGCTGGACGGATTCGACCTGCGCGTGCCACCGGGCACCGTGTGCGGGCTGCTCGGCCCGAACGGCGCGGGCAAGACCACAGCCGTACGCATCCTGGCCACGCTGCTGCGCCTCGACGCCGGGCGGGCCGAGGTCGCCGGCTACGACGTGGCCGGGCAGGCCGACCGGGTACGCCACCGCATCGGCCTGGTCGGCCAGCATCCGGCGGTGGACGAGGCGCTGAGCGGCCGGGAGAACCTGGTCATCTTCGGCCGCCTGTTCCACCTGGGCCGGGCCGGGGCGCGGCGGCGGGCGATCGAACTGCTCGACCGGTTCGGGCTCGCCGACGCCGCCGATCGGCCGGTACGCACGTACTCCGGTGGCATGCGCCGCCGCCTCGACCTGGCCGCCGGCATGATCCTCGCGCCGTCGGTGCTGTTCCTCGACGAGCCGACCACGGCGCTGGACCCGCGCGGGCGCAACGAGGTGTGGGAGGCGGTACGGGACCTGGTGCGCGGCGGCACCACGGTGCTGCTGACCACGCAGTACCTGGACGAGGCCGACCAGCTCGCCGACCGCGTCTGCGTGCTCGACGCCGGCCGGGTGATCGCCGAGGGCACCCCCGACGCGCTCAAGTCCCGGCTCGGCGGCGACCGGATCGAACTGGTCGTCCGCGACGCCGCCGACCTCGCCACCGCCGCGCGCCGGCTGCGCGCGGTGGCCCGCTCCGAACCGGCTGTCGACCCGGACCGGCGGGCGGTCAGCGCCCAGGTCGGCGAGCGGGCCGGTGCGCTGACCGAGGTGCTGCGCGCACTCGACGCCGACGGCGTGGGCGTGGCCGACGTGGCGCTGCGGCGGCCCACACTGGACGAGGTGTTCCTCCAGCTCACCGCCACGTCCTCCGCCGCCCGCACCGGCGTGGAGGTGACCGCGTGACCGCGACGGTGAACCCCGCCCGCCGTGCGTCGCTGGCCGGTGACGGCCTGACGTTGACCGGGCGCGCGCTGGCGCACTGGCGGCGCGAGCCCGGCCCGCTGATCGGCTCGCTGGGCTTCGACATCCTGATGGTGCTGATGTTCGCGTACCTGTTCGGCGGCGCGCTCCAGGTGCCAGGTGGCGGCAGCTACCGCGAGTTCCTGATGCCCGGGATGTTCGCCATGACCATGGTCTTCGGCATCAGCATGACCACCATGGCGGTCGCGGCGGACCTGGAGCGCGGTGTCACCGACCGGCTGCGGTCCATGCCGGTGTCGCGGCTGGCGCCGCTGCTCGGCCGCGCTGTCGCCGACCTGATGTTCGCCGTGGTGACGCTCGCCGTCATGCTGCTCGTCGGCCTGGCCGTCGGGTGGCGGGCACGCGGCGACCTCGGCGACACGCTCACCGCGTTCGGGCTGATCCTGCTGCTGCGGTTCGCGCTGGTCTGGGTGGGCGTCTTCCTCGGCCTGACCGTGCAGGGACAGAGCGCGGTCACGGCCGTGCAGACGCTGGAGTTCCCGCTCGGTTTCCTGTCCAGCGCGTTCGTGGCGCCGTCCACCATGCCCGCCTGGCTGGGCGCGGTCGCCGAGTGGAACCCGCTGTCCGCCACCGTCGGCGCCACCCGGGAGCTGTTCGGCAACCCCGGCTGGGGCGGCGACTCGTGGGTGGCCGCGTATCACCCGCTGCTGGCGGTGCTCTGGCCGCTGGCGCTGATCGCCGTGTTCCTGCCGCTGTCGCTGCGCCGCTACCGGGCGCTCAGCCGCTGAGCCGGCCCCGGGGGCGCCACGCGCCGCCCCCGGGGCACGGGTCACGGCCCAGTGAGCACGACCAGCTCGCCGGTGGCCCGGGTCATCGCGACGTACCGGTCCACCGCGCCGGAGATCCCGTCGCCGAACGACTCCGGGTCGACCAGCACCACCAGGTCGAACTCCAGCCCCTTCGCCAGCTCCGGCGTCAGCGACCGGACCCGGTCGGTCGCCGGGAACCCGGGATCGCCGATGACGCACGCGACGCCCTCGGGATGGGCGGCGAGCCAGCCGTCCACCACCGCGCGCAGCTCGGCGCGGTCGCCGTACCGCACGGGGGCGCCGTCGCGGATGGACGTGGGCACGTTGGCGTCCGGGAGCACGGCCCGGATCACGGGCTCGGCCGCCGCCATCACCTGCGCCGGGGTGCGGTAGTTGACGGTCAGCGTCGCCACCTCGACCCGGTCGAACCCGGCCCGCGCCAGCCGCTGCGGCCACGACTCGGTGAACCCGTGCCGCGCCTGCGCCCGGTCGCCGACCACTGTGAAGCTGCGCGACGGGCAGCGCGCCAGCAGCATCTGCCACTGCGCGTCGGTCAGCTCCTGCGCCTCGTCCACCACCACGTGCGCGAACGGCCCGGCCAGCAGGTCCGGATCGGCCACGCTCAACGCGCTGGAGTCGACCAGGCTGGTGCGCATGTCCTCGCCGTACAGCATGGTCATCAGACCTTCGCCGTCGTCGTAGGCGTGCGACGCGATCAGCGCGTCGACCACCGTGTCCATCTCGGCGCGCTGCGCCGCCAGCACCGCTTCGTCGCGGCGCCGCCGCAGCGACGCCTCCGGGTCGCCGACCCGCCGCCGGGCCGCGTCCAGCCACGGCAGGTCCGCGGCCGTCCAGGCCCGAGCGTCGGCCCGCCGCAGCGTACGGATCTCCTCGACGCTCAGCCAGGGCGCGCACCGGCGCAGGTAGGCCGGCACCGACCACAGGTCGGCCACCACGTCGAGCGGGTCGAGCAGCGGCCACGCCCGGCCGAACGCGGTCACCAGTTCCCGGTCGCGCTCCAGTGCCCGGCGGACCGCCTCCTCCGGCTCGTCCCCGCGGTACTTCTCCACCAGGATCGTGACCAGTTCCTCCCACACGTCGTCGCGGGCCTCGTTGTGCCCGACGCCCGGGCCGGCCGCCTCGAACGCCGTCGCCCAGTCGTCGGCGGTCAGCCGCAGCTCGGCGTCCCCGACACCGACTGTCATCCCGGTCGCGGGCGGCTCCTCGTAGAACCGGACCGCGGCGTCGACAGCCCGCACGACGTCCGCCGATGCCTTCAACCGGGCCACCTCCGGGTCGGTCTCCGGCGCCGCCGCCGCGCCCTCCGGCACCAGGTCGGCCAGGGTGCAGATCTGCACGTCCTCCTCGCCCAGGCTGGGCAGCACGTCGGAGACGTAGTTCAGGTACGGCTGGTGCGGCCCGACGACGAGGACCCCGCCGCGGCGCTCGCCGAGGCGCGGGTCGGCGTGCAGCAGGTACGCGGTGCGGTGCAGCGCCACCACCGTCTTGCCGGTGCCGGGACCGCCGTCGACCACCAGCGCGCCCCGGGAACCGGCCCGGATGATCGCGTCCTGGTCGGCCTGGATGGTGCCGAGCACGTCACGCATCCGCGCCGACCGGGTCGCGCCCAGGCTGGCGATGAACGCCGACTGGTCGTCCAGCGCGGCGTGCCCGGCCAGAGCGTCGGCGGTGAACACCTCGTCCCAGTAGTCGGTGATCCGCCCTCGGCTCCACCGGTACCGGCGGCGGCTGACCAGGCCCATCGGGTCGGCGTGGGTGGCGCCGAAGAACGGCTCGGCGGCGGGGGAGCGCCAGTCCAGCAGCAGTCGGCCGCCCGCGCCGTCGGTCAGGCCGAGCCGGCCCACGTACACCGGTTCGCCGCCGTCCGCGCCGACCATCCGGCCCAGGCACAGGTCCAGGCCGTAACGGCGCAGCGTACGCAGGCGCGCGCTCAGCCGCCGGACCTCCTGGTCCCGGTCGACGGCCTGCCGGCCCCGGCCGCCGGCGGACCGGCGCGTCGCGTCGAGCCGGTCGGTCAACTCGGCGATCGAGCGGCGCAGGCTGTCGGCGATGACGGCGAAGTGCCGCTCGTCGGCGGCGATCAGATCCGGGTCGGCCTTGGCCGACAGACGCTCGGGAAGATCGAAAACGCTGGTGGCAGGCAGATTCAACTCGTCTCCGATCACGGGCACGGCCGAGCCTCCGCTCTTCGCGGCTTTTCGAATGCCTCGGCAATGGGTTACGGCCGGCAATTCTGCGCCACCACCCGGGGCTTGCCGCAAGACCGGGGGTGCGCTATATGTTGGTAGTGGCGGGAGAACCCGCCATTCTTTTTGCCCGAACAATTCTCGTGGCTTTTGCCCGGCGTCCCGCCGACGGGCCGCGACCGGCGTGGCCGGTAGGATGACGGCACCATGTCGAAGGAGCGCCGGCGCAAGGCCGATCCCGCCCGCAGCCTGGCCCTTCTGTGGCGCACCCGGGAGCCGGCCAGCCGTGGCGCCGGTCCCGGTCTCAGCGTCGACCGGATCGTGCGCGCCGCGATCGAGATCGCCGACGCCGAGGGCATCGACGCGCTCACCATGCGCCGGGTCAGCGAGGCGCTCGGCGTGGGCACCATGTCCGTCTACACGTACGTGCCGGGAAAGGCGGAACTGCTCGACGTCATGGTGGACGCCGTTCTCGGTGACCTCCCGCGCCCGGCCGACGTGCCGGGTGGCTGGCGGGGCCGGCTGGAACGGATCGCGCGGGACAATCTGGCGCTCTACCGGTCCCACCCGTGGCTGCTGCGCGCCGAGACGACCCGGCCGGTGCTCGGCCCGAACGTGCTCGCGAAGTACGACTACGAGCTGCGCGCCGTCGCGGACATCGGGCTCGACGACGTGGAGATGGACGCGGTGCTCACGCTCGTGCTGGGGCACGCCAAGAGCGCGGCGCGGGTCGCGCTGGACGTGGCCGAGCTGGAACGTGAGACCGGGATGACCGACGACCAGTGGTGGCAGACGCACGGGCCCTGGCTGGAGAAGTTCATGACCGTCGGCAGTTTCCCGCTCGCCGCGCGGGTCGGCACGGCCGCGGGCATGGCGCACGGCGCGGCGTACGGGCCGGACCACGCCTTCGAGTTCGGTCTGCAGCGGGTGCTCGACGGCATCTCGGTGGTGGTCGCCGAACGTGCCGCGGGTGAGCCGGGGCGCGGGAAGACCTTGTAATCCTACTGGTTAAGTAGGAAACTCTCCGTGGGGTCGATGAGCCCTCGGCTGCCCTCCCTCGCCCGCGCGTACCCGTAGGAGCCCTCCATGAGCAACGCGCCCACGCCACCCGAACCGCCCACCGCAGGCACGTCCCGGCTCGCCTTCAGCGAGGACTGGGCCGCCACTGTCCTCGGCCTCGCGCTGCTGCTCCTGGTGCTGGTCGGCGTCATCCCCGCCGGGCTGGTGCCGTGATGGCCGCCGCACCGGAGCCCGCCGTTCGCAGCACCGCCGCCGGGCCGTCCGCGGCCTCCACCGCGGACACCCCAGCCGCCGCGACCTCAGTGGACCGACCGGACGGTACGCCCGCGGACGCGCCGCCCCCGGCCGACCTGCGCTCCGGCGCGTTCTGGGCCTGGACCGCCGTGGGTCTGCTGGTGGTGCTCGGGCTGGCCGCGCTCACCCGCTACCTGGAACAGAACGTGCCGGTCTGGGCCGAGGGCAGCGCGGTCGAGGAGGTGGCCGCCGCGATCGAGTACCCGGTCTATGCGATCCTGCTCGGCCTGCTCGGCAACCTGGTGGTCACCGTGACCGGCCTGCGCGACCGAATCTCCGCCGCGTTCCGGACCGAGTTCTTCATCAAGACCGGCCTGGTGCTGCTCGGCGCCTCGATCAACCTGGCAGTCATCGCGAGCGCCGCCGGTCCCGCCATCGCCCAGGCGCTGCTGCTGATCAGCGGCGTGTTCCTGTTCACCTGGTGGCTGGCCGGGCGCTTCGGCCTGGACGACAAACTGCGGGCGCTGCTCGCCTCGGCCGTGTCGATCTGCGGCGTCAGCGCCGCGATCGCCGCCGCCGGCGCGGTCCGGGCACGCCGGGAACAGCTCGCGTACACGGCCAGCCTGGTCATCGCGTTCGCGTTGCCGTCGATCTTCCTGCTGCCGTGGCTGGCCGACGTGCTCGGCCTCTCCGACGCGGTCGCCGGCGCCTGGATCGGCGGCAACATCGACACCACCGCCGCCGTCACCGCGGCGGGCGCGCTCGCCGGTGAGGACGCGCTCCAGATCGCCAGCATCGTCAAGGTCACCCAGAACGCGCTGATGGGCGTGGTCGCGGTGGCCCTCACCGCGTACTTCGCGCTGCGCGTGGAGCGCCGTCCGGACACCCCGCGGCCGGGGCTCGGCGAGCTGTGGCGGCGGTTCCCGAAGTTCGTCCTCGGGTTCGTCGCCGCCTCGGTGATCGCCACCTGGTACCTCGACGTCGCCGGGGCGGACGGCAAGGCCACCATGGCGATCGTCACCGACCTGCGGGTCTGGTTCCTCATCCTGGCCTTCGTCAGCATCGGCCTGGAGGTCCGCGTGTCGTCGCTGCGCGAGGCCGGCTGGCGGCCGGTCACCGTGTTCGGCGCGGCCACCGTGTTCAACCTGGTGCTCGCGCTCGGACTGGCGTCGGTGCTGTTCCACGGCTTCACGGTCTGACCGGCTGGACCTGGGCTCGTCGAGCCGGCCGGTGGTGTCCCGGGCCCGGCACGTCGCGGTGCACCTGCTCGGGCACGGCCGGCACGAGGTGGCCCGGAGGTTCGCCGCCAGCGGGATCGACAGGTTCGCCGAGCCGACCCGCTGGCGGCCCGGCCCGGAAGGGGCGCCGGTCCCCGACGACACACTGGCCTGGCTGCTGTGCCGGGTGGTGGACCGGGTCGTCGTCGGGGACCACGCCGTCGTGCTGGCCGAGCCGGAGCTGCTGCGGCACGCCGACGTCGGGTCGCCGCTGCTCTACCACCGGGGCCGGTACGCGGACCTGGCCGACACGACCGACCCCGGCGACCGCCGCTGCGCCGCCTGACCGACCGTCGCTATCGTGGCCGCGTGATCACCTGCGTCGTGCACTACACGATCGACCCCGCACAGATCGAGGCGTTCGAGCGCTTCGCCCGCACCTGGATGCGGCTGGTGGCACGGCACGGCGGCGTGCACCACGGCTACTTCCTGCCCGCCGAGGGCGCCAGCGACCGGGCCGAGGCGCTGTTCAGCTTTGAGAGCCTGGCGGCGTACGAGCAGTACCGGGCCCGGTTCGGAGTGGACCCCGAGTTCGTCGCCGCCGACCGGATCCGCGACGAGTCGGGCTGCGTCCTGCGGTACGAGCGCACGTTCATGCGCCCCCTCCTGCCCACCGACTGACACCCCGGCCGGCCCGGCTACCGAGGCGGGTTCGGGCCCTCCGCTGCTGCGGCGTAGCGGCGGGCCAGGCGGGCGAACGCCTCCCGCAACTCGGGCGGCCCGACCACCTCGATGTCGGCGTCGTAGCGGCCGAGCAGGGCGGCCAGCCCGGCCCACGACCAGCCGCCCTGGGTCAGACGGCAGCGATCGGGCCCCAGCTCCTCGACGATGCCGTCGCGGGTCCACGCGGAGAGCGTCCGGGCGGGCAGGTCGAGGATCACCTCGCCCCGGCAGGGCCAGTCACCCGGCCCGGTGGCGCCCTTGAACCGGCCGGCGATGTACGCCGCGACGTCCCCGCCGGGCAGCTCGCGGGGCGTGAACCGGGGGCCGGTGGGCGTACGCGGGCTGATCCGGTCAACCCGGAACGTGCGCCAGTCGTCGCGGTCCAGGTCCCAGGCCACGAGATACCAGCGCCCGCCCCAGGTGACCAGGTGGTGGGGCTGCGCGCGGCGCGGCGGCGCGTCGGGAGCGGACGCCGACACCGAGTCGTAGTCGAAGCGCAGCTCCTCCCGGGCGTGCACGGCGGCGCTGAGTGTCATCAGCAGTCCCGGCTCCACGCGGGCCGCGGCGGGCGTGCCGGCCCGTTCCACGGCGATCACCCGCAGCGCGTCGACCCGGTGGCGCAGCCGGGGCGGCATCACCTGCCGGACCGTGGTCAGCGCCCGCGCGGCGGCCTCCTCGATGCCGGTCACGCCGGTGGCGGCGGTCTGCAACGCCACGGTCAGCGCGACCGCCTGCTCGTCGTCGAAGAGCAGCGGCGGCAGCGCCGAGCCGGCGCCGAGACGGTAGCCGCCCTCCGGGCCCTTGGTGCTCTCGATCGGATAGCCCAGCTCGCGGAGCCGGTCGACGTCGCGGCGCACGGTACGCGCGCTGACCCGTAACCGTTCGGCGAGCAGCGCGCCCGGCCAGTCCCGGCGGGCCTGAAGCAGGGACAGCAGGGAGAGCAGTCGCGCGGAAGTCGTCGGCACGACATGCATTCTGCCCGCAGAAGAGGACACATCCTGACCGCTATGCCTGCGAGTGTGGGCCCGTACCCGATCAGGACCGGAAGGAACCGATGACGATGACCGGCACCACCACGACCCCCACCACCCTCGACGCCGAGCGGACCGACCTGCTGGCCGAGCTCGCCGAGGCCCGAAACATGCTGACCAACACGGTGCGCGGCCTGACCGACGAGCAGGCCGGGCAGAAGCCGACGGTCAGCGCGCTCTGCCTGGGCGGCCTGATCAAGCATGTCGCGTCCACCGAGGAGGCGTGGCTGCGGTTCGTGGTCGAAGGCCCGTCGGCGATGTCCTTCGCCATGCCCGAGGGCGTCACCTGGGAGAACTTCATGTCCGGGCAGGCCCGCGAGCTGCCGCAGTGGGCGATCGAGCGGGGACGGGACTTCCAGATGCTGCCCGAGGACACGCTGCCGGCCATCCTGGACCGCTACGCCCGCATCGCCGCCCGTACCGAGGAGATCGTCGCCGGCGTCGAGGACCTGTCGGCGACCTGGCCGGTGCCGGACGCGCCGTGGAACGAGCCCGGCTCGGTCCGCAGCATCCGGCGGGTGCTGATCCACGTCATCGCCGAGACCACCCAGCACGCCGGGCACGCGGACATCCTGCGCGAGAGCATCGACGGGCAGACCACCACCTGAGCCGGCCGGGGCACCGGCGCCGCGGGGCGCCGGTGCCGGCCCGGCCGTCAGCCGGTCGCCGCCCGGCCCATCCGGGTCACCGCCTCGGTGAGCACGGCGGGGGAGGTGGCGAAGTTGAGCCGGACGAATCCGGCGCCGCCGGCGCCGAAGACGTGCCCGGAGCTGAGCGCCACCCGGGCCCGGTCGAGGAACATCCGCGCCGGCCCGTCCAGATCGCTGGCCACCCCCGGGCCGTCGCCCGCCTCGGTGGGCACGCCGAGGCCACGGCAGTCCAGCCAGGCCAGGAACGTGCCCTCCGGCGGCTGCCACGACACCGCCGGCAGGTGCTCGGCCAGCAGCGACCCGAGCAGCGCCCGGTTCGCGTCCAGGCCGTCGAGCAGCCGGTCCAGCCACGGCCCGCCGGCCCGGAACGCGGCGGTGTGCGCGAGCACGCCGAAGTGGCTCGGGCCGTGGCTCACCTCCTCCGGCATCCGGGCCAGGTCGTCGGCGGCGTCCGGCCCGGCAACGGCCAGCGCCGCCTTGAGCCCGGCGAGGTTCCACGCCTTCGAGGCCGACAGCAGCGCGAACGCGTTCTGGGCGCCGGGCACCGTCAGGTACGGGGTGAACCGCGCACCGGGTAGCGCCAGCGGCGAGTGGATCTCGTCGGAGACCACCCGGACGCCGTGCCGGGCGGCCAGCTCGGCGACGGTGGCCAGCTCGTCGGGCCGGTGCACCACGCCGGTCGGGTTGTGCGGGTTGCAGAGCAGGAACGCCAGCCGCTCGCCGATCGCACGAGCGCGCCGGAACGCCTCTTCCAGCGCGGCCGGGTCGAGCCGCAGGTCCGCGCCGAGCGGCGCCTCGAGCACCTGCCGGTCGGCGTGCCTGACGAACGCGTAGAACGGCGGGTAGACCGGGGGAGTGACCACCACCGCGTCGCCCGGCCCGGTGACCAGGCGCAGCACCTCGACCGTGCCCATCATGACGTCGGGCACCAGCGTGGTCCGGCCGACCGGGAAGTCGGCCCAGCCCCACCGCTGCGCGGCGAACCCGCCGACCGCCTCGGCGTACCCGGTGCCGTACGCGTAGCCGGTGTCGCCCAGGTCGACCGCCCGGCGCAGCGCCTCGGCCACCGGCGGCGCCAGCGGCACGTCCTGCTCGGCGACCCACAGCGGCAGCACGTCCGGCGGGTACAGCCGCCACTTCACGCTGGTGCGTGCCCGGAGCTGGTCGAGTGTGAGCTGGGTGAGCGGGTTGCCGTCGTCGGCGGAAACGACCATGCGGCCCACCCTAGGCGCGTCCTACCATCGCCCGATGGCCCACCCGGCGTACCCGCTGCGCACGCCCCGGCTGCTGCTGCGCCCGGTGACGCTCGACGACCTCGACGACGTGCACGCCTGGCAGCGCCGCCCGGACGTGGTCCGCTGGATGGCGGGCGCCGCCCCGCGTACCCGGGCGGAGTCCCTGGCGTCGGTGACCGCGATGGCCGGCGAGGACGCGCTGCGCGCGGAGGGCGACTGCCTGACGCTCGCCGTGGTGCGCGACGGGCGGGTGATCGGCGCGGTCGAGCTGGTGGCGCAGCGCCGCGGACCGCACCGCCGAACTGGGGTACGTGTTCCACCCCGACCACGGCGGCCGGGGGCTGGCCACGGAGGCGGCCGGGGCGCTGCTGGACTGGGGTTTCGGCGAGTTCGGGCTGCACCGGGTGGTGGCCCGCTGCCACGCGGACAACGAGCCGTCGGCGCGCCTGATGGCCCGGCTCGGGATGCGGCGGGAGGCGCGGCACGTGCGCAGCTACCGGTTCCGGGGCGGGTGGGCCGACCAGCTCGTCCACGCGATCCTGGCCGACGAGTGGCGTGGCCGCTGAGCGGCCGGATCAGGAGACGGTGACGGGATCGCCGACGCGGATCTCGCCGGTGGTCACCGGTACCAGCCGGATGCCGAACCAGGTCTTGCCGTCGTGGCGCCGGTGCCGGGCCAGCGTGCGGATGGGTTCCTTCCCGCTGGCGAGGGTCTGCGGGTCGATGAGCGTCACCGAACAGCGGTCGCAGCGTTCGGAGACCCGGAAGTCGACGGCGCCGATGCGCACCCGTGTCCAGCCGTCCTCGGCGAACGGCTCGAACGGCCCGTCGAGCACCACAGTGGGCCGGAACCGGGCCATCGCCAGCGGCTCCGGGGCCGGTTCGCCGCGTTCCAGCGCGCCCTCGACGATCCAGTCCCGCAGCCGCCGCAGCGACGGCGCCGTGGCGACCAGCAGCGGTCCGGCGTCGGAGAGGTTCAGCGGGTCACCGGGCCGGCCGCCGTGCTCGGCCGACATCGGGCGGCGGCGCGGGTCGTCCAGCCAGGCCAGCCGCACCGGACGGCCCAGCCGCGCGGAGAGCCAGTCGTGAGCCTCGTCGGCGGCGAGCCGGACCGTGTCCAGCCGGGACACGTCCGTCGGGACGAGCGGCCCGTCCACCGGCTCGGCGACTGTCAGCGACGACCCGTCGCGGGCGGTGAGCGTGAGCGACCCGGGCCCGGGCGCGGCGGTCAGGCCGAGCAGCGCCGGCAGGGCGGTCGAGCCCACCTTGCCGCCGTCGGGGCGCAGCACCACCCAGCGGCGGTCGTGACGCAACCCCCACGGCTCGACCACGGCCCGGTCGACGTCGACGCCGCCGAGGGACTTGACCGGATACAGGTGGGTCGAGACCAGGCGCGTCATCGCCCGCTCAGCCGATCTTCGGGGTGGCGCGGTCGATGATCGCTGCGAGGTCCAGTCCGCCGGGTAGCGTCCCGTACGCTTGGCCGTGGTCGCCGCCGAGCCGGGACGCGCAGAACGCGTCGGCGACCGCGGGGTGGCCGTGGCGTACCAGCAGCGCGCCCTGCAGCACCAGCGCCAGCCGCTCCACCACGCGCCGGGCGCGCAGCTCCAGGTCGGTGTGGTCGGCCAGCTCGTCGCGCACCCGGCGCACCGCGGCGTCCAGTCGCGCGTCCGCGCCGGCCGCGGCGGCCACCTCCGCCTCGTACGCGGCGAGGACCTGCGGTTCCCGGGTGAGCGCGCGCAGCACGTCCAGCGCGGCGACGTTGCCGGAGCCCTCCCAGATCGAGTTCAGCGGCGACTCGCGGAACAGCCGCGGCATGCCGGACTCCTCCACGTAGCCGTTGCCGCCCAGGCATTCCAGCGCCTCGGCGGCGTGCCCCGGCCAGCGTTTGCACACCCAGTACTTGCCGACTGCGAGGGCGAGGCGCTTGAACGCGGTCTCGCCGTCGTCGCCGCGCGCCGACCGGTCGGTCGCCCCGGCCAGCCGGATCATCAGCAGGGTCGCGGCCTCGGACTCCACGGCCAGGTCGGCCAGCACGTTGCGCATCAGCGGCTGGTCGAGCAGGTAGCTGCCGAACGCCCGCCGGTGGGTTGCGTGGTGCACCGCGGTGGTCACGCCGTGACGCATCCCGGCCGCCGCGCCGATCACGCAGTCGAGCCGGGTCAGGTTGACCATGTCGATGATGGTGCGCACGCCCCGGCCCTCGTCGCCGACGCGCCACGCCACCGCGTGCTCGTACTCGACCTCGGCGGAGGCGTTGGAGCGGTTGCCGAGCTTGTCCTTGAGCCGCATCAGCCGCATCGGGTTGCGGGCGCCGTCGGGCAGCACGCGGGGGACCAGGAAGCAGGTGAGGCCGCCGGGTGCCTGGGCGAGCGTGAGGAACAGGTCGCACATGGGCGCGGAGGTGAACCACTTGTGCCCGACGAGCCGGTAGCTGCCGTCCGGCTCAGGGCGGGCGGTGGTGGTGTTGGCGCGTACGTCCGAGCCGCCCTGCTTCTCGGTCATCGACATGCCGGCGAGCAGCCCGCGCTTGGTCTGCGGCGGGCGCAGCCCGAAGTCGTACTCGCGGGTGGTGAGCAGCGGCTCGTAGCGGTCGGCCAGCTCCGGGCTGTGCCGCAGCGCGGGCACCGCCGCGTAGGTCATCGAGATCGGGCAGCCGTGCCCGGCGTCGGGCCGCCACAGGTAGAAGCCGGCCGCGCGGGCCACGTGCGCGCCGGGCCGGTCGTCGGCCCACGGCGCGGCGTGCAGGCCGTGCCCGACGGCGGTACGCATCAGCTCGTGCCAGGACGGGTGGAACTCCACCTCGTCGATCCGGTTGCCGTACCGGTCGTGGGTGCGCAGCACCGGCGGGTGCTCGTTGGCGAGCCGCCCGTGTTCGGCTGCCTCCTCACCACCGGCGAGACGGCCCAGCTCGTGCAGGCCGGGCAGCGCCCATTCGGCGCCCTCCCGGGTCACGCCGTCGCGCAGTGCCGGGTCGTCGGCGGTGTCGTGGCCGACCATCGGGGGGACCTGGTTGACGACCTCGTGTGTGGTCACGGCGGCAACTCCCAGCGCGGTGGCGGATCGGGTCGGGGCCCGGATTGAACCACCGTTCACTCCGCACCGGCAACACCGATCGACCAGTCATTTTGGCTGGATTCGTTTGACATCATCCGGCTCGGAGACAAGACTCGCCGAAACTTTCTTTTGTCCGGGAAGTGGCAAGGGGGGCCTGTGTCCAGGAACAAGCTCGGCGCGTTCGGCGCCGCACTCATCCTCACCGTCGGCGTCCTGTCCGGATGCACCGGCGGCGAGGCGGTCGACGTCGGCGGCGGGGGGAACGCCGGCGGCGAAGGCGGAATCCTCAACGCCGCGATCGGCGGCGAACCCGACCAGCTCGACCCGCACAAGACCTCGGCCTACTACAGCTTCCAGGTGCTGGAGAACGTCTACGACACGCTCGTCGAGCCGGACGCCGACCTGAAGATGGTGCCGTCGCTGGCGACCAAGTGGACCACCAGCGACGACCAGCTCACCTGGACGTTCACGTTGCGTGAGGGCGTGAAGTTCTCCGACGGGTCGCCGCTGACCTCCGAGGACGTCGTCTACTCCTTCGAGCGGATCATCAAGGAGAAGCTGAACAACGCGTACAAGTTCGCCACCGTCAAGTCGGTCACCGGGCCCGACCCCGCGACGGTGGTGGTGACGCTCAGCGCGCCCACGCCGAACCTGCTCGCCAACCTCGGTGGGTTCAAGGGCGTCGCGATCGTGGAGAAGTCCAACGTGGAGTCCGGCAAGGTGAAGACCGCGCCGGTGGGCAGCGGCCCGTTCACGGTGGCCGGCTACACCTCCGGCGACAGCATCAAGCTGGTGCGCAACGACGCCTACTGGGGTGAGAAGCCGAAGCTCGACGGCGTCACGTTCACCTTCGTCAAGGACCCCACCGTGGCGCTGCAGAACCTGCGCAGCGGCCAGGTGCAGTGGACCGACAACCTGCCGCCGCAGCAGGTCAAGTCGCTGCAGGACGGCGACGACCCGGTGGTGAAGTCGGCGGCCTCCACCGACTACTGGTACGTGGCGCTCAACGAGGCCCGCAAGCCGTTCGACAACCCAGAGGTGCGGCGCGCCATCGGGTACGCCCTGGACCGGGAGGCGATCACCAAGGCGGCGAAGTTCGGCCTGGCCACCGTGAACCAGACCGCCATCCCGAAGGACAGCGCGTTCTACTACGACTACGCGCCCTACAGCCACGACCCGGGCAAGGCCAAGCAGATGCTCGGCCAGGCGGGCGTGAGCAACCTGACCATGGACCTGATGGTCACCAGCGAGTACCCGGAGACGGTCAGCGCCGCCCAGGTCATCGCCGCGCAGCTCAAGGATGTCGGCATCACCGTGAAGATCCGTACGCTGGACTTCGCCCAGTGGCTCGACGAGCAGGCCAAGGGCAACTTCGACGGGTTCATGCTGGGCTGGCTCGGCAACATCGACCCGGACGAGTTCTACTACGCCCAGCATCACAGCGGCGGCACGTTCAACTTCCACAAGTACAAGAACCCGGCGGTGGACAAGCTGCTGGACGACGCGCGCACCCAGACCGACCAGGGCGCCCGCAAGCAGGCGTACGAGCAGGCGGCGAAGCAGATCGTCGACGACGCCAGCTACCTCTACCTCTACAACCCGGACGTGGTGCAGGGCTGGTCGAAGAAGGTCTCCGGCTACGAGGTGCGCACCGACCGGGCGATCCGGTTCCGGTCGGTCGCCCTGGCCAAGTGATGGCCCGCTTCGTCCTGCGGCGGGCACTCCAGTCGGCGGTCGTGCTGATCGGCGTGACCCTTGTGGTGTTCCTGCTGCTGCAACTCGTGCCGGGCGACCCGGTCCGGGTGGCGCTCGGCACCCGGTTCGACCAGGAGACGTACGACGCGTTGCGGGAACGGGCCGGCCTCGACCAGCCGCTGCCGGTGCAGTACGCCAGCTACCTCGGGCACGCGCTCACCGGTGACCTGGGGGTCAGCTTCCGCACCGGCCAGCCGGTGAGCCAGATCGTGCTGGAACGGCTGCCCGCCACGCTGTCCCTGGCCGTCACCGCGGTGCTGTTCGCGCTGCTGGTGGCGTTCCCGCTGGGCATCGTCGCGGCGGTACGCAGCGGCTCCGCCGTGGACCACGCCGCCCGCGTGTTCAGCCAGTTCGGCGTCTCGGTGCCGGACTTCTGGATGGGCATCATGGGCATCCTGCTGTTCGCCGGGGTGCTCGGCTGGCTGCCACCGTCGGGTTACGTGGCGCTGACCGAGGACCCCGGCCGGTGGGCCACCCACGTGGCGCTGCCGGCGGTCACCGTCGGCCTGGTCACCGCCTCCATCCTCACCCGGTTCATCCGCTCCTCGGTGCTGGAGGTGCTCTCCGCCGACTACGTGCGGACCGCCGAGGCGAAGGGGCTGCGCAACCGGGTGGTGATCGTGCGGCACGTGCTGCGCAACGCGCTGATCCCGGTGGTGACTGTGGTCGCCGTGCAACTGGCGAGCCTGCTCGGCGGCGTCATCGTCATCGAGGTGCTGTTCGCCTGGCCGGGCATCGGCCGGCTCACCTTCGACGCCGTGCAGGCTCGCGACTATCCCGTCCTGCAGGGCGCGGTGCTGCTGGTGGCCGCCCTGTTCCTGCTGGTCAACCTGCTGGTGGACATCCTCTACGCCCGCCTCGACCCGAGGATCACGGTCAAGTGAGCGCCACGACCGAGAGCACCGGGCGCCGCGTCCTGGACGCGCTGCGCCGCGACCCGCTCGCCGTCGGCGGCACCATCGTGCTCGTGCTGCTCGTCGTGGTCGGTGTGGCCGGCCCGTGGCTGGCCCCGGCCGGCGTCAACGACGTCGACGTGGACCAGATGTTGCGCCCGCCCAGCGGCGCGCACCCGTTCGGCACCGACGAGCTGGGCCGCGACGTGCTCAGCCGGGTGCTCGTCGCCGCCCGCGTGTCACTGCAGGTCGGCGCCGTGAGCGTCGGCATCGCGCTGGTAGCGGGCGTGACGCTCGGGCTGCTCGCCGGTTACTACCGGGGCTGGCTGGACAGCGTCCTCATGCGCTGCATGGACGTGCTGTTCGCGTTCCCGGTGCTGCTGCTGGCGGTGGCCATCGTGGCGGTGCTCGGCCCCGGCCTGCTCACCGCCATGGTCGCCATCGGCGTGGTCTACACGCCCATCTTCGCCCGGATCACCCGCGCCGGCGTGCTGTCCGTACGCGAGCAGGTGTTCGTCCGGGCCGCCGTGTCCATCGGCGCGTCCGATCTGCGCATCATGCGCCGGCACGTGCTGCCGAACATCGCCGCGCCGCTGATTGTGCAGACGTCGCTGTCGCTGGCGTTCGCGATCCTCTCCGAGGCCGCGTTGTCCTTCCTCGGCCTGGGCATCCAGCCGCCCGCGCCGGCCTGGGGCCGGATGCTGTTCGACGGGCGCGGCTTCGTCACCGACGCCTGGTGGCTGGGCGTGTTCCCGGGCGCGGCGATCTTCCTCACCGTGCTGGCGTTCAACCTGGTCGGCGACGCGCTGCGGGACGTGCTCGACCCGCGCCAGCTCACCCTCGCCGAGGCCCGCCGGAGCACCCCATGAGCGAGCGCACCGAACGCATGCCGAGCCAGCGCCAGCGGCCCAGGACCGACTCGACGGTGCTGTCCGTGGACGACCTCACCGTCACCATCGGCACCCGCCGTGGCCCGGCCCGCGCCGTGGCCGGCGTGTCCTGGCAGGTACGGCAGGGGGAGACGTTCGCGCTGGTCGGCGAGTCCGGCAGCGGCAAGAGCATGACCCTGCTCGCGGCCACCGGCCTGGCCCCGCGCGCCGCGACGGTCACCGGCCGGGTGCGGCTGCTCGACCACGAGCTGACCGCGCTGCCCGACGACCGCCGCCGCAGGCTGCGCGGCCGGCACGTCGGGTTCGTCTTCCAGGACCCGATGACCTCGCTCAACCCGGTGCTGCCGGTGGGCCGGCAGGTCACCGAGGCGGCCGAGGAGCACCTCGGGCTGACCCGCCGCGCCGCCCGCGACCGGGCGGTGGAGCTGCTGGAGCTGGTCGGCATCCCGTCGGCCGCGCGGCGCGTCGACGCGTACCCGCACCAGTTCTCCGGCGGCATGCGCCAGCGCGTCGCCATCGCCATGGCGCTGGCGTGCGAGCCGGACCTGCTGATCGCCGACGAGCCGACCACCGCGCTGGACGTCACCACCCAGGCGCAGATCATCGAGCTGGTCGCCGACCTGCAGGCGCGGCTGGGCACCGCAGTCGTCTGGGTCACCCACGACCTGGGCGTGGTCGCCGGCATCGCCGACACCGTCGCGGTCATGTACGGGGGACGCATCGTCGAGCAGGGTCCGGTCGACGCGGTGTTCGACACGCCCACGCACCCGTACACCCGGGCGCTGCTGGCGGCGCGGCCCGACCCGTCCCGGCGCGGCGAGGACCTGGTCGCCATCCCCGGCGCGCCGCCGAGCCCGCTGGACCTGCCGGCCGGCTGCGCGTTCTGGCCGCGCTGCCCGGTTCGCGCGGACCCGCGCTGCGAGCACGAGCTGCCACCGCTGACGCCGGTCGGCGACGGGCACACGGTCCGCACCTTCTACCGTGGAGAGGCCGGATGAGCGACGACACCCCCGACGTGATCGCCGAGCTGGACGACCTCGCGGTGCACTTCCCGACCCCGGCCGGAACGGTCCGCGCCGTCGACGGCGTCACGCTCGCCGTGCACCGGGGCGAGACGCTCGGGCTGGTCGGCGAGTCGGGCAGCGGCAAGTCCACCGCCGGGCTGGCGCTGCTGCGGCTGGTCGACCCGAGTGCCGGGCGGGTCTGGGTGGCGGGCGCGGACGTGACCCGCTGGTCCCGGCGCCGCCTGCGCGCGACGCGCCGCCACGTGGCGATGGTGTTCCAGGACCCGCAGGCGTCGCTGGACCCGCGCCGCACCGTCGGCGACAGCATCGCCGAACCTCTTGTCGTGCACCGGCTCGCCGCGTCCCGCACCGCCCGGCGGGAGCGGGTGGCCGAACTGCTGGACCTGGTCGGCCTGCGCGCCGACACGGCCGGCCGGCATCCGCACGAGCTGTCCGGCGGCCAGCGCCAGCGCGTCGGCGTGGCGCGGGCGCTGGCCGGCGAGCCGGATCTGATCGTCCTGGACGAGCCGATCGCCTCGCTGGACCTGAGCGTCCAGGCGCAGATCATGAACCTGCTGCGGCGCCTGCAACGCGACCTCGGGCTGACCTACCTGTTCATCGCGCACGACCTGGCCGCCGTGGAGCACATGAGCGACCGGATCGCGGTCATGTACCTGGGCCGCATCGTGGAGACCGGCCCACCGGAGCGGATCTACCGACGTCCGGCGCACCCCTACACGGCGGCGTTGCTGTCGGCGGTGCCGGTGGCCGATCCCCGGGTCGAGCGGCAGCGCCGCCGCATCGTGCTCACCGGCGACATCCCCAGCCCGGTGGACCCGCCGAGCGGCTGCCGCTTCCGTACCCGATGCCCCCAGGCCCGCCCCGCGTGCGCCGAGACCGATCCGGCGTTGGCCGAGGTGGGTCCGGGCCACGAGGCCGCGTGCCTGTTCCCGCTAGACGGCGAGCGCGACGGCAGCCCGGGGGAGGAGGGCGGCGCGACGGACCGCGCCGACGTCGCCGGCACGGCGTAGGCTCACCGCCGATGACGTTCACCACCCGGCCGACGTTGCGCGGCACGTTCGGCATGGTCTCGTCCACGCACTGGCTGGCCAGCCAGTCCGCGATGGGCGTGCTGGAGCGCGGCGGCAACGCGTTCGACGCCGCCGTCGCGGCCGGGTTCGTGCTGCACGTCGTGGAGCCGCACCTCAACGGCCCGGCCGGCGAGGTGCCGGCGATCCTCGCCACCGCCGCCGACCCGGCGCCGCGGGTGCTGTGCGGCCAAGGTCCGGCCCCGGCCGCCGCCACCGTCGCGCACTTCCGGTCGCTGGGCCTGGACCTCGTGCCCGGCGCCGGCCCGCTCGCCGCCGTGGTGCCCGGCGCTGTCGACGCGTGGCTGCTGTTGCTGCGCGACCACGGCACCCGCACGCTCGCCGAGGTGCTGGAACCGGCGATCGGCTACGCCGCCGCCGGCCACCCGCTGGTCGGCGCCGCCGGGCAGACAGTCGCGCGGGTCCGGTCGCTGTTCACCGACCACTGGCCGACGTCCGCGCGGCTCTGGCTGCGCGACGGCCGCCCACCCGCGCCGGGGGAGATGATCACCAACCCGGCGTACGCGGACACGCTGCGCCGCCTCGTCCACGCCGGACGGGCCGCCGGTGCGGACCGGGAGGCGCAGATCGAGGCGGCCCGGCGCGCCTGGCGGGAGGGTTTCGTCGCCGAGGCGATCGACCGTTTCAGCCGGCTGCCGTTCCGCGACTCCAGCGGGCGCGCCCACGCCGGGCTGGTCACCGGCGACGACCTGGCCGGGTTCTCGGCCACCTGGGAGGCGCCGGTCACGCTGGACTGGCGCGGGCACACGATCGCCAAGACCGGCTTCTGGGGGCAGGGCCCGGTGCTGCTGCAGACCCTGGCCGTCCTGGACGCGCTCGACGACCCGGCGGTCTACGATCCGTCCAGCTTGGACGGCATCCACGCGCAGGCCGAGGCGCTGAAGCTCGCCTTCGCCGACCGGGAGGCGTGGTACGGCGACACCGACGTGCCGGGTTCCGCGCTGCTGTCGGCCGGCTACGCCCGTTCGCGGGCCGCGCTGATCGGCGACCGCGCCGACACGTCGCTGCGTCCCGGCAGCCCGGCGGGCAGCCCGCCCCGGCTGCCGTCGCACCTGCGGGCCGACGCGGACCGGCGGGCCGTCCCGCAGGACCCGAGCACCGGCGAACCGACGGTACGCGCCGACGGCGTGACCCGCGGCGACACCTGCCACGTCGACGTGGTGGACCGGTGGGGAAACATCATCTCCGCCACGCCCAGCGGCGGCTGGCTGCAGAGTTCACCCACCATTCCGGAGCTGGGTTTCCCGCTGGGCAGCCGGTTGCAGATGTGCTGGCTGGAGGAGGGGCTCGCCTCGACGCTGCGGCCGGGGCGGCGTCCGCGTACCACGCTCAGCCCGACGCTCGTGCTGCGCGACGGCGAGCCGGTGATGGCCTGCGGGACGCCCGGTGGCGACCAGCAGGACCAGTGGCAGCTGCTGTTCCTGCTGCGGCACCTGGCCGGCGGGCAGGACCTGCAGGAGGCGATCGACGCCCCCACCTGGCACACGACGAGCTTCCCGGCGTCGTTCTACCCGCGCGAGGTCGAGCCCGGCGTGCTGGTGCTGGAGGACCGGATCGACCCGGACGTCCTGTCCGGCCTGCGCGAGCGCGGTCACACAGTCCGCCTGTCCGACCCGTGGAGCCTGGGCCGCATGTGCGCCGTGACCCGTGACCCGAGCACCGGAGTCCTCTCCGCGGCGGCGAACCCCCGAGGCGCCCAGGGCTACGCCGCAGGCCGCTGACCCCTCCCGCGCCCCTCCCTTCCTCGTCGATCTTGCACTTGCGGCCCGGGCACAGCGGTCATAACGGGCGCTCCCGGGGCAGCAAGTGCAAGATCAACGGGGTGGAGGGCGGGGCAGCAGGGGTCAGTCGTTGATCCGGGTTATGTTGCGGATCTTGTTGGCGGCGTCCAGGGCGGCCACCTTGTACGCCTCGGCGAGGGTCGGGTAGTTGAACACCGCGTCCAGCAGGTAGTCGACGGTGCCGCCGCAGCCCATCACCGCCTGCCCGATGTGGACGATCTCGGTGGCGCCGGTGCCGAACACGTGCACGCCGAGCAGCCGTCCGTCCTCGGGTGAGACGAGCAGTTTCAGCATCCCGTACGAGTCGCCGACGATCTGTCCCCGGGCCAGTTCCCGGTAGCGGGCGATGCCCACCTCGAACGGGGTGGACGCCTCGGTCAGCTCCTCCTCGGTCTTCCCGACGAAGCTGATCTCCGGAATGGTGTAGATGCCGATCGGCTGCAGGTCGGACATGCCGCGGGCCGGTTCGCCGCAGGCGTGCTGGGCGGCCAGCCGGCCCTGCTCCATCGACGTGGACGCCAGCGCGGGGAAGCCGATCACGTCGCCCACCGCGTAGATGTTCTCGACGGCGGTGCGGTAGTTCGCGTCGACCGCGATCCGGCCGCGGTGATCCGCGGTGAGCCCGGCCGCGTCCAGCGCGAGGTCGTCGGTCTGTCCCTGCCGCCCGGCCGAGTACATCACCGTGTCCGCGACGATCTTCTTGCCGCTGCGCAGGACGCAGAGCGCTGCGGTGCGGTGTTTTTCCACGGCGGCCACCTCCTCGCCGAAGCGGAAGGTCACCGACAGGTCCCGCAGGTGGTACTTCAGCGACTCGACGATCTCCTCGTCGCAGAAGTCGAGCATCCGGGGGCGGCGCTCGACCACCGTCACCTTGGTGCCGAGCGCGGCGAACAGCGAGGCGTACTCCATGCCGATCACCCCGGCGCCGACCACGACCATGCTTCGCGGGACGGCCTGCAGGTTGATCACGCCGTCGGAGTCGACGATGGTCCGGTCGTCGAAGTCGACGCTGTCCGGTCGGGCCGGGCGGGTGCCGGCGGCGACGACCGCCTTGTCGAAGCTGATCCGGGTCTCCCGGCCGGAGCCGGCGTCCACCCAGACGGAGTGGGCGTCGGCGAACCGGCCGGTGCCGGTGATCAGCGCGACCTTGTTGCGGGCCAGCTGGTCGCGGATCACGTCGGTCTGCCGGGTGATCACGTGCTGGGTGCGGGCGGCCAGGTCGGCGACGGTGATGTCCTCCTTGACCCGGTAGCTGCTGCCGTAGAGGTCGCGCTGGCTCAGCCCGGTCAGGTAGAGGACCGCTTCACGCAGCGTCTTCGAGGGCACGGTGCCGGTGTTGATGCACACTCCGCCGAGCATGTCGCGGCGATCGACGATGGCGACGCGGCGGCCCAGCTTGGCAGCGGCGATCGCCGCCTTCTGTCCACTCGGTCCGGAGCCCAGCACCAGCAGGTCGTAGTCATACACGAGCGCCAGCCTCGCAGGGTCTCGCAACCCGCGCCAGCGGCAGGGCTCCGCGCCGGGGGTGGAACGCGGAGCCCCACCGGGTCAGCGGCCCTGCAGGGAGCGGACGTTGTCGCCGAACGTCCAGCCCTTCGATCCGTCCCAGTTCACCGACCAGGTCATCAGGCCCTTCAGCCGGCCCTGGTAGGTGTTCCACGCCTGGGCCACCAGCGCCGGGCTCATGTACCCGCCGCCGGCGCCGACCTGCGCGGGCAGCCCGGGGACCTGCCGGTCCAGCGGTACGCGGATGGTGGTGCCCTGGATGACCAGGCCGGCGTCGAGGCAGTTGGTCTGCGCGACGAAACCGGCGACGGTGCCGGCCGGGTACGAGTCACCGGCGCAGCCGTACATCGAGCCGTTGTAGTACTGCATGTTCAGCCACCAGAGCCGCCCGTTGTCGGCGTACTTCTTGACGATCGGCAGGTACGCGCCCCAGATCGAGCCGTAGGTGACGCTGCCGCCGGTGACGTACGCGGTCTCCGGCGCCATGGTGAGCCCGAACCCGGCCGGCATCTGGGCCAGCACCCCGTCGATGATCCGGATCAGGTTGGCCTGCGAGGGGGAGAGCTGGTTGATGTTCCCGCTGCCGGTGAGGCCGGTCTCGATGTCGATGTCGATGCCGTCGAAGTTGTGCCGCTTGAGGATCGGCACGACGGTGGCGACGAACCGGTCGGCGACGGCGCTGGAGCTGAGGTCGATGCCGGCGGTGGCGCCGCCGATGGACAGCAGCACGGTGAGTCCGGCGGCCTTGGCCTGGCACACCTGGGCCGGGGTGGGCACCTTGACGCCGGCGTCCATGCCGTCCTCCCAGAGCACGGTGCCGTCGGCGCGGATGACCGGGAACGCGGCGGTCACCACGTTGTAGCCGTGTCCGGTGATCCGGGAGTCGGTGATCGGGATCCAGCCGAGGCCGGGGTGTACGCCGTTGGCGGCGCCGTCCCAGTTCTCCCAGTAGCCCTGCAGCACCTTCCCGGACGGCCGGGACCGCAGCGCGCAGGTGTCCCCGCCCGGGGTGGTCGGGCTGGACGACACCGTGGGCGTGGGGGTAGGCGTCCGGGTCGGGGAAGGGGAGGTGGAGGCGGAAGGGGAAGGCGACGGCGGGCGGGTGGTGGGGCTCGGCGACGGCGTGCCGCCGGTGCAGGCGCCGAGGTCGGTCCAGAGCGCCGGTACGGCGGCCGGGTTCCAGCCCGCGCCGGCCGGCGGGGTGTGTGTGACGAGCGCCTGGTACAGCCGGCCGCCGTAGGTCGCCCGGCTGCCGGCGGTCCAGGTGACGCCCTCGGCCCAGGCCGGCGCGTCGCACGCGACGAGCGCGCCGACGGCGCCGGTCGTGGTGGCGGCGGTGGCGGGCAGGGCGGCGGTGGCGGCGAGCAGCGCGACGCCACCGAGCAGTGCGGTCATCCCGCGTCCGAGTCGCATTGACATACCTCCTCATCGATGCGCCGGAGGTTATCAGTTAACTTTGTTAAGTGTAAATGCGCAGTACGCTGTCACCGCTTGGTTCACGGCGTGAACGCAGATGAACGCAGGTCGCCGTGGGCGGCCGGGAAGGGACGGCGGCGGACGTGGACGCCAGACGCACCACGGTGCGCGACATGCGCCGGGCCAACCGGTCGGTGCTGCTGACCCGGATCTGGCTGGACGGCCCGCTCAGCCGGCACGAGCTGGGCCAGTCCACAGCGCTCAGCCTGGCCAGCGTCAGCAACCTGGTCGGCGAAATGATCAACGAGGGCCTGGTCGAGGAGGCCGGCTCGGTCGAGTCCGACGGCGGCCGTCCCCGCGTGCTGCTGCGCGTCGCCCCCGGCTACGGCTACCTGGTCGGCGCCGACGTCGGCGAAACCCGCGTCCAGGTCGAGCTGTTCGACCTGAGCATGACCGCGCTGGCCAAGGCCGAGTACCCGATCGCCGCGACCGGGCCCGACCCCGAGCGGGTCGCCGCCCACCTGCGGCACGGCCTCGCCGCGGTGACCGAACAGGCGGGCGTCGACCCGGCCGCGGTGCTCGGCTTCGGCGTCGCCGTCGCCGGCACGGTCGAGCGCACCGCCGACGCCGTGGTGCACGCCCAGACACTCGGCTGGGACGGCGTCCCGCTCGGCGCGATGCTGCGCGCCGACGTGCCGGTGCACGTGGACAACGGCGCGAAGACGCTCGGCCAGGCCGAGATGTGGTTCGGCGCCGGCCGCGGCGTCCGGCACGCGGTGGTCGCGCTGGTCGGCTCCGGCGTCGGCGCGAGCGTGGTCGCCGACGGCGTCGGCTACCGCGGCGCGCACAGCAGCGCCGGGGAGTGGGGCCACACCACCATCGTGTACGGGGGCCGCCGCTGCCGCTGCGGCAACCTCGGCTGCCTGGAGGCGTACGTCGGCGCGGAGGCGGTGCTGGACCGGTTCCGCCAGGCCAACCGGGGCCGCCCGGCGCCGGGCGCGGACGAGGAGACCGCCTTCGGTGAGCTGCTCCGGTCAACCAGCGGCACCGCCGCGAAGGTGATCGACGAGACGGTCGGCTACCTGGGCGCCGGGGTGGCGAACCTGGTGAACCTGTTCAACCCGGAGCGGGTGGTGCTCGGCGGCTGGGCCGGGCTGGCCCTGGGCGAGCGGCACCTGCCCGCGATCCGCGAGGCCACCGCGCGGCACGCGCTGCGCCAGCCGTACGCGCAGACCTCGATCGAGCTGTGCCGGCTCGGACCGGACGCGGTCGCGATGGGCGCGGCCACCCTGCCGATGACCCGGCTGCTGCGCGACGGCGGCGTGCCCCGCGACCCGGCCGCCCGCCCGTCCCCGGCGTGGGGGCCGGCCCGCCGTCACTGACCGGCCCGGCCCCCACGCCGGCGTCAGCGCCGGCCGCGTACCCGCCGCACGGTGTCCCGGTACCACAGCGCGCTGCGCTTGGGGATGCGGCGCTGCGTGTCGTAGTCGACCCGGACGATGCCGAACCGCTTGTCGTAGCCGTACGCCCACTCGAAGTTGTCCAGCAGCGACCAGGCGAAGTAGCCGCGCACGTCGGCCCCGGCCGCCCGGGCCCGGGCCACCGCCCGCAGGTGCTCGGCGAGGTAGCCGACCCGGTCGTCGTCGGCGACGAACCCGTCTGCGTCCGGCTCGTCGTCGAACGCCGCGCCGTTCTCGGTGATCACCATGGGCGTGCCCGGGTAGTCGCGGTGCAGCCGCACCAGCAGGTCGGTGAAGGACTCCGGCACGATCTCCCAGTCCATCGCGGTACGCGGCAGGTCACGCCGGACCACCCGGCGTACCGGCTTGCCGTCGTCGTCGCGGTCGCGGCCCTGCTCGTCCACGCCGGAGTGCAGCTGCCCGAAGTAGAAGTTCACGCCGAGCACGTCGATCGGGGTGGCGATGACGTCCAGGTCGCCGTCCTCCACCGGAATCCGCACGCCCTCGGCGGCCAGGTCCGCGATCACGTCCTGCGGGTACTCCCCGCGCAGCACCGGGTCCAGGTAGAGCCGGTTGCCCAGCCCGTCGGCGGCCCGCGCCGCGTCCCGGTCGGCGGCGCTGTCGGTCGCCGGGTCGGCGGTGGCCAGGTTCAGCGTGAGGCCCAGCTCGATCGGCGCCGAGGCCGCCTCGCGCAGCCGCCGCGTCGCCAGCCCGTGCCCGAGCAGCAGGTGGTGCGCCGCGGCGATGCCGTCACCCAGGTTCCGCCGGCCGGGGGCATGGTCGCCGTAGGCGTACCCGAGCATCGCCGAGCACCACGGCTCGTTGAGCGTGGTCCAGGTGCGGACCCGGTCGCCGAGCGCGGCGAAGACCAGCTCGGCGTAGTCGGCGAACCGGTACGCGGTGTCCCGGTTCGGCCAGCCGCCCGCGTCCTCCAGCTCCTGCGGCAGGTCCCAGTGGTACAGCGTCACCCACGGCTCGACGTCGCGGCCGAGCAGCTCGTCCACCAGCCGGTCGTAGAAGGCCAGCCCGGCCACGTTCGCCGGGCCGCGCCCGCCCGGCTGCACCCGCGGCCAGGCCACCGAGAACCGGTACGTGTCCAGCCCCAGGTCGGCGATGAGCGCGACGTCCTGCGGCATCCGGTGGTAGTGGTCGCAGGCCACGTCGCCGTTGTCGCCGTTCGCCACCGCGCCCGGCACCCGGCAGAACGTGTCCCAGATGGACGGCGTGCGGCCGTCGGAGGCCACCGCGCCCTCGATCTGGTACGACGACGTCGCCACCCCCCACCGGAAGGTCGGCGGCAGCGTGTCGATCGGATCCGGACCGGCGACTGACGACGGGCGGGTGAGGTCGGTGTCCATGGCTCTCCTCGCGGGTAGCGGGTGGTGGTGTCGGGCGGGTCAGCGGGACAGGGGCGCGACGGCCGGGTGCAGCCGGCACGCGACGGCCCGCGCCGGGTCGTCGACGTACGGCGCGCCGAGCACCGGCACCTGCTCGTCGCACCCGTCGAACGCCTTCGGGCAGCGGGGGTGGAACGCGCAGCCGGACGGCATGGCGCGCAGGTCCGGCGGGGAGCCGGGGATGCCGGTCAGCTCCCGGCGCGGACCGTGCAGCGCCGGGAACGAGTGCAGCAACCCCTCGGTGTACGGGTGCAGCGGCTCGACGTACAGCCGGGCGGCGGGCGCCTCCTCGACGATCCGGCCGCCGTACATGATCGCGATCCGGTCGGAGAACTCGACAAGCAGCGACAGGTCGTGGGTGATGAACAGCACCGCGAAGCCGAGGCGTTCGCGCAGCTCGGCGAGCTGGCCGAGGATCTGCCGCTGCATCACCACGTCCAGCGCGGTGGTCGGCTCGTCCATGATGACCACCTGCGGCTCCAGCGCCAGCGCCATCGCGATCATGACGCGTTGCCGCATGCCGCCGGAGAGCTGGTGCGGGTAGCTGTCCAGCCGGTCGGCGGAGATGCCGACCAGGCGCAGCAGCTCCTTCGCCCGGGCCAGCCGGCTCGCCGCCGTGCTCTTCGGCTCGTGGGCCCGGATCACGTCGAGCAGCTGGGTGGAGACCTTGTGCACCGGGTTCAGCGAGTTCATCGCGCCCTGGAACACGATCGACGTCTCCGCCCAGCGGAACTCGCGCAGCTTCGCCGGGCTGAGCGTGAGCACGTCGACCGGCGGGCCGTCGGCCGGGTGGTAGATGACCTGGCCGCCGCTGACCACGCCGGGCGGGGGCAGCAGCCGAGTCAGCCCGTAGGCCAGGGTGGACTTGCCGCTGCCGCTCTCCCCGGCCAGCCCGAGCACCTCGCCGCGGTGCAGTGTCAGGTCGACGTCGCGGACCGCGCGGACCGCGTCCGCGCCGACGCCGTAGTCGACGCACAGCCCGCGGATCTGGAGCACCTGGTCGCTCATGAGGTCGCGTCCTCTCGGGTGGGGTCCGCCGGCCGCTGCATCGGGACCGGCGCCGGGTTCGGCGCGAGCACCGGGGTGAACCCGACGCGCATCGCGACGGTCCGGCCGTCGGCGGTCCGGATCCGGGTCCGGCCGCCGGTGCGCAGCCGGGGACTGACGAACTCGTCGATCCCGAAGTTGATCAGCGCGAGCGCGGTGCCGAGCAGCGCGATGGCCAGCCCGGCCGGCACGAACCACCACCAGGCGCCCTGCGCGAGGGCCTGCTGTCCCTGCGCCCAGAACAGGATCGTGCCCCAGTTCCACGACGAGACCGACGAGACGCCGATGAACGCCAGGGTGATCTCCGACATGACCGCGAAGATGACGGTGCCGACGAAGCCGGAGGCGATGATCGCGGTCAGATTGGGCAGGATCTCGAAGCCGATGATCCGCCAGGTCCGCTCGCCGGTGGCCCGCGCCGCCTCGACGTAGTCGCGGCGGCGCAACGACAGCGTCTGGGCGCGCAGCACCCGGGCGCCCCAGGCCCACGACGTGAGGCCGATGATGAGCGCCACGAGCGTGTCGCTGGCCTGGTCGACAAGGGACGTGACGATGATGATCAGCGGCAGCGCCGGGATCACCAGGAACACGTTCGACACCGCCGACAGGCCCTCGTCGGCCGCGCCGCCCAGGTAACCGGCGGTCACGCCGATCAGGATGGACAGGATCGTGGCGAGCACGCCGGCGGTCAGGCCCACCACCATCACGCTGCGCGCGCCGACCAGGATCTGGCTGAAGATGTCCTGCCCGAGGTGGGTGGTGCCGAACCAGTGCCGGGCCGAGGGGGCCTGCAGCACGTCGGCGCTGCGCGCGTCCGGGTCGTACGGCGCGATCCACGGTCCGATCACCGCCAGGAGCACGTACACCCCGAGGACGGCCAGGCCGGTCGCGGCCTTGCCGTTGGCGACGAAGCGGAACCGGCGGCGGCGGGCCCGGGCCGAGGGCTGCGCCATCGCGCCCTGGCCGGGGATGACCTGCTCGATGCTGGACGGGGAGAGTGTCATCGCTCAGCTCTTTCGGGTCCGCGGGTCGAGGAGCAGGTACGCCACGTCGGCGAGCAGGTTCGCCACCAGCACCGAGATCGTGATGATCAGGAAGATGCCCTGCATGAGCGGGTAGTCCTTCGACCCGACGGCCTGGAAGAGCTGGAACCCCAGACCCGGGTACGAGAAGACGATCTCCACGAGCAGCGTGCCGCCGACGATGAAACCGAGCGACAACGCGAACCCGGACACGTTCGGCAGCAGCGCGTTGCGGGCGGCGTAGCTGAGCGCCACCCGGCGCTCGGACAGCCCCTTGGCGTGCGCCACGGTGATGTAGTCCTCGCTGGCGACAGTCACCATCATGTTGCGCATGCTGAGGATCCAGCCGCTCATCGACGACACCAGGATGGTCGCCGCGGGCAGGATGCTGTGCTGCAGCGCGCTCGGGATGAAGTACGCGTCGAACGCCGGCACCAGGCCCGGCTCGTAGCCGCCGGAGGACGGGAAGAAGCTGCCCGGCCCGGCGAACAACGCGATCGCGACCAGGCCCAGCCAGAAGTACGGGATCGAGGACAGGAACGTGGTGGCCGGCAGCAGTCCGTCGATCCAGGAGCCGCGCCGCCAGCCCGCGCCGACGCCGAGCGCGGTGCCGAGCAGGAAGCTGACGATCGTGGTGACGCCGACCAGGCCCACCGTCCACGGCAGGCTGCTGCCGATCACCTCCGACACCGGCGCGGGGAAGAACGTGAACGACAGTCCCAGGTCGCCGCGCAGCAGCTGTCCCCAGTAGGCGACGTACTGCTCCCACAGCGAGCGGTCGGAGTCCAGCCCGAACAGCACCCGCAGCGACGCGATCGCGTCGGCGCTGATCCGGCCCTGGTTGCGGGAGATCAGCGACTGGACCGGGTCGCCCGGCACCATCCGCGGGATGAAGAAGTTCAGCGTGATCGCCGCCCAGGCGGTGAACAGGTAGAAGGCCACCCGTTGCAGCAGGAACCTCACCGGGCCGTCTCCGTTCCGGCCTGCTCCGCGTTCTCCGCGTTCTCCGCCTTCTCCGCCGTGACGGTCTCGGCGTCGAACAGCCAGCACGCGGCCCAGTGCCCGGGCGCGTCGTCGACCGGGATCGGCGGCGGCAGGTCGGTGGCGCAGCGCGGCATGGCAGCCGGGCAGCGCGGGTGGAACCGGCAGCCGGCCGGCGGGCGGATCAGGCTCGGCGGCTCGCCGTGGCCCCGCTCGCCCGCCGCCGCGCCGTCGCCGCCCGCGCCGGTGATCCGCTCCGGGTCCGGCGCCGATTCGATCAGCAACCGGGTGTACGGGTGCGCCGGCCGCTGGGTGACCGTCTCGCTGTCGCCGCCCTCGACCATCCGCCCGGCGTACATGACGATCGTCTCGTCGGCGAAGTAGCGGGCCGAGGCGATGTCGTGGGTGATGTAGAGGATCGCCAGGTCGAGCCGGTCCTTGAGGTCCTGCAGCAGGTTGAGCACGCCCAGGCGGATCGACACGTCCAGCATCGACACCGGCTCGTCGGCGAGCAGCACCTCCGGGTCCGCGCCGAGCGCCCGCGCGATCGCGACGCGCTGGCGCTGCCCGCCGGACAGCTCGTGCGGGAACGCGTCGAGGTAGCGCTCCGGCGGGGTCAGGCTGACCCGGGTCAGCAGGTCGGCCAGCGCCTTGTCCAGCCCGTCCGGCCCGGTCCCGGCGTTGCCGTGGATGCGCAGCGACCGGGTCAGGTGGTAGCGGACCGTGTGCACCGGGTTCAGCGAGGCGAACGGGTCCTGCAGGATCAGCTGCACCCGCCGCACGTACGCCCGGAACCGGCGTCCGCCGCGTACCCGGGTCGAGCGGCCGTGCAGCCGGATGTCGCCGCCGGTGCGCGGGTAGAGCTGGGCCAGCAGCCGGGCGACTGTGGACTTGCCGGAGCCGGACTCGCCGACCAGCGCGGTCACCCGGCCACGGCGCAACTCGATCGATACGTCGTCGACGGCGTGCACCACCGCCGGGGTCCGGGAGAGAAGGTCACGCAGCCGCCGGCGGACGGGGAAGTGCTTGGTCAGGCCGACGGCCTCCAGCACCACCTCGTCGGCCGGCGCCGGTGCGCTCTCGGTCAACGTCATGCCGAATTCCTGTCTGGGGTTGCCGGTAGCGAGGGGCGGGCGCCGCCGGCCCGGCCGGGCGATCGGGGCCGGGCCGGCGGCGCCGGGTCAGCCGTTGGCCGGCTTGAGGTGCAGCACCACGTCCACCGCGTTGGGCTGGGTGGGCTGGAGCGCGCCGTACGGGTTCGAGTCGTCCGGCCAGCCGACCCAGTTCTTCGTGCTGTACGCGCCGCCGATGTTGTCCGCGCCGACCGGGATCATCGGCATCTGCTCGACGAAGATCTTCTGCAGCGTGGCCAGCGCGGTGGCGCGGGTGGCGTCGTCGGTGGCGTTGGCGTACGACACCAGCGCGTCGGTGGCCTCCTTGCTGTCGAACCGGCCGAAGTTGCCCGCCGGGGAGGCGGTGCCGATCGGCTTGAGCACGCGGCCGTCCATGATGGTCCGGTAGATGTCGTACGGCGTGGCGCCGCTCTCGGTCCACCGGAACGTGGCCTCGAAGTTGCCCTGCTCGACGTTGCGGAACCAGGCGTCCTGGTTGGCCTTGTCGATGGTCGCCGCGATGCCGATCTTCGCCAGGTTGCCCTTCACGATCTCCAGGCTGGTCTGGTAGTCCGACCAGCCGGCCGGGTCGGTCAGCCGGATCGTGACGGCCTTGCCGCTGCGGTCCTTCAGCGTGTTGCCGTCCAGCTTGTAGCCGGCGCCGGTGAGCAGCGCCTTGGCGCCCTCGACGTCGACCTTGTGCTCCTGGCCCTTGTACTCGGGCGCGATGAACGAGTCACCGGCCGGGCTGGGCAGGCCGGTCACGCTCTTGACCTCGGGGTGGAAGTAGCCGGCCTCGGCGGTGGTGAAGATGTCCGCCCGGTCGATCACCATGTTCATGGCCTTGCGCAGCGTCGGGTCGTCGAACGGCTTCTTCGTGGTGTTCAGGTAGAGACCGTGGATGCCGAGCACCGGGGGCGCCCACATCTTGTGGTTCTTCTGGTCCTTGGCCACGAACACGGTCTGGTAGTTCGGGATGAAGACGAAGCTCCACTCCGCCTCGCCGTTGGCCAGCGCGGTGGTCTGCGCGCTGTTGTCGGTGTACGAGGTGTACCGCAACTCCTTCACCTTCGGCAGGTCCTGCCAGTAGCCGCTCTCGCGTACCGCCAGCGTCATGCTCGCCGGGGTGAACGACTTGAGCGTGTACGGGCCGCTGCCGACCGGCTGCTTCACCGGGTCGCTGGCCGGGTCGGCGATCTTCTCCCACAGGTGCTTGGGCACGATCGGCACCCGCCACAGCACCTTCTGCTGGTTGACGAACTGCGGGCTGGCCATCGAGATGGTGACCTCGTTGCCGCTGGCGACGGCGTCGGTGTACGGCACGCCCTGGTCGTTGATGGCGGGGAACTTCTTCACCAGGTTGTAGGTGAACGCGACGTCCTCGGCGGTGACCTTCTGCCCGTCCGACCAGGTCGCGTTCTCGCGGATGGTCACCTTCACCGACTTGTAGTCCGACGACCACTCGGCCTTGGTGGCCAGCCACGGCTTGAACGGCTCGGCCGGCTTCACCGGGTTCCACATCATCAGCGGCTCGTAGATCTGCCACCGGTAACCAAGCGAGGCGGCGGCCGAGGTGGTGAGGAACGGGTTGTTGTTCTCGGCCTGCGGGCCGTTGGGCATGCCGACGCTCAGCACCGTCGCGGCCTGGCCGCTCTTCTTGTTCGCGTTCGGGCTGTCGCCGCACGCGGCGGCGGTGGTGACCATCGCGCCGGCCAGCGCGAGGGCGAGGAGTTGCCGTCTTCTCATGGAGGTCTCCCTCGGTGGTCCCGCATTCCTCGGGCGGGATGTGGTGGATGGAGGGTGTGCGGTGGAGCCACCGGCGGGCGGGCCCGCCGGCGTGGTCGCCGGGTACGGCGGGGTGGGTCAGGTGACGCCGGTCGAGTCGCGGGTGGTGAAGCCGGTGGGGATGACGGTCGGGCCCTCCGGCAGCGGGGTGCCGGCGAGGTGGGCGATGAGCAGCCGGGCGGCGGCCGTACCCATCTCCCGCAGCGGTTGGCGCACGGAGCTCAGCGGCGGGTGGGTGTGCCCGGCCAGCGGCAGGTCGTCGAAGCCGACCACCGCGACGTCCTGCGGGACGCGCCGCCCGGCGTCGCGCAGCGCCTGCAGCGCGCCGGCGGCCGACAGGTCGTTGTGGGCGAAGACGGCGTCGAAGGGTACGCCGTCGGCGAGCAGCCGCCGCACCGCCGCGCGCCCGCACTCGAACGTGAAGTCACCCTCGACCACCCGGCCCGGGTCGATCGCCAGGCCGGCTTCGGCGTACGCGCCGGCGAACCCGGCGAGCCGTTCCCGGGTGCAGCCGAACCGGCGCAGGCCGGTGACGACGAGCGGCCGCCGCCGTCCGAGCGCCAGCAGGTGCGTCGCGGCGGCCCGCGCCCCCGCTTCGTTCGTGGTGCGCACGGACGGGAAGCCGGGCTGGTGTCCCCGGTCGTCGATGAGGATGACCGGCAGGCCGCGCCGGTGCAGCTCGGTGATGTAGTCGAGCGTCCCCTCGGGTTCGACCACGAGCAGTCCGTCGAACGACTTGGCCGACACCTGGGAGGCGAAGCGGCGCATCGACTCGTCGCCGTGGGTGCAGGTGAACAGCAGCATGCCGTAGCCGGCGGCTTCGACCACGTCGGCCGCGCCCTGGAGCACCTCGCCCATCCAGGGCCAGGTCAGCGCCGGCACCAGCATGCCGACCACCCGGGTACGCCCCCGGGCCAGCCCGACCGCGCGGGCGCTCGGCACGTAGCCGAGGTCGTTGATCACGGCGCGGACCCGGTCGGCGGTGCGCAGGTGCACCTCGCCCTTGCCGTTCAGGACCCGGGACACCGTCGTCTTGCTCACCCCGGCGCGGGCGGCGACGTCGGCGATCGTGATCGGCACGTGGCGCTCCCGGGTCGAAGGGATGAGCGGGATGTTTCGGAACCGGTTGCGGAAGCGGTTCCGTGGCAGTCAACCCAAGTGGCGCGGGTCACGTCAATCACAGATGGGTAACGATGTACAGCTAAGTTCGAGCCGTGAAAAAAGTGCCGGGGCAGCGCCTGCACCGATTCGCGCGATGAGCAGGGTCGATACCTTCCGGCCCGTCCGTCGCCGGTCCGAAGTGGAGGTTCAGGGGCGGGCGTACACGTCGCCGGAGTTGGCCTCGTCCGGCAGCGTCCCCAGGTACGCGGCCACCTCGGCGGCCGGCCGCCAGCCCGGCAGCGCGAACGTCGTCTCGTCGCCGATCGCCGCGGTGAAGCGGGTGAAGCCCAGCGCGGTGAGCCGGTCCAGGCAGCGTGCCGCCGCCACCCGGGCGATGGTGGTGAACTCGAACGACAACGCCGGGACCGGCCGGCTCAGCCCGGCCAGCACGGCGTCCTCGAAACCCTCCACGTCGATCTTCACGAACGCCGGCACGCCGTACGCGGCCATCAGCGCGTCGAGCGTGGTGCCGGGCACCTCGATCTGTGCGTCCCAGGTCTCGCCCGCCCAGCCGGGCGCGCCGTCGGCGGCGCGGACGAACCCGGGGGAGGCGGTGGAGACCGTCGGGTTGGCCGAGTTCACGTGCAGTCGCACCGGCCCGGCGGTACGCCCGCACGCCGCCTCGACCACAGTCACCGCGCCGTCGTCCGCGTACAGCTCGCGCAGCGCCCGCGCGCACAGCGGCTGCGGCTCGACGGCCACCACCGTCGCGCCGAGCCGGCGGAAGCTGCCGAGCCGGTCGCCCACGTGCGCGCCGACGTCGAAGACCAGGTCACCGGCGTGCACGAGCGGGGCGTAGAACCGGTCGAGCGCGGCGTCGCGCGCCGGGTCGCCGTGGTAGAAGTCCAGCGACCGGCGCAGTCCCGACATCGCCGGGTCCGCCTTCAGCGTCTCGATCACCCCGTCCCGCACGCCTTCGACGCTAGCCAGCGAGGCGTTGGTGCGAGCCGCATTCGCATCCTTCCTGCGGCCAGCGCCCGCCAACACCCCATCCTCCTAGGATGCTGTAGGGATGGTGAGGCCGGCCGCTCACCGCGAACGGGGAGCTGGCCGCTGCGGCGCGCCTTCGGCGCTCGCGTTCGTTACCTGCGAGATCTTGGTACGAAACGGCCCTCGGAGGGGCGACTCCGTACCAAGATCTCCAACCCGTCCCTTGGTGCGGGACACCGATCTCGGTTGCCGAGAACGTTGCGGCCGTCCTCGGGTGCGAACGTCAACTCGCCGCGTAACCGTCGCAGAGTGGAACGCCATGGGTGTCAAACAGGGCCGGAGACACCCATGGCGTTCCAGTGGCGGGTGGACCCGCGTGGCGAGGAGGGGTTACGGGTTTTCGACGACCTCCTGGCCGAGCGGCCACAGCGCCGCCGGGACCAGCTTGAAGTTCGCCACGCCGAACGGGATACCGATGATCGTCACGCAGAGCGCGACGCCGGCGAGAATGTGGGACAGGGCGAGCCACCAGCCGGCCAGCACCACCCAGAGCACGTTGGCCAGGCCGGAGGGAAGCCCGGCGCCCGGCTTGCGCACGATCGTGCGCCCGAACGGCCACAGCGAGTACGAGGCGAGGCGCAGTGAGGCGACGCCGAAGGGGATGGTGACGACCAGGACGAAGCAGATCAGGGCGGCGACGCCGTAGCCGAGGGCCAGGACGAAGCCGCCGCCGAAGACGAGCCACAGCAGGTTCAGCAGAAAGCGGATCACCACTCCATGGTCGCTCGTGCCCGCAAGCGCGCGCATATCGGCGCGAGCGGCGGGTAGAGGAGGGCGTGATCGAGCCCGAGCCGTCGTGCCTGTGACCCCTGTCGCTCCGGCGGCGCGCCGGGAGTTCCGGGAGTCGTACGAGCGGCTGCGCCGGTACTTCATCGTGGCGCTGCTGCACCGCGACTTCCTGGCCGGTCGCCTGCCGGACATCGCGCGGGCCCGGGCGCGGGAGGCCGCCGAGCAGGCCGGCCGGGCCCGGGCGGCGGGCCTCGGCTTCGAGCATCAACCGGACTCCCGCGCTGGCCCAAACGACCGTTAAGCTTCGGTTGTGGGAACCGACGATCTGTACCCGGCCGGGCGACTCGCCGAGGCCCAGCGCGCCGCCGCAGCGGCGGGCCTGGATGCGCTGCTGCTCACCCCGGGCTCGGACCTGCGCTACCTGACCGGCTACGACGCCCGCGAGGGGGAGCGGCTGACCTGCCTGGTGCTGCCCGCCGAGGGTGAGCCGACGCTGATCGTGCCGGTGCTGGAGCGGCCGGACGCCGAGGCCGCGCCCGGCACCGGGTACCGGATCGTCGACCACGCCGACGGCACCGACCCGTGGCCGCTGGTGCGCGCGGCGCTCCCCGGCCCGGTCCGTGCCGTCGGGCTGGCCGACCGGATGTGGGCACAGCAGGTCCTCGCGCTGCGCGACGCGCTGCCCGGCGCGGCCCAGCGGCTCGCCTCCGACGTGCTGCGCGAGATGCGGATCCGCAAGTCGCCGGCCGAGGTGGCGGCGCTGGCCGAGGCGGGCGCCGCGATCGACGCGGTGCACCGGCGGATGGCCGAGTGGCTGCGTCCCGGCCGCACCGAGCGGGAGGTCGCCGCCGACCTGGCCGCCGCGATCCGGGCCGCCGGGCACGCCACTGTCGACTTCGTCATCGTCGCCGCCGGCCCGAACGGCGCGAGCCCGCACCACGGTGTCTCGGACCGCCCGATCGGCGTCGGCGAGCCGGTGGTGGTCGACATCGGCGGCACCATGCCGTCGGGCTACCGCTCCGACTGCACCCGCACGTACGTGGCCGGTGGCCCGGCCCCGGCCGAGTTCACCGACTACTACGCGGTGTTGTGGGAGGCGCAGCGCGCCGCCGTGGCCGCCGTCGCGCCGGGCGTGACCGCCGAGGCCCTCGACGCGGTCGCCCGCGACGTCATCACCGCCGCCGGTTTCGGCGACGCCTTCCTGCACCGCACCGGCCACGGCATCGGCCTCGACGGCCACGAGGAGCCGTACGTGGTGACCGGCAACCCCCGGCCCCTCGAGGCCGGCATGGCTTTCTCGGTCGAACCCGGGATCTACCTCGCCGGGCGGCACGGCGCCCGGATCGAGGACATCGTCGTCTGCACGACGGACGGCGGGCAACGGCTCAACACCACCCCCACGGAGCTCATCGCGCTATGAACGTCGACCGGATCCTGCCCACCGACGAGGCCCACGACCTGCTGGACCTCGCCACCGAACTCGCCGACCGGGAGCTGGCCCCGGCCGCCGCCGGTTTCGAGACCCGCGCCGAGTTCCCCCGGGAGGTGCTGCGCACGCTGGGCCGCGCCGGGCTGCTCGGCCTGCCGTACGCCGAGGAGCACGGCGGCGCCGCCCAGCCGTACGAGGTGTACCTGCAGGTGCTGGAGATCCTCGCCAGCCGGTGGCTGGCGGTGGCCGAGGCGGTCAGCGTGCACACGCTGTCCTGCTATCCGGTGGCCCAGTTCGGCACCGACGAGCAGCGCAAACTGCTGCCGGACATGATCGGTGGGGAACTGCTCGGGGCGTACTGTCTCTCCGAGCCGCAGGGTGGTTCGGACGCGGCGGCCCTGACCACGCGGGCGGTGCGCGACGGCGACGAGTACGTGGTCACCGGCACCAAGGCGTGGATCACGCACGCCCGGGTCGCCGACTTCTACAACATCTTCTGCCGCACCGGCGGTCCCGGCCCGAAGGGCATCTCCTGCCTGCTGGCCGACCGGGCCACGCCGGGCATCCACCCACAGGCCGCCGAGCGCACCATGGGTCTGCACGCCTCGCCGATCGCGCAGATCGCGTTCGACGACGCCCGGGTGCCGGCGGAGCGGCTGATCGGCGGCGAGGGCGCCGGGTTCACCATCGCCATGTCGGCGCTGGACTCCGGCCGGCTGGGCATCGCCGCGTGCGCGGTGGGCCTGGCCCAGGGCGCGCTGGACTACGCGGTCGGCTACGCCCGGGAGCGCCGCCAGTTCGGCCGCGCGATCATCGACTTCCAGGGGCTCGGGTTCAACCTGGCCGACGCGGCCACCCAGATCTCCGCCGCGCGGGCGCTCACGCTTGCGGCCGCGCGGCTGCGCGACGCGGGCCGCCCGTACTCGATCGAGGCGGCGAAGGCGAAGCTGTTCGCCACCGACGTGGCGATGCGGGTGACCACCGACGCGGTGCAGGTGCTCGGCGGCGCCGGGTACGTCGCCGACCACCCGGTCGAGCGGTACATGCGTGAGGCGAAGGTGCTGCAGATCGTGGAGGGCACCAACCAGATCCAGCGGCTGGTGATCTCGCGCGCGCTGGCCAAGGGCTAGCCTGTCGCGGTGACCTTCCCCCGGATCACCGCCGACCCCGACGTCATGGGGGGTGCGCCCTGCGTGCGGCAGTCGCGCATCCCCGTGGCCACCCTGCTGGCCATGATGGCCGAGGGCATGTCCGTCACGGACATCCTCACCGACCTGCCGTTCCTGGACGAGGAGGACATGGCGGAGGTGCTGAACTACGCCGCGGACGCGGTGCGCGACCGGACGGCGCGCTGAGCGTCACCACGGCGGGCCGGGTGCGGCGGGAGAGCGTTTTACCGGCTACTGTGCAGCGCGTGGAGGAGATCGACCGCGCCATTGTCGCCGCGCTGACCGGGGACGGTCGGCTGTCGTACACGGACCTGGCCGAGCGGGTGGGCCTGTCGGTGTCGGCCGTGCACCAGCGGGTCCGCCGGCTGGAGCAGCGCGGGGTGATCAAGGGGTACGCCGCGCGGGTGTCGTTCGAGGCGCTGGACCTGCCGCTGACCGCGTTCGTGGCGATCCGGCCGTTCGACCCGTCGCAGCCGGACGACGCGCCGGAGCGGCTGGCGCACCTGCCCGAGATCGACTCGTGCTACTCGGTGGCGGGGGAGGACTTCTATCTCCTGCTGGTGCGGGTGGCCGGCCCGGCCGACCTGGAGCGGGTGCTGCAGGAGATCCGCACCTCGGCGAACGTCACCACGCGCACCACTGTGGTGCTGTCGACGCCGTACGAGAACAGGCCGCCGAAGATCAGTGGCGAGCTGACCGGCCGGGGTCGTCCGCGCCCGTCGGCGGAGCCGGCAGGTTCCACCGCCTGATCACCCGCCGGCCGTGCTCGTGCCCGAGCACGCTGAGCGTGGCGGTGTCCAGCCGCAGCAGTCCGCCGGCCGACGGCGGGAGCCCGATCCAGCGTGCCCCGAGCACCCGCAGGCTGTGGCCGTGCCCGACCAGCGCCACGTCGCCCTGCGCCAGCAGCGGCGCGACCCGGTCCAGCACGCGGTCCAGGCGGGCGCCCACCTGTTCCGGTGACTCCCCGCCGGGGCCGCCGTCGGTCCAGATCGACCAGCCGGGCCGCTCGGTCTGGATGTCCGCGCTGGTGCGTCCCTCGTACTCGCCGTAGTGCCATTCGGTGAGGTCGGGCTCGATCGCGTCGACGGCGAGCCCGGCCAGGGTGGCGGTGCGGGTGGCGCGCTGCCGGGGGCTGGACAGCACGCGGGCGAAGCGCCGGCCGGCGAGCAGGGGAGCCAGCGCGCGGGCCTGCCGCTCGCCGTCGGGGGTCAGCTCCAGGTCGGTGTACGAGGTGTGCCGGTGGGCGGCGCTCCAGGTCGTCTCGCCGTGCCGGATCAGCAGGATCTCGTTCACCGGCCCAGTCAACCACGGTGGGTCGGCGTCGGCCGGGCGTCCAGCCTTCAACCTATTGTCCTAGGACGCATTACGCGACGTGCGCAGCACAACGGCGTTTCACCCGACAGTCACCGGGGACGCGACAAGGGCAACGCTCAGCCGGAACGAGGAGGGCGACATGAGCTTCACCGACAAGGCGAAGAACAAGGCCCAGGAGATGAGCGGAATGGCCAAGGAGCGGATCGGCGACGTGACCGACAACGAGCGGTTGCGGGCCGAGGGCGCCTCCGAGCAGAGCGCGGCCCGGGCCCGGCAGGCCGGGGAGCACGCCAAGCAGGCGGGCCGCGACGTCAAGGACGCCTTCAACAAGTGAGTACGCGGAACGGCGGGCCACCTCATCGCAGAGGTGGCCCGCCGTTCGGGTGTCCGGGGTCAGTCGTCGCGGTGGGCGAGCCACCAGGCCTGGCCGGCCTCGGGCAGCGTGTCGATCGGGTCGTAGTAGGCGTAGCGCTTGTTCAGCGCCTCCAGGTCGGCCGACTCGATCGAGGTGCGGTAGTTCTTCGTCCAGTACGAGATGCCGCGCTCACGGTCGTAGTCGGTGAGCATGTGCACCCACCGCTTGCCGACGAACGGCACGTCGCAGACGATCCGCGGGGTGGCGTAGCCGGGCAGGTAGCCCATGATGTCGTGCTGGAGCTGCTGGGCGTGCCACACCGGGACCCGCCAGTGCTCGGCGTTGGGGATCATGTCGCACATGTAGAAGTAGTACGGCAGGATGCCCGCCTCGCCCTGCAGCGCGAAGCACAGGTCGAGCAGGTCGGCGCTGGTGGCGTTGACGCCGCGCATGAGCACGCCCTGGTTGCGCACGTCGCGTACGCCGACGTCGAGCGCGGTCTGGGCGGCCTTGGCGACCAGCGGGGTCAGCGACTGGGCGTGGTTGACGTGGGTGTGGATGGCCAGGTTGACGCCGCGGCGGGCGGCGGTGCGGGCGACCCGTTCCAGGCCCTCGACCACGTCGGGCTGGAGCCAGTGCTGGGGCAGGCCCATGAGCGCCTTGGTGGCGAGCCGGATGTCGCGGATCGTCTCGATCTCCAGCAGGCGCATCAGGTACGACTCGAGGTTGCGCCACGGCACGTTGGCGACGTCGCCGCCGGAGACGACCACGTCGCGTACCCCGGGGTGGGCCTTGAGGTAGGTGATGTGGGCGTCGTAGCGGTCGACGGGCTTGAGGGTGAGCTTGAGCTTGTCGACGGCGGGGGTGGAGTTGCCGACGAGGTCCATGCGGGTGCAGTGGCCGCAGTACTGCGGGCAGGTGGAGAGCAGTTCGGCGAGGACCTTGGTGGGGTAGCGGTGGGTGAGGCCCTCGGCGACCCACATGTCGTGTTCGTGGAGGCTGTCGCGGCTGGCGTACGGGTGCGACGGCCAGTCGGTGCGGCGGTCGGAGGCGACCGGGATCATGTAGCGGCGGATCGGGTCGGCGAGCAGCGCCTCGGTGCTCATCGGCTCAAACGGCACCATGGTGTTGAGCATCTGCGGCGGCACCAGCATGGACATGGTGGCCAGCGCCTTCTGGTCGGCCTCCAGGTCGGCGTAGAAGGTCTCGTCGACGGTGTCGCCGAGGACGGCGCGCAGCTGCTTGATGTTCTTGACGCAGTTGACCCGCTGCCACTGGGCGCTCTCCCACTGGTCGCGGGTGACGTGGCGCCAGCCGGGGAACCGGGTCCAGTCGGGTTCGACGAGGGGCGCGCGGCGGTATTCGTAGGGCTGTCCGGCGGCCGGGACGGCGACCGGCGCGTGGCGGGGCGTCGGGATGGTCTCCACCGGTTGGGTCTGGGTCACGGCCCCTCCTCGTCAGTGTGCGGGTTGATCAACGGATGCGTAGGCTACTGGAAAATCTGCGGTGAAGAAATTAGTCTGCCGTAAGTTTTCCCGCGATGCGAGTCCTGACCAGGGGTTCGGGCGGCTGGACATAGGGGGTCGGCGTGACGTCACCGGTGGGACTGCACCGAGTCGTGGAACCGGCGGGGGTGCTCCCGCAGGCGGCCTGGCGGCTGGACCCGGACCCGCGGATCGCGGCGAACGAGGTGCGGATCCGGGTCGAGCGGCTGAACCTGGACGCGGCGAGCTTCCGGCAGTTGGCGGAGAAGCACGGCGGCGACGGGGAGAAGGTCCGCGCCGAGGTGCTGGAGATCGTGTCGACCCGGGGGAAGATGCAGAACCCGGTGACCGGTTCCGGCGGGATGCTGATCGGCACCGTCGAGGAGGCGGGCCGCCGGTCGCCGCTGGGGCTGAAGCCGGGCGACCGGGTGGCGACGCTCGTGTCGCTGACGCTGACGCCGCTGACGATCACCGACGGGCTGGCCCGCTGGGACGGGCGCAGCGAGCAGGTGCCGTGCGACGGGTACGCGATCCTGTTCGCGCGGTCGATCGCGGCGGTGCTGCCGGCGGACCTGCACCCCGAGTTGTCCCTCGCCGTGCTGGACGTGTGCGGGGCGCCGGCGCTCACCGCGCGGGTGGTGGCCGAGCAGGTGGCGCGGCGCTCACGTGAGGGTGATCCGCGTCCGGTGTCGGTGGCGGTGATCGGCGGGGCCGGCAAGAGCGGGTCGCTGTCGCTGGCGGCGGCGCGGCGGGCGGGCGCCGCCCGTACCGTCGGGGTGGTTCCGGTGGCCGCGGAGCGGGACGAGCTGACGGCGGCCGGGCTGGCCGACGTGGTGGCGCTGGCCGACGCGCGGGATCCGGTGGGGCTGTCGACGGCGGTGACGACGGCGCTGGGGGTGCCGGCGGACGTGACTGTGGTGTGCGTGGACGTGCCGGGGTGTGAGCACGGCGCGGTGCTGGCCACGGCGGACGGCGGTACGGTGATCTTCTTCTCGATGGCGACGAGCTTCGCGGCGGCGGCGCTTGGTGCGGAGGGCCTGGCGGCGGACGTGACGATGCTGGTGGGCAACGGGTACGTGCCGGGGCACGCGGCGCTGGCGCTGGATTTGTTGCGGACCGAGCCGGGGGTGCGCGGTCTGTTCGAGGCGCGTCTGGCGGCAGACTGAGACCATGACGAACCCCTCGACGCTGTATCGCGGCGGAGTGCTGCACTGTCCGGCCGACCCGAGCGCGACGGCGCTGCTGGTGCGGGACGGGCGGATCGCCTGGTTGGGCACGGACGCGGAGGCGCCGCGGGCGGACCGGGTGGTGGAGCTGGGCGGTGCGCTGGTGACGCCGGCGTTCGTGGACGCGCACGTGCACGCGACTGATACCGGGTTGGCGTTGTCGGGGCTTGATCTGTCGGCGGTGCGGTCGGCGGGTGGGCTGCTGGAGGCGGTGTCGGCGTTCGCGGCGGGTCTGCCGGGTGACGCGGTGGTGCTGGGGCACGGCTGGGACGAGTCGGGCTGGGCGGATCCGGCGTTGCCGGATGCGGCGGCGCTGGACCGTGCTGCGGGTGGGCGGCGGGTGTATCTGTCGCAGGCGTCGATCCATTCGGCGCTGGTGTCGGCGGCGTTGCTGGCGGCGTGCCCGGAGGTGGTGTCGGCGGCCGGGTACGAGGCGTCGGGGTGGTTGCGGCGCGACGCGCACCATGTGGTGCGGGCGGCGGCGTTCGCGTCGGTTTCGCGGGCGCAGCGGGTGGCGGCGCAGCGGCGGGCCCTGGCGCACGCGGCGTCGCTGGGTGTCGCGGCGGTGCACGAGTGCGGTGGACCGGACATTTCCGACGAGGAGGACTTCACCGGGCTGTTGGCGATCTCGGGGGCCGGGGTGCCGGAGGTGTACGGGTACTGGGGTGAGCTGCTGGGTGCGGCGAAGGCCCGGGAGCTGGGCGCGGTGGGCGCGGGTGGTGACCTGTTCGCCGACGGGGCGCTGGGTTCGCGGACGGCGCACGTTTCGGCGGCGTACCTGGACGGTGAGGCGGGGGCGTGCGGGCACGGGTACGTGTCGGCGGAGCAGGTCCGTGATCATCTGCTGGATTGTGCGGCGCACGGGTTGCAGGGCGGGTTCCACGCGATCGGGGACGCGGCGATCGGCACGGTGCTGGAGGGCTTCGGCATGGCGGCGCGGTCGGTGGGTGTGGACCGGTTGCGGGCGGCGCGGCACCGGGTGGAGCACGCCGAGATCATGAGCAAGGCGTTGATCGCCGGGTTCGTGGAGTACGGGATCGTGGCGTCGATGCAGCCGGCGTTCGACAGGTTGTGGGGCGGCGCGGGCCGGATGTACGAGTCGCGGCTGGGGTTGGCGCGGTCGCTGGAGTCGAATCCGATGGGCGCGATGCACGGTGTCGGGGTGGCGTTGGCGTTCGGGTCGGACTCGCCGGTGACGCCGCTGGATCCGTGGGGGTCGGTGCGGGCGGCGGCGGCGCACCACAACCCGGCGCAGCGGATGAGTGTGCGGGCGGCGTTCGCGGCGCACACGCGCGGCGGGTGGCGGGCGGTGCACCTGGACAACGAGGGTGTGCTGGCGTTGGGGGCGCCGGCGACGTTCGCGGTGTGGGACACCCCGGCGGGCGTGGAGCGGGGGCTGCCGGTGGTGCTGGCCGAGGATCCGGAGTTGCGGGGGCCGGAGGATCCGACGCCGCTGCCGGTGTGCCGGGCCACTGTGTTGCGCGGTGACGTGATCTATCAGGAAGGGTCTTCGTGACAGGCAAGCTTGGGCTGGATCCGGCGTTGGTGGCGCGGGCGCGGGAGTTGGCGCGCCGGGCCGGGCAGCCGGTGGTGGATCTGGCGCGTAGCCACACCACGGTGTCGGTGGAGCGGGCGGTGCTGCGGCTGGCCGGGGTGACCGGCGCGGACCCGGACGGCATTCCGTGGGTGAACCGGCTGGTCGACGCGGTGGTCGCGGACGTCGGGCTGGGGCACGGGGTGGCGGCGCCGGTGTTCGACGCGCTGGCGCGTGAGGGCATCGCCGATGTGACGTTGCTGGCGCAGAAGGCGGCGGCCGGGTCGGTGCGGTTCGCGCAGCCGTCGGGGAAGGCGGCGACGGCGGCGCGGCGGGCGTCGCGTAAGGCGGTCGCGGCGGGGATCCGCAGCATCGACCGGCGGCGTGCGGAGCGGGACCGCTTGGTGAAGCGGTTCGGGGATCCGGCGCGTCGGCCGTGGATCTACCTGATCGTGGCCACGGGTGACATCTACGAGGACATTCCGCAGGCGCAGGCGGCGGCGCGGGCCGGCGCCGATGTGATCGCGGTGATCCGGTCGACGGGGCAGTCGCTGCTGGACTACGTGCCGGAGGGGGCGACCCGGGAGGGGTTCGCGGGCACGTACGCGACGCAGGAGAACTTCCGGCTGATGCGGGCGGCGCTGGACGAGACGTCGAAGGAGCTGGGCCGGTACGTGCGGTTGACGAACTACGCGTCGGGTCTGTGCATGCCGGAGATGGCGACGCTGGCCGGGCTGGAGCGGCTGGACATGATGCTCAACGACTCGATGTACGGGATTCTGTTCCGCGACATCAACCCGATCCGCACGTTCGTGGACCAGCGGTTCTCGCGGCAGGTGCACGCGCGGGCGGGGATCATCATCAACACCGGTGAGGACAACTACCTGACCACCGCGGACGCGGTGGACGAGGCGCACACGGTGACGGTGTCGCAGTTGCTGAACGAGTTCTTCGCGCACGAGGCGGGGCTGGCGGACTGGCAGCTGGGGCTGGGGCACGCGTTCGAGATCAACCCGGATGTGCCGGAGTCGTTCCGGTTGGAGTTGGCGCACGCGCTGCTGGCGCGGGAGTTGTTCCCGGACGCGCCGTTGAAGTGGATGCCGCCGACGAAGCACATGACCGGTGACGTGTTCCGGGGCAACCTGCTGGACGGGTTCTTCAACCTGGTGGGCACGATGACCGGGCAGGGGATTCTGCTGGTGGGGATGATGACCGAGGCGGTGGTGACGCCGTGGCTGTCGGACCGGGACATCGCGCTGCAGAACGTGCGGTACGTGCTGGGCGCGGCGGGCGGGTTGCACGAGGACTTCGTGCCGGCGCCGGGCGGGTTCATCCAGGCGCGGGCGCACCGGGTGCTCGGTGAGGCGGTGGATCTGCTGGAGCGCATCGGGGACCAGTCGTTGCTGACGGCGATCGCCGAGGGCACGTTCGGGATCATGAAGCGGCCGGCGGACCGCGGGAAGGGCCTGGACGGCGTGGCCCGGCACGAGGCGGACTACTACAACCCGGCCACGGAGATCCTGGAGCAGCCCCATGAGTGAGAAGACGGTTGTGCGGCCGTACGGGGACACGACCGGTGACGGCATGGTGCAGGTGTCGTTCACGTTGCCGGTGCCGCACGACAAGCGGGCCGAGGGCGCGGCGGTGCAGCTGGCGAACAAGATGGGCATGGACCCGGCGATGCTGGTGCACGCCAAACCGATCGGTGACGGGTTCACGTTCTTCGTGGTGTACGGGCGGGTGAACCACCTGGTGGACCTGGCGAAGGTGCAGGTGGTGGAGCGTGACTATCCGCTGCTGTCGGCCAAGGAGGTCAACGCGGTGGTGAAGCGGCAGTTGCGCCGCAAGCTGTCGGTGGTGGGCGCCTGCATCGGCACGGACGCGCACACCGTGGGCATCGACGCGATCCTCAACGTCAAGGGCATCGCCGGGGAGAAGGGCCTGGAGTACTACCGGGAGTTGAAGGTCACGAACCTGGGCGCGCAGGTGAGCGTGCCGGAGCTGGTCGAGGCGGCCCGGCGGGAGCGCGCCGACGCGGTGCTGGTGTCGCAGGTGGTGACGCAGCGCGACGCGCATCTGCACAACACGCGGGAGATGTCGGCGGCGTTCCGGGAGGCGATGCCGGCCGGGCGCCGGCCGCTGCTGATCGTCGGCGGGCCGCGGTTCGACGAGACGATGACCGGCGAGCTGGGCGTGGACCGGATCTTCGGCCGTGGCACCACTCCGGGCGAGGTGGCCAGTTACCTCGTCCACGCTTTGATCACCTCCAGGAAGGCGAACGTCGCATGAGCGATCCGCGTGTCGGTCTGACAGTCACCCACCGCCGGTACGTGCCGTACTCCCACGCCCACTACGCGGGGAACCTGGTCGACGGGGCGTACGCGCTGGGGTTGTTCGGGGACGTGGCGACCGAGGTGTGCATCCGCACCGACGGTGACGAGGGGTTGTTCGCCTCGTACGCGGATGTGCAGTTCCGGGCGCCGATGAAGGCCGGTGACGTGCTGGAGGTGACGGCGACGGTGACCCGGGTGGGTACCCGCAGCCGCACGATCGACTTCGCCGCGACGGTGGTGTGCCGGGGCCGCCCGGACAAGGGCGAGTCGGCCGCCGAGGTGCTCGACGAGCCGATCGTGGCGGTCACCGCGACCGGCACGGTGGTCGTGCCACAACGGCCGTGAGCGCCGTCGTCTGCGCCGACGTGGGGTCGACGTACACGAAGGCCGCGGTGGTGGACCTCGACGGCGGCCGGCTGGTCGCGGCGGCGTCGGCGCCCACCACTGTGGGCACTGATGTGCTGCACGGCCTGGACGCCGCGGTCGGCGCGGCCACCGCGTCGGCCGGGGTCGCTGAGGCGCCCTGGTACGTGTGTTCGTCGGCCGGGGGTGGGCTGCGCCTGGCGGTGGTGGGTTACGAGCCCCTCGTCACCGCTCAGGCGGGCCGGCGGGTCGGTCTGTCGGCGGGCGCGAACGTGGTGCACGTGGCGGCGGGACGGTTGTCCGGGGCGGACGTGGCGGCGTTGCGGGCGGCCCGCCCGGACGTGGTGCTGCTCGTCGGCGGCACCGACGGCGGCGATGCCGAGACGGTGACGCACAACGCGACGCGGCTGGCGAAGGCGCGCTTGCGGGTGCCGGTGGTCCTGGCGGGCAACGCCGACGTGCGCGACGAGCTGCACGCGCTGCTGGCCGGCGCGGGGGTGCCGGTGACGGTGGCGGACAACGTGCTGCCGCGCATCGGGGTGCTGGAGCCGTCGTCGGCGCGGGCGGCGATCCGGGAGGTGTTCCTGCGGCACGTCATCGGCGGCAAGAAGCTGTCCCGGGGTACGCGGTTCGCGCGGCTGGTCCGCGCCGCCACCCCCGACGCGGTGCTGACCGGCGTGGAGGTCCTCGCCGGGACGCTCGGCGGTGACCTCGCGGTGGTGGACGTGGGTGGCGCGACCACCGACGTGTACTCGGTGCTCACCCCCGACGAGCGGGACAGCGGCCCGAGCCAGGAGGTGGCGGGGACGCTGTGGCGGGCCCGCACCGTGGAGGGTGACCTGGGCATGCGGTGGAGCGCGCCGGGTGTGGTGCGTGCCGCGGTCGAGGAGCGGCTGCTCGACGCGGCCGGCGAGGCGGATCTGGCGGCCGCGGCGGCGGTCCGGGCCGCCGACCCGGGGTTCCTGCCCGCCGGTGACGCCGACCGGGCCGTGGACCGGCGCATCGCGGCCCTCGCGGCGACGGTGGCGCTGCGGCGGCACGCGCGTGGGGCGGCGACGGGGGAGCGGGCCGGGCGGGACCTGCGGGAGGTGAAGCTGCTCGTCGGCTCCGGCGGGGTGCTGCGGCACGCCGACCCGGGTGACGCGGCGGCGGTGCTCGACGCGGTGCTCACCGACCACGCCGGCGGGTGGGCGTTGCCGCGGGCGGCCCGCCCGGTCGTCGACGTGGACTACGTGCTGGCCGCCGCCGGGTTGCTCGCCGACGATCATCCGGGTGCGGCGGCGGCGATGCTGCGGCACCACCTCGGCGCCTGAAGCAGGCTCAGGAATCGAGACGCGCCGACGCGACACGCCGTGTCGCAACACACGACAGGCCCGGGTGGGTTGACAGCGGCGGGGGTCTACGCCGTACCGTCTTTGAGTCCTACCACGGGAAGCGGCTGTTGTTCGCTTCGTCCCTTCGTCCGCTGGCCGAGCGACCGGAAGGTTGCGGCGGCCAGGTCCAGCGGGCGGGGGTCGGCGGGGCGGCGCGAACCGGCCGCGGTTACCGGTGTACGGGCAAGGTGAGAGGCACGGCCAGTAGACAACGGCCAGGCGGGGGCAGCCAGTCCACGTCGGGTCGGTCCGAAGGTCGGCGCTGATCGTCTTCGCCCCACCGGCCGGGAAGGGCCTGGGAGCATCGGGGCGCGGCTTCGGCCGCGCCCCGATTTCATCCCCCCGATGCTCCCCGTGTCAGCGGCCGAGCCGCCGGTAGCGGCGCACCGCCGCCGGCGCGGCCACCGCGATCAGCGCCAGCGGCCAGGCGACCGCCAGTTCCAGCGCGTGCCGGGCCGGCCACGAGTCCCCGCTCAGGCCCGGGTTGCCGAACAGGTCCCGGGCCGCCGCCACCGTCGCCGACAGCGGGTTCCACGCGGCGATCGCGCCCAGCCAGTCCGGCATCAGCTCCGGCGCCACGAACACGTTGGACAGGGCGGTCAGTGGGAACGCCAGCGGGAACACCACCACCGCGACCGTGTCCGGGTTCGGGACGAGCAGCCCGAACAGGATGCCCACCCAGGTCATCGCGACGCGCAGCAGCAGGATCAGCGCCACCGCCGTCAGGGCCGGGCCGACTCCGTCGCGCCACTGCCAGCCCACCAGCAGCCCGCACACCACCAGCGTGGTCATCTCCAGGCACGCGCGTACCAGGTCGGCGCCGGCGCGGCCGGACAGCAGCGCCGAGCGGGCCATCGGCAGTGACCGGAACCGGTCCACCACGCCCCGGCCGGCGTCCGCCGCGATCGCCGACGCGGTCGCGCCGAGCCCGTAGAGCATCGTCATCACGAACACGCCGGGCAGCAGGAACTCCCGGTAGTTGCCGCCGCCCGGCACGGACATGCCGCTGCCGAACACGTAGCCGAACACCAGCACGAACATGATCGGCAGGCTGAAGTAGATGATGATCTCCTCCGGGGCGCGGACCACGTGCCGCATGTTCCGCCCGGCCATCAGCCACCCGTCGGTCAGCGCCCTCACGACGCCACCTCCATCCGCTGCGCGTCGGCCCGGCCGCCGGTCAGGTGCAGGAACGCCTCGTCCAGCGTCGGCCGGCGCACCAGCACGTCCTCCACCGCCACCCCGGCGTCCTCCAGGGTCCGCAGCACTGTCATGAGCACGGCGATCCGGTCGGCCACCGGCGCGTCCACGCGCCGCAGCTCCGCGTCCACCGTCACCGCCGCGCCGGTGGCGCGTTCCACCACCGCCGCCGCCGTGGGCAGGTCCGCCGCGTCGCGGACCATCAGCTCCAGCCGGTCCGCGCCGATGCGGGCCTTCAACCGCTCCGGGGTGCCCTCGGCCACGACCCGGCCGGAGTCGATGACGCACACCCGGTCGGCGAGGTGGTCGGCCTCCTGCAGGTACTGGGTGGTCAACAGCACGGTCGTGCCGTCGGCGACCAGTTCCCGCACCGCCGACCACAGACCGTTGCGGCTGCGCGGGTCCAGGCCGGTGGTCGGCTCGTCGAGGAACAGCACCCGCGGCGGCACCACCAGGCTGGCCGCCAGATCCAGGCGGCGGCGCATCCCACCGGAGTAGCCGCCTGCCGACCGGTCCGCCGCCTCGGTCAACCCGAACCGGTCCAGCAGCTCCTCGGCGCGGTCGCGGGCCCGCCGCGCGGACAGCCGCCGCAGCCGCCCGAACAGCACCAGGTTCTGCCGCCCGCTGAGCACCTCGTCGACCGCCGCGTACTGCCCGGTCAGGCTGATCGCCGCACGCACCCGGTCCGGGTCGGAGGCCACGTCGTACCCGGCCACCCGGGCCCGGCCGGCGTCGAACCGCAGCAGCGTGGTGAGGATCCGCACCGCGGTGGTCTTGCCCGCCCCGTTCGGGCCCAGCACCCCGTACACGGTGCCGGCCGGCACGGCCAGGTCGAAGCCGTCCAGCGCGGTGGTGCGTCCGTACCGTTTTCGTATCCCGTCGGCCAGCACGGCCGTCGTGTCGTCGCTCATGCCGGCAAGCGTCACCGGTGCCGCTGACCGGGCGCGCACCGCGCGCGCACCGGGCCGGTCATCGCCCGTCGACCAGCGCCAGCGCCCGCTGCCGGGGCAGGTCCGCGCCCCGGGCGTACGCGGTGGCGAACGCCGCCTCACCCAGGTGTTTCCGCAGCTCGACGGCGGTGGGTGTGCCGGCCGGGGCGTCGGCCGCGCCGGTGCCCGCGAGCAGCGCCGCCGCCGCGCCCAGCAGGCGGGCCGCCGACTCGGGGTCGCCGTCGCGCAGCAGCGGCCCGGCCAGCCCGTCCGCGGCGGCGGCCACCACCGGCACGTCCCACACACCGACGCCGGCCGTGAGGACCTGCCGGTAGTGGGCGCGGGCCGTAGCCGGGTCGCCGGTGGCGTCGGCGAGCTGCCCGAGCGTCACCAGCGCCGCGAGCCGCACCACATCGGCGCCGAACCAGCCCGACGGGCACTGCGCGACCGCCCGTTCGCACAACGCCCGCGCCCGCCGCGGGTCGCCGTCGCGGCGGGCGATCTCACCGAGCCCCAGGTACGCGGCGGCGACCAGCTCCGGCGCGCCGGCCGGCCCGGCGATGCGCCGCACCCGCCGGAAGTCCTCGGCCGCGCCGGTCAGGTCACCGGCGGCGAGCCGCCCGTCGGCGCGGGTCCGCAGCAGCTCCGCCAGGTCCAGGGTGGAGCCGAGCTGCTCGGCCAGCTCCAGCGCCTCGGCCATCGGCGCGGCCGCCGACGCGACGTCACCGGTGCGGTAGGCCGCCTCGGCGCGGGTGGACAGCGTCACGATCATGCCCCAGCGGTCGTCGAGCGCCCGGAAACCGGCCAGCGCGCCGTCCAGGTCGGCGTGGGCCTGGGCGTGACGGCCGTGCAGCAGACCGACCATCGCGGTGCCCAGGCGGCCCAGCGCCCGGCTCCACGGGTCGGCGCCGAGCAGCCGGTCCCGGACGGCCCGCTCGTGCAGCGCCGCCGCGTCCTCCGGTGACGGCGGGCCGCTGGCCATGCCGGACAGGTAGAGCAGGAACGGATGCCGGGGCGGCCGGGCCATGGTCCACAGGATCCGCGACGCGGCGTCGACCTCGCTGCGTTCGCCGCCGCCGGCGAGCGTGGCGATCAGCAGGGCCAGCGCGTACTCCTCGGCCAGGCCGTCGGGCGGGCCGCCGAGCCGGTCGACAAGCCGCCGGGCCGGCGCCGCGCCCTCCCCGCGCAGGCCCCGCAGCCACCAGTAGAACGCCAGCGCCGCGACCAGCCGCAGGCCGGTCGCGGTGTCCGCGTGGCGCAGCGCCGCGTGCAGGTCGTCGCGGGCGGCGTCGAGGCGGCGCAGCCACCGCTCCTGGCCGCCGCCGCGCAGGCCCGCGTCGCCGGCCTGCGCCAGACCCAGGAAGTACGCGGCGTGCGCGTCGCGGATCCGCCCGGTCTCGCCGTGCTCGGCCAGCCGGGCGGCGGTGAACTCGCGGATCGTCTCCAGCATCCGGTAGCGCCCGCCGGCCGCCTCCACCAGCGACTTGTCCACCAGGCCGGTGAGGGTGTCCAGGACGTCGCCGGCGTCCGGGCCGCACACCGCCTGCACGGCGGCCAGGTCGGCGGCGCCGGCGAACACGCTCATCCGGGCGGCCAGCCGCCGCTCCGGGGCGTCGAGCAGGTCCCAGCTCCACCCCACCACCGCCTCCAGCGTGCGGTGGCGGGGCGCGGCGGCGCGGTCGCCGCGGCGCAGCAGCCGGAACCGGTCGTCCAGCCGGGCCGCGACCTGCGCCACCGGCAGGGCCCGCAGCCGCGCCGCGGCCAGCTCCAGGGCCAGCGGCAGCCCGTCGAGGGTACGGCAGATCCGCAGCACCGCCGGGGTGGTGTCGGCGTCGAGGGTGAACCCGGGCGCCACGTCGGCGGCCCGGTCGGCGAACAGCCGCACCGCCGGGTACGCGGCCGCCGTCTCCGGTGCGCTCGGCGCGTCCGGGACGGCCAGGCCGCCGACCGGGCACAACGCCTCACCGGTGAGGCCCAGCGGCTCCCGGCTGGTGGCCAGCACCCGCAGCCCGGGCGCGGCGGCGAGCAGCCGGGCGGCCAGCCGGGCCGCGTCGTCGATCACGTGCTCGCAGTTGTCCAGCACCAGCAGCAGACGCCGGCCGGCCAGCGCCGCCACCAGCCGGTCGGTGAGGTCCCGGGGCCCGCCCGGGGCCCGCAGCCCGGCGTCGCGCAGGTCCAGCGCGGTCAGCACCGCCGGCGCCACAGGCGAGCCGGGCGCGACAGCGGCCAGCTCCACCAGGCACACCGGCCCGTCGTGCCGGGACGCCGCGGTGGTGGCCAGCCGGGTCTTCCCGGCGCCGCCGGGGCCGTGCAACGTCACCAGCCGCGCCGAGGCCAGCAGCTCCTCGACGCGCCGCAACTCCCGTTCCCGGCCGACGAAGCTGGTCAGCGGGGCGGGCAGCCGCGCCGGCGGCGCGGGGTCGTCGCGCAGCAGCGTGGCGTGCAACGCGACCAGCTCCGCCGACGGGTCGGCGCCCAGCTCCTCGGCCAGCACGCGGCGCGCGTCGGCGTACGCGGCGAGGGCCTCGGCGCGGCTGCCCGCGCCGTGCAGGGCGCGCATCAGCAGCCCGTGCAGCCGCTCCCGCAGCGGATGCGCCGCCACCAGGGCCCGCAGCTCGGCGATCAGCGGCGCCCCGGACGGCGCGAGCGCCAGGTCCGCCTCGACCCGGTCCTCGATCGCCGCCAGGCGCAGCTCGCGCAGCCGGGCCGCCTCGACGTCGGCGAACGGCGCCCCGGCGACATCCGCGAGGGGTTCACCGCGCCACAGGTCCAGCGCGTCGCGCAGCAGCGCCACCGCGCCGCGCGGATCACCGTCGGCCAGCGCCGCCCGTCCCGCCCCGGCCAGCCGGATGAACCGGTGCACATCCACCCGCTGCGGGTCGACGGCCAGCCGGTAACCGGCCGGACCGAACTCGATGCGCGCCCCGGGCAGCAGCCGCCGCAGCCGCGACACCTGCGACTGCAGCGCGTTCGCGGCCTGCTCCGGCGGCCGGTCGCCGTAGACGCCGTCGATGAGCCGCCGCGGCGGCACCGTGCGGTCGGCGTCGAGCAGCAGCAGCACCAGCAGGGCACGCAGCCGCTCCCCGGCGACCGGGAGCGCGCTGCCGTCGGCCGCGTACGCCTGGGTCGCGCCGAGCACACCGAACCGCATGGGCCCGATTGTCGCCTGTCGCCGGTACCGCCCACACTCCCCACCCGCCGGTCACAGGTGACGCCGGCGCCATTCGGACTGCTCCCGCTCGGCGGCGACCTGCTCGTCCAACGCGGTCCGGCGCACCTGACGACGCCACGGGTCACCCGCGCGCAGACCGAACAGCACCAGGAAGACGCTGACCGCCGCCAGGATCGCCAGAGCGGCCACCACCGGCAGCCGGCCCGCCCACGGCAGCCCCACCGCCAGCACGAGCACCACACAGGTGGCGACCGCCGGAATCCGTTGGGTCGCCCGCACCGCCAGCGCCAGCAGTCCCAACATGTAGATGACCACCCCGGCGAACAGCACCCGGCTGTCCAGCTCGGCGGCGTGTTCCCACCAGGGATCGCCGTGCGGGTGGGAGATGACGGTGAGGTAGCGCTTGAGCCCGAGGGCGAACAGGATGATCCCGGTGATCAGCGGCAGGTGCAGGTAGGCGTAGGCGTCGCGGGCGAGCGCCGCCCGTGCCCGGACGTCGCGGGTGCGATGCAGCCGCTGCTCCAGCGCGGGTGCCAGAGTGTCGAAGTACAGCCACCACAGGGACGCGATGATGGTGACGCCGAGCACCGACGCCACGATCACCGGCCACGTGGCCGGCAAGCCGGCGCTCAGCTTCGGTCCCAGCCCGAGCGAAATGATCGACTCGCCGAGCGCGATGAGCAGGATCAGCGCGTATCGCTCGGCCCAGTGGGCGGCGGACACGACTGTCAGCCCGGCGCTGGGGGCGAGGCCCCCGGAGGTGTACTCGATGCAGACCGCGGCCAGCCACAGCGCCAGCGGCAGCCACCTCCCCCAGGGCTGCTGGGGTGACTCGGGCAGTGCCTTGGTGGCGAGGATCAACGCCACGCTGGTCAGCGGTGGGAGACCGAGGCGCAGGGCGGTCCGTCCGCGGCGGCTGCTGCGGGCCAGGAACACCAGCACCTGGGCCGCCCGGATGATGAGGTAGCAGCAGGCGAACAAGACCAGACCGGGCGGACCGGACTGCTGCTGCGCCTGCTCCTCGGCGAACGCCGACGGTGTGCTCAGCGTCAGCACGAACAGCGCGGCCACCGTGACCGAGCCGACAAGCGGCATCACCCCCTGGTCGGTGCGGACGACGTTGCCCAGGGCGGCGAAGGACACCCAGCACCACCACAGCAGCAACAGCAACAGCAGTCCCGCCAGCAACGACCTGCCGCTCAGGGTTTCGGAGAGGACGTTCGTGACGTTCAGGAACGCGAACACGAACACCAGGTCGTAGAACAACTCCACCCGGGTGACGCGCGAGCCGGGCGCGGTCGGCAGGACACGACCCCGTCCCCGCTCAGCGTTCATGCTGCCGAGCATGGCAGCGGGCCCCGCCCACCGAGGCGCAGTTGCCCGATCGGTGGCGCAGGGGCGCGGGCCGACGGCCGGTACGGGCGGGTAGCCTTCGGCCCGTGATCGTGGGGAGAAGCCGGTGACGACGCTGGAGCAGGAGCAGTCGCGCACCGTCGCCGACGGGGCGCGTCCCCTGCCGCTGACGCTGGCCGTGCCGGCCGCCGTGCTGGCCGGGGTGGCGCTGCTGCTGGCGTTCCCGCCGTACGGGATGTGGCCCCTCGCCCCGGTCGGGGTGGCGTTGCTGGCGGCCGCCGCGCACCGGCGGCGGTTGCGGGCCGGCGCCGGGCTGGGCTTCCTCACCGGGGTGGCGCTGTTCGCGCCGCTGCTGGAATGGACGAACCTGCACACCGGCTACCTGCCGTGGGCGCTGCTGTCGCTGCTGCAGGCCGCCTACCTGGCGCTGCTGGGCGCCGCCACCGCCTGGGTGTCGCCGCTGGCCGACCGGCACCGGGCGGCATGGCCGCTGCTCACCGGCGTGCTGTGGGTGGGGCAGGAGGCGCTGCGTGACCGCACCCCGTTCGGCGGGTTCCCGTGGGGGCGGCTGGCGTTCAGCCAGGACACGTCGCCGATGCTGCGGCTGGCCGCGCTCGGCGGCGCGCCGCTGGTCACGTTCGCGGTAGCGGTCGCCGGTGGGATCCTCGTCGCGGTGGCGTGGCGGGACTGGCGTCGCGCGCCCGGTCAGTGGCGGCCGGTGGCCGGGCTCACCGCCGGGCTGGTCGCGCTGCTCGCCGCCGGCCCGGCCGTGCCCGCCGAGGTACGCGGCGCGGACGGCACCGTCACCGTCGCGATCGTGCAGGGCAACGTGCCGCGCCTCGGGCTGGACTTCAACGCGCAGCGGCAGGCGGTGCTCAACAACCACGTCGACGCCACGCTGGAACTGGCCGAACGGGTCACCGAGGGCGGGCAGCCCCGCCCCGACCTGGTGGTGTGGCCGGAGAACTCCAGCGACATCGACCCGCTGCGCAACCCGGCCGCGGGGGAACGGATCGGGCAGGCCGCCGACGCGATCGGCGCGCCGATCCTGGTCGGCGCGGTGCTCGCCGGCCCGGAGGCGGGGCAGGTGCGCAACGTGGGGCTGCTGTGGCGGCCCGGCACGGGCGTCGACCTGGACCAGACGTACGTCAAGCGGCATCCGGTGCCGTTCGCCGAGTACGTGCCGCTGCGATCCCTCGCCCGCATGGTCAGCTCGCAGGTCGACCGGGTCAGCTCCGACTTCGTCCCCGGTGACCGGCCCGGCGTGGTCGACGCCGGCGCGGCGGTCCTCGGCGACGTGATCTGCTTCGAGGTCGCCTACGACGGGATCGTCCGGGACACCGTGACCGGCGGCGCGCAGCTGCTGGTGGTGCAGACCAACAACGCCACGTTCGACGTGGCCGAGGCCCGCCAGCAGCTGGCCATGGTGCGGTTGCGGGCGGTGGAGCACGGCCGGGCCGCGTTGATGGCCTCCACGGTCGGAGTGTCCGGGTTCGTTACCCCCGACGGGCGGGTAGACGGTGCGACCGGGTTCAACACCGCCGCGGTGGTGGTGCGGCAGATGGAACTCGGCAACGGGCGTACCCCGGCGACCACGGCCGGGGTGTGGCCGGAGGTGGCGCTCACGGCGCTGGCGGTCGCGGCCCTGGCCGGCGCGGCCGTGCTGCGCCGGCGCCGGGAGGTCGCTCCCGGCTGAGCCGACGAGCGGGAGGCGGTGCGACGGTGGCGGTGACAGCCGACAGGCGGACGGCCGGCCACCCCGGGGTGGGGCGGGTCCTGGTGGTCATCCCCACCTACAACGAGGCCGACAACGTCGAACGGATCGTCGCCCGGGTACGCGCGGCGGCGCCGGGGGTGGACGTGCTCGTCGCCGACGACAACAGCCCAGACGGCACCGGCGCGATCGCGAACCGGCTCTCCGGGGACGACTCGCGGGTGCACGTGCTGCACCGCGAAGGCAAGGAAGGGCTCGGCGCGGCCTACCTGGCCGGTTTCGCCTGGGCCCGCGCACGCGGCTACGACGCCGTGGTGGAGATGGACGCCGACGGCTCGCACGCGCCGGAGGACCTGCCGGCGCTGCTGGACGCCGCCCGCGACGCCGACGTGGTGATCGGCTCCCGGTGGACGCGCGGCGCGCGGGTGCTGAACTGGCCGTGGCAGCGGCTGCTGCTGTCGCGGGTCGGCAACCTGTACGCGCGGCTCGCGCTGGGCATGCCGGTCAGCGACGCCACCGGCGGCTACCGGGTGTACCGGCGCAGCGCGCTGGACGCCATCGACCTGGACTCGGTGCGCTCCCAGGGGTACGCCTTCCAGGTCGAGCTGTCCCGGCTGGCGCACCGCGCCGGGGTACGCATCGTGGAGGTGCCGATCACGTTCGCCGAGCGGGAACACGGCGACAGCAAGATGAGCCCGCTGATCGTGGCCGAGGCGCTGTGGCGGGTCACCCGGTGGGGAGTGCGGGACCGTTTGGCGACCGCGTCCGCCCGCCCGGACGCGCTCGCCCGCTGGCCTTGAGCCGAGGCGTGTCATGCTTGAGGGGCGTGATGACCCCGGGCGGATGAGGTGAGATGCGCCGAGGACTGAAGTACGTACCCCCGGCCCTGCTGCTGTTGGCGCTGCTGGAGCTGACCGTTTTCGTGCTGGTCGGCCGGGCTGTCGGGTTCGGCGTGGCGGTGCTGCTGGTGTTCGGCGCGTCCCTGCTGGGCCTGGTGCTGCTGCGCCGCGAGGGCATGCGGGCGTGGCGCGGATTCCGCGCGGCGGCGCAGGCCGGCCGCCCACCGGGCCCCGAGGTGACAGACGGGCTGGTCGGGCTGCTGGGTGCGCTGCTGCTGGCGATGCCGGGCCTGGTCAGCGGCGTGGTGGGCCTGCTGTTGCTGCTGCCGCCGATGCGCCGGCTGGCCGGTGGCGGGGTGCGCCGGGCCACCGAGCGGCGGGTGTCGTCGATGGTCGCCGGTGACCTGTTCGGGCCACGGCGGGTACGGGTGTACCGGGGCGCGCCGCAGCCGACCCCGCAGCCCACACCGTCACCGTCGCCGGGTCCCGCGCCGACGCCCCAGCCGGTCACCGACCCGGGCAAGGCCATTGAGGGCGAGATCGTAGACCGCTGACGCGCTGCGCTGCGCCCACGCGGTGCCACGCCATCGGCCTTGATCGACTCCACTTCGCCGGGGTGGTGGCATCAGACCGCGCCCGACCCCGCCACCACCCCGAAGTGGCGGCCGCGCCCCGCCCGGGCAACGGAAACGCCCCCGGGTGATCCCGGGGGCGTTTTCGGTCATGCGGGAGATGCTCAGGCGCGACCGCGACGGGTCCGGACCTCCTGGAGCCGCTCGGCGAGGATGTCCTCCAGCTCGGCGATCGAGCGCCGCTCCAGCAGCATGTCCCAGTGGGTACGCGGCGGCTTGGCCTTCTTCTGCTCCGGCTCGGTGCCGTCGACCAGGCGGGCGACGCTGCCGTCGAACTTGCACTCCCAGGTCGTCGGGACCTCGGCGTCGACGGCGAACGGCACCTCGAACTGGTGGCCCTTGGCGCAGAGGTACTCGCGGGTCTGGCGCGGCGCGAGCTCCGTGTTGCGGTCGGATTCGTAGCTGACCGCGCCCAGCCGGCTACCGCGCAGCATGCGCTCGCCCATGATCGACTTCCCCTCGTCCGTGGTGCTGGTCTTCAGGTGTAACGGCCGGTCACCGTTCGCCCATTCCCCACCCACGTCGGCAGGGCCGTACGCGGGTCGGAAGAACCAAGGGTAACCGGCCATGACAGCTGCCCGGCGGGGTCGTCCCCGGCCGGGCCGAATCGGTGGAGTGTTTCGCCTGTCAATGGGGATGTTACCCACCTGTTTGCGTGCCGGAGGTGACGATGAGCAGTGACGCGCCGGTCGGGGCCCGGCCACCCGCGGGCAAGACCTTCTTCGGTCATCCCCGTGCGCTGTCCACGCTCTTCCTCACCGAGATGTGGGAGCGGTTCAGCTTCTACGGCATGCGGGCGATCCTGGTGCTGTACCTGACCGCCGCGGTCGCCGACGGTGGGCTCGACATCGGTGAGTCCAGCGCCAACGCCGTGTACGGCACCTACAACGCCATGGTCTACCTGATGGCCCTGCCCGGTGGCTGGGTGGCGGACCGGCTGATCGGCGCGCGGCGCAGCGTCCTGTGGGGCGGCGTGGTGATCGCCGCCGGCCACTACGTGATGGCGATCCCGACCGGGTGGAGCGTGTTCGCCGGCATGGCGCTGATCGTGCTCGGCACCGGCCTGCTCAAACCGAACATCTCCACCATGGTCGGTGACCTGTACGAGCGGGACTCGCCGCGCCGCGACGCCGGGTTCTCGATCTTCTACATGGGCATCAACCTGGGCGCGTTCATCGCGCCGCTGATCACCGGCTTCCTCGGCGAGAAGATCAACTGGCACCTGGGGTTCGGCGCGGCAGCGGTCGGCATGACCTTCGGCGTACTCCAGTACGTGCTGGGCCGGCGCAACCTCGGCGACGCCGGTGCCCGCCCGGCGGACCCACTGCTCGGCGCGGACCGGCGACGCGCGCTGACCCGCATCGGCGTGGCCACAGGGATTCTGCTCGCGGTGCTGCTGGTGCTGCTGCTGGCCGGCTGGTTCACCGTCGACACCGTGGTCAACCTGCTCACCGTGGTGACGGTGCTGGTGACAGTCGGCTACTTCGCGCGGATCCTCACCGACCGGGAGATCAGCGGCACCGAACGCAGCCGGATGAAGGCGTACGTGTGGCTGTTCGTGTTCGCCGCCTCCTTCTGGCTCATCTACGACCAGGCCGGATCGGTGCTGAACATCTTCGCCGCCGACCAGACCGACCGCTCGGTGGGCGGGTTCACGTTCCCGGCGTCCTGGCTGCAGTCGGTGAACCCGATCCTGATCATCATCGGCGCGCCACTGGCCGCCGCGCTGTGGCTCAAGCTCGGGCACCGGGTGTCCACGCCCACGAAGTTCGCGGTCGGCCTGGTGCTCAACGGTCTGTCGTTCGTGCTGATGGCCGCCGCCGCGCGGGCCGCCGTCGGCGGCGACCTGGTCTCACCGCTGTGGCTGGTCGCGGTGTACGCGATCCAGGTGGCCGGCGAGCTGTCGCTGAGCCCGGTCGGCCTGTCCGCCACCACCAAACTGGCCCCGGTCAAGTACGCCAGTCAGATGCTGGGCCTGTGGTTCCTCGCCACCGCCGTCGGCGACGCGATCGGCGGCCAGGTGGCCCGGCTGGCCGGCGCCTGGTCGCAGCCGGTGTACTTCCTGACCTTCGGGCTGGCCTCGGTGGTGCTGGGCCTGGCCGCGGTGATGTTCACCCGCCAGATCCGGACCCTGATGGCCGGCATCCACTGACCTGGCTCACACCGACGGAGTGGGCGGCAGTGGCAGCGGCAGGCCGGGCAGCCCGTCGATGCTGGTGGCGACGTGGTCCTTGCCGGCGAAGTACGCGCTCAGCGACGTGTCGTCCTCCCGCGCGAACCGGCGTTCGTGCAGGTCGCGGTCGGCGTCGTAGGTCATGAACGGCACCGCGTAGCCGCACGTGTCGCGGATCAGCTCGGCGTGCGCCACGATGATCGCCCGCAGGCCGTGCGGGCCGGGGTCGATGTCGGGGAAGTGCCGCAGCAGGCCGGGCCAGCGCGGGTCGTCACGGAACACCGGTTCGCCGCGCCCGTGCACCCGCACGATGTTCGGCGGGCCGGCGAACGCGCACCACATCAGCGTGATCCGGCCGTTCTCCCGCAGGTGGGCGATGGTCTCGGCGTTGCTGCCGGCGAAGTCCAGATACGCCACCGTGTGCTCGTCGAGCACCGCGAAGCAGCCGCGCAGCCCTTTCGGGGACAGGTTGACGGTGCCGTCACCGGACAGCGGGGCGGTGGCGACGAAGAACATCGGCTGCGCCTCGATGAAGTCCCGCAGCCGGCCGTCGATGCGCTCGTATGTCTTTCCCATGCCCCGATCCTCGCCGCCGGCACGGGTCCGGCGCTGCCCCCTTCCCAGCCCGTGGCGGTCAGCCGGTGCGGGTGCCGAGCCGCGCCAGCGCCGTCGCCAGGTCACTGACCTGGTCGGCGAGCTGCCCGGCGCGCCGCTGCGCGGCGTCCCGGTCCGCCTCGATCACGGCCGTGCGCGCGGCCAGGTCGGCCGCCCGCGCCTCGGCGGCGCTCGCGGCACGCCGCACGTCGGCCAGCTCCGCGGCGAGCGCGTCCCGCTCGGCGGTACGGGCCGCGGCCTGCTCCACCGCGGCGGCCACGTCGGCACGGAACCGCTCGACGGCAGCGGCAGCCTCGGCGCGGACCGCCTCGATCGCCGCGCTCGCCTCGGCGCGGGCCCGCTCCAGCGCCGCCTCGGCGTCGGCACGTACCGCGTCGGCCCGGTCCCGCTCGGCGCGCGCCCGGTCGGCGTCGGCGCGGGACTGTTCGGCCCGGTCCAGGGCCTCGGCGGCGGACCGGGTGGCCCGCTCGGCGTCGGCGCGGGCGGTGTCCCGTTCGGTGGTCAGCTCGGCGACGCGGCGGCGTTCGGCGTCGCGTTCGGCGCGTACCGTGCGCAGGTCGTGCCGGGCGGCGTCGCGGTCGCGTTCGGCCTGCACCCGCAGCGCCTGCGCCGCGCCCGCCTCGGCGCGGGCCGCGTCGCGGGCGTCCTCTGCGGCGGCGACCCGCTCGGCGGCCGTCGCGGCCGCCGCCTCTGCCCGCTCGGCCCGGTCGGCGGCGGCGTCGCGTTCGGCGTACGCGGCGCGGGCCTGCTGCCGTTCGCGGGCCGCTGCCGCGGTCGCGTCCTCGGTTTCGCGGCGGGCCTCGTCGCGTTCGGCGTGCGCGGCCGCCACCTGCGCGGACGTCTCCGCGCGCAGCTCGGCGAGCTGCCGTTCCACACCCGCCGGGGACAGCTCGGCGTGCAGCGCCTCGGTGAGGGTCTCGACGATCTGGTCGAGCCGGTCCACCGCCTCCCAGGTGCGCGCCACCTGCCCGGGCAGGCCGGGGGAGTTGCGGTGACGCATCCGCGAGTTGCGCGCGGCCCGCTGGCAGGCGCCGTCGTTGTCCCGGCAGTAGCGGAACGGGCGGCCCGCGCCGACGCGCTGCGGCACGTCGCGTCCGCAGTGGGCGCAGGGTCGGGTGTCGGTGGCGGGCTCGGCGTCCATCGGGGGCGAAGTCTATCCGGCGGCGTCGGCGCGGGCCGCGCCGTCGAGGGTGTAGCGGCGCTGCAACAGCACCGCTACCACCATCACGGCGGCGGGCAGCAGCCCGAAGCCGTAGCGCAGCGCGTCCAGCGCGGCCGGGGACTGGGTCACGGTCTGCCCGGCGGTCGAGGCCACGAACCCGCCGGCGGCCAGGCACAGCGCGTACGCGTACGGGCCCAGCGCCGCGCCGGTGGCCTCGGTGGCGGTCCACACCCCGGTGTACGTGCCGGCCCGCTCGGCGCCGCCGCCCGCGCGGATCACGTCGGGCAGCATCGAGAACGGCAGCAACTGCATGCCGGCGAACGCCACCCCGAGCACCGCCACGGCGGCCACCAGCACCGGCAGTCCGGCGGGACGGCCGATCGCCAGCACCAGCGACCCGGCGGCGAACGCGGCCTGCGCGGCGAGCAGGGCGCGTTGCTTGCCGATCCGCCGCGCCAGCGTCAGCCAGACCGGGGTCACCAGCAGCGCGGGCGCGACGAACGCGGCCACGAGCACTGTGGTGAGTCCGGGGCGGCCCAGCTCGTACTCGGCGTAGTAGGGCACGCCGGCCAGCACGAGGTGGGTGGTGGTGGACATGGCCAGGTACGCGCCGACCAGCCAGCGGAACTGCCGGTCCCGCAGGCTCGCGGCCAGCGCCCGCCACCCGCCCGGACCGTGCGGCGGGGCCGTGTCGGCGGCGGTACGGCGCAGCCGGCCGATCCCGGCGACGCCGACCAGCATCGCGGCGAGCATCCCGGCCGCCAGCACCACGCCCATCAGCAGGTAACCGTCGCGGGTGGCGTCGTCGCCGCCGGCCAGCAGCGGCGCGAGCAGCCCGGAGACCAGGATGCCGAGCGTCAGCACCACCATCCGGAACGCCATCAGCCGGGTCCGCTCGTGGTAGCCGATCCGCAGATCGGCAGGGGTGGCCAGGTAGGGCACCTGGTACGCGGCGAACAGCAGGTTGCCGGCGACGAAGAACACCGCCACCCAGCCGGCCGCGGCGGCGCCGGTGAGGCCGCCGGGCACCGCGAACAGCGCGGCGAACGCCAGCGGCAGCGCGCACCCGGCCAGCAGCAGCCGTCGGCGGTGACCCCGGCGGGCCTGCTCGACGTCGCAGAGGTGCCCGATCCACGGGTGCAGCAGCACGTCGGCGATCTTCGGCAGCAGCAGGGTGAGCCCGGCCAGCCACGGGGCGACCGCCAGCACGTCGGTCAGGAAGTAGAGCAGCAGCAGCCCGGGCACTGTCACCCAGACGCCCATGCCGAGTGAGCCGGTGGCGAACCCGGCGAGCGGGCCGCGTGGCAGGGTGAGCGCGTCGGAGCGCTGATCCAGCCCGGTCATCGCGGCCTCCTGTCCTCGGGGCACGCCGCCCCCAATCCAACGGTTGCTGGATTGTAGGGGGAACAATGGCCGGATGACCATGCCTCGCCGCCGGCCCGGTCGGCCCCGCCGCGACGACCAGCGCCCGACCCGTGACCTGGTGCTCGCCGCCGCCACCGCGTTGTTCGCCGAGCGGGGCTTCGACGCGGTCAGCGTCCGCGACGTCGCCGCCGCGGCCGGGGTGGACGCCGCCACCGTGGTGCACCACACCGGCACCAAGGCGCAGCTCTACGACGCCTGCTTCGCCCGGGTGTTCAGCGCCGAGCGGGAGGTCATCGAGGCAGCCGGGGAGCGCGCCCGGGCGGCCCTGTCCGCCGGGCCGCACGACGCGCTGCGCGCGCTGCACGACCTGCTGGACGTGTTCGTCGACTTCCTGGAGGACCGGCCGGAGACCACCGCGTTGTGGCTGCGCCGCTGGCTGGAGCCGCAGCGGCACGGCGAGCTGGACCGCCGCTACGCCGCGCCGCTGTACGGGCTGGTCGAGGAGCTGCTCGTCGCGGCGGCCGAGGCGGGCGCGCTGACCGAGCCGACGCCGCACGTGACGGTGCGTTCCCTGGTCTGGACGGTGCACGGGCACGTGGTGGCCCTGGCCGCCGGGACCGGCTCGGGCGCGCGCGAGCGGCGGGAGTTCCGGGCGTTCGTGCACCGCTTCCTCGACGCGCTGTACGGCGGCGCCCGGCCTTGACGCCGGCCCGCACTCCGGGGATTATCCATCGGTCGTTGGATTAAGGAGGCGGGTATGGCCACACCGAGGGTCGCTGTCGTCGGCGCCGGAGCCGCCGGGCTGGCCACGCTCAAGGCGCTCGCCGACGCCGGCATCCCGGCCGTCGCGTTCGAGGCGGCCGACACGCTCGGCGGCCTCTGGGTGTACGGCGCACCCGGCTCGCCCGCGTACCGGACGCTGCACCTGAACACCAGCAAGGGGCGCACCGAGTTCGCCGACCACCCGATGCCCGCCGACTGGCCCGACTACCCCGACCACACCCGCGTCGCCGGCTACCTCGCCGACTACGCCGACCGGTTCGGGCTGCGCGAGGCGGTACGGCTGCGCCACACCGTCGAGCGGGTCACCCGCAGCGGCGACGGCTGGCGGGTGCGGGCCACCGGCCCGGACGGCCCGGTCGCTGTCGACGTCGAGGCGGTGGTGGTCGCCAACGGGCACAACCGGGTGCCGAAGCGGCCCGAGCCGTACCCCGGCGAGTGCGCCGCCGAGCAGATGCACAGCCACGACTACCGAGGGCCGGAACAGCTCGCCGGCCGACGGGTCCTGGTGGTCGGTGGCGGCAACTCCGCCATGGACATCGCCGTCGACGCCTCGTACGCCGCCGCGCGCACGCTGCTGTCGCTGCGCCGCGGCGTCTGGGTGGTGCCGAAGTACCTGCTCGGCCGCCCGTCGGACACGCTCAACGGCGCGCTGGCCCGCCGGCTGCCGTGGCGGCTGCGGCAGCGCATCAGCCAGACCATGATCACCACTGCGGTCGGCCCGCCCACCCGGTACGGGCTGCCCGCACCGGCGCACGGCTTCCTCCAGGACCACCCGACGCTGTCCGACGCGCTGCTGTCCCGCCTCACCCACGGCGACATCCAGGCCCGGCCCGGTATCGCCCGCTTCGACGGCAACCGGGTCGAGTTCACCGACGGCCGCCACGACGAGATCGACCTGGTCGTCTGGTGCACCGGCTACCGCGTCGAGATGCCGTTCCTCGACCCGGCGCTGCTCGGCGACGGCCCCGACCGGCTTCCGCTGTACCGGCACGTCTTCCACCTGGACGCCCCCGGGCTGGCGTTCGTCGGGCTGATGCAGTCCACCGGCGCCGCGTTCCCCCTGGTCGAGGCGCAGGCCCGGCTGGTAGCCGCGCGCCTGGCCGGCACCTGGACGCCCCCGGACGCGGCCCGGCAGGCCGCCGCCTGCCGCGACGAGCTGCGCGCCGCCACCGCCCGGTGGGGGCAACGCCGCCCGCACATGCGCGTCGACTTCGACGTCTACCTGGCCGAACTGGGCCGCGAACTGGCCGCCGGCCGGCGCCGCGCCGGAGCGGCACGATGAACGCCCCGGGACGGCCCCCGGCCGAGGACGCGCAGCGGACCGGATCCGGCGCGGCAGGCCGAGGCTCGGCCGCCGGATCCGGCACGCCGGGCCGCAGCGCCCTGGCCGGACGACGCGTGCTGGTCACCGGCGCGCGCGGCACGTTCGGGCAGCACCTGGGCGCGGCGCTCACCGCCGCCGGCGCGCACGTGGTCGGGCTGGACCTGCACGCCGACCCCGACGCCACCCCTGCGGTGCTCGGCGTCGACCTGACCGACCCGGCCGCGACGCCACCGGCCGTGGCCGCCGCGATCGACCGGCTCGGCGGACTCGACCTGCTCATCAACAACGCCGGGGTGGGCGGGCCCGCGCCCGCCGAGCTGCCGCCGGACGAGGTGGTACGCCGCCAGATCGAGGTGAACCTGCTCGCCGCCTGGCGTACCACCGCCGCCGCGATGTCCGCCCTGGAGGCCGCACGCGGCCGGGTGATCTTCGTGGCCAGCCGGATGGCCGTGCTGCCGCTGCCCCTCGCAGCCGCGTACGGGGTCAGCAAGCGGGCGCTCGTCGCGTACGCCGACGCGCTGCGCCACGAAGTAGGCACCCACGTCGGCGTCACCGTGGTCTACCCGAGCATGGTCGCCTCCCCGATCCACGACAGCACTGTGGCGGCCGGGCTGTCGCTGAGCGGAGTGTCCCGCCCGGAACCCGTGGAGGGAGTGGTGGCGGCGATCCTGCGCGCCGCGACCGCCCGGCGCGCACCACGGGACGTGGCCACCACCCGGCGCGGCCGGATCGAACTGGCGCTGGCCCGGCACGCCCCGGCCCTCGCGGACCGGATCGTGCGCCGTACCGTCGCCGGAAGGCTGGCCGCCGGTGACCTGGACGGTGCGGCGCTGGCCGAGGGCATGGTCCGGCGGCACCGGCAGGCCGGCGGGTAGCGTGCGCGCATGGCCGTCTCGCCCTACATCGCCCGGCTGCGCCGCCACATCGGCCACGACCTGCTCATGCTGTACGGCGTCAGCGGCGTGGTCACCGACGACGCGGGACGGGTGCTGCTGGCCCGCCGGGGCGACAACGGCCGCTGGTCGATCCCGGCCGGCACCGTCGACCCGGGCGAGCAACCAGCCGACGCGCTGGTGCGCGAGGTCCACGAGGAAACCGGCGTCAAGGTGGCTATCGACCGGCTCGCCGGTGTCGCCACCCACCCGGTGGTCTACCCCAACGGGGACGCCTGCGAATACCTGAACGTCTGGTTCCGCTGCCGGGCGATCGGCGGCGCGCCGACGGCCGACGGCGACGAGTCGCTGGCGGTGGCCTGGTTCGCCCCGGACGCGCTACCCGAACTGGACGACTGGGCGCGGCTGCGGATCGGCACCGCGCTCACCGACGACGCCCCACCCTGGTACGCCGCGCCGGGCGAGAGCCACCCGGCGCTGCGCCAGCCCGACAACCTCTAGCCGAACACCACCTCGCACGGCTGGTCCGGCGCCAGATCCACCGCACGGCGGTCCCCGGGTGCGTGCACCACCACGCGCTGCGCCACCGGCGACACCAGCCGGGCCCGGACTCGGCCCGGCGCCCAGGTCAGCTCCTCGACGGTGACCCGGCCCCGGCAGGTGACGCCGCGCAGCGTCCCGGCGGGCAGATCGGGTAGCGGCGCGGGCAGCAGCCGCAGCACCCCGGGGCGGGACTGCACCAGCGACTCGATCAGCACCGCCGGCAGCGTGTGCGCGGCGTCGGCGTTGTACGTGGTCCGGCCCGGGTTGTGCGCGCTCATCAGCGACCGGAAGAACATGTCCGTGCCGAGGATCTTGCCCAGGTTCGCCGCGACCAGGTCGCCGTCGCGCAGCCGCGCCGCCGCCAGCGCACGGTGCAGGCTGCCGTGCGCGGAACCGTCCTCGTCGCCGCGCAGCGTCAGCGCCCGGTGCGCGGCGGCGGCCAGTTCCGGGGTGTCGTCCGGGTTGATCTCGTCGAGCGGCCACACCGGATACAGGTGGCTGACGTGCCTGTGGTTCTCGTCGCCGGTGCTGCCGGTCCACGCCCACTCGGCGAGCGCGCCGCGCCCGTCCACCAGGTAGCCGGGCGGCCGTACCCCGGCCCACCGGTCCTCGCCGGTCACCTCGGCGGCCAGCCGCAGCGCGTGCCGGGCCGCGGCGACGTCCATGGTGGCGTTGATCGCGACCGGCGCGGTCCGGCCGGTGTCGTCGTACGGGCCGGTCTCCGGCGAGTACGACGGCACCAGCGCCGGCTGCCCGTCCACATCGGTCAGCACGTCGGCGAAGAAGTCCGCCACCTCGGCCAGCCAGCCGGCCACCTCGCCCAGCGGCTCACCGGTGACCAGATGATGCTCGTGCAGCGGGTGCAGCAGCCAGTCCGCGCCGGCGAGCCACGCGGTGAACGGCCAGTCGGGGTGGACGTGGAACAGGTGCCCGTGCTCGCCGTCGGTGCGGCTGGGCGCGAGCAGCCCGCGCGCGCCGTACACGGCTCGGGCGTTGGCGCGCCAGTCGGCCACCTGCGCGGCGACCAGCCGGGCGTGCGCCGCTGTCACCTCCGGCAGCGCGCCCACGTTCGCCCCGGCGAGCTGGAGGTTCAGATTCGCGTCGGTGGTGAAGTCACCGGCCCACGCCGCGTCCCAGGAGCCCAGCCACAGCCCGGTCAGCCGGGGCGGCAGCACCCCGCTGGCGCTGAACAGCAGGTACCGGCCGGAGTGGAACAGCCGCTCCAGCAGCGCCGGGTCCAGCCGGTGCGGCGCGGCGGCCTGCCGGGCCAGCAGCTCACCCACCGGCAGCGCCCGGTCGGCGGCGGGCACGCCGAGGTCCAGGCCGACCCGGGTGTACGGCCCGCGATGGCGCGGCGCGTGCCGGGCCAGCAGCGCGTCGTAGTCCCCGGCCAGCGCGGCGAGCCGCCCCTCCGAGTCCCGGGTACGCCACGGCGGCGCGTCGGGCCGGTCGACGAGCATGGTGAGCAGGGCCGGTCCGCGTACCCGCACCCGGTCGCCGTCGACGCTCACGTCGCCGCGCAGCAGCGTCAACCCCTCGAACCCGTACGCGCCGCCGGCGTGCGGGTAGCGGGCGCGTACCCGCAGGAACACCAGCCCCTCGCGGCGGTACGCGGCCTGCTCGTACACCACGTCGGCGGGCCGGCCGGGCAGCTCACCGGTCGCACCGACCACGCAGTCGCCCTGGTCGAGGTGGAGCACCGCCACGCCGTCGGCGCGGGAGGCGAAGCAGCGCCGCCGCCCGCCCGACCACTCGACTGTCACCTCCCCGGTGGTGAAGTCGGTGTCGCGCCGGTAGCCGCGTACCGGTCCCGGCGGCGCGTCGACGGTGAGCGCGTACCCGGGGTGGAACGACTGGGTCCACTCCAGCTCCCGGCCGCCGGTCAGCAGCCGGGCGGCCTCGGCACGGCGCCCGGCGAGCACCAGCGCGCGGATGTGCGGCATCCGGCCGGCCAGCTCGGGCGCGCGGGCGTCCCGGGTGCCGTTCGGCAGGACGAGCCGGTGGTGGTTCACCACGATCCGCTCCGCGTACGGCTGCCCGTGGACCATGAGTCCCAGCTCGCCGTTGCCGGTGAGGAACGCGTCAGTCCAGTCGGCGGCCGGCGCGGTGTCGTGGACGCGGTGCACGGTCACCGGCGGGCGCTGGTGTCCCGCACGGTGAGGTGCGGTTCCAGCAACGTCACCTCCGGCACTCCCTCGCCGCTCAGCCGCCGCATCAGCAACGCCACCGCCTGCCGGCCCACCTCCTCGGCGGGCACCGGTACGCAGGTGAGCCCGGACTGCTCGGCCAGCTCGTCCGGGCAGATCGCGACCACCGACACGTCGCGCGGCACCCGGCGGCCGAGCAGCGGCAGCGTGGCCAGCACCGGCCCGACCGCCGACTCGTTCTGCACCACCAGGCCGGTGACGTCCGGGTGGTCGGCGAGCAGCGCCTCCAGGTCGCGGCGTACCGCAGCCGGTCCCTCCTCGCAGGGCCGGGTCACCGCGTCGACGCCGAGCCGCCCGGCGGCGGCGCGTACCCCGGCGCGGGTGCGGTGGGCGAACCCGGTGCCCCGGTCGTAGACCGCGGCGGGCGCGCCGAGCAGCGCGATCCGCCGGTGCCCGGCGGCGGCCAGGTGTTCCACGCACAGCTCACCGGCGCGCCGGAAGTCCAGGTCCACGCAGGCCAGCCCGGTGCTGTCGGCGGGGTGCCCGATCAGGACACCCGGCAGCGCCAGTTCCCGCAGCAGCGGCACCCGGGAGTCCTCCAGCTCGACGTCCATCAGCAGCACGCCGTCGACGAGCGCGCTGCCGGCGATGCGGTGCAGCCCGGCCGGGCCCTCGTCGGCGGTGACCAGCAGCACGTCGTGGTCGTAGCGGCGGGCGGTGGTGACCACTGCGGTGGCGAAGCGCATCACCACCGGCACCTGCATGCCGGTACGCAGCGGCAGCACCAGCGCGATCACGTTGGCGCGGCGACTGGCCAGGGCGCGCGCCCCGGCGTGCGGGTGGTAGCCCAGCGCGCGGACGCTGTCGAGGACCCGTCCCCGGGTGGTGGCCGAGATGGTGCGTTTGCCGCTGAGCACGTACGAGACGGTGCTGGCGGCCACTCCGGCGTGCCGGGCCACGTCGGCGATGGTGACCTGCTCGCCGGGGACGCGCCCGCTCACCGGGCGGCTCCACAGCTGCGGTCGGCCGGGGCGACCGTCGTGGCGTCTCCGGTCACGGCGAGCGCGCCGACGAGCCGGATGTCGCGAGCGGACCGGCCCACCAGCACCGAGTGGACGGCGTCCTCCACCACCATCGCCGCGCGGGTCTCGTCCCACCAGGCCAGATCGGCGGTACGCAGGCGTATCGTCACCCGGGCCGCACAGCCCGGATCGAGCGTGACGCGGGCGAAGTCGCGCAGCTGCCGCAGCGGCTGCTTGACCCGGGAACGCCGCTGCCGGGTGTAGAGCTGCACCACTTCGGTGCCCGGGCGGCGGCCCGTGTTGGTGACCTCGACGCTCACCTCCACCTCCTCGCCGGCACGTGCCGTGGCGGTGCTCAACCGTAGGTCAGCGTAGTCGAACTCGGCGTAGCTGAGCCCGTGCCCGAACGGGTACAGCGGCTCACCCCGGTGGTAGAGGTAGGTGCTGTCCGCGCCGATGATGTCGTAGTCGAGCAGGTCGGGCAGTTCGGCCGTGTCGGCGTACCAGGTCTGGGTGAGCCGCCCGCCCGGGTCGGCGGCGCCGAGCAGCACGTCGGCGAGCCCGTTGCCGTGCTCCTGTCCACCGTGGGCGCTCCACAGCACCGCCGGCAGGTGCGCCTGCGCCCAGCCCACCGCGTACGGGTAGCTGCTGGTCAGCGCCAGCACGGTACGCGGGTTCGCGGCGTGCACCGCGCGCAGCAGCTCCTCCTGGCCGGTGGGCAGCGTCAGGTCGGCCCGGTCCTCGGTCTCCCGGCCGTTGACCATCGGGTGGTTGCCGAGCACCACCACCGCCACGTCGGCGGCGGCGGCGAGCGCGGCGGCGTCGGCGGCCCCGTCGGCGCGCAGCGTCACGGTGAACGCGGCCGGGTCGCCGGTGGCCACGCTCAGCCGCCCGTCAGGTGCGACGCCGACGTGCCGTCCGGTGGCGAGGTGACGCAGCAGCGCCGTGCCGTCGGGCCGGTGGTCCAGGCGGAACGTCTCGCGTACCACCCAGCCGCCCGGTCCGTCGCGGTCGGCCACCAGGGCCCCGGCGTCGTCGGCGCCGACGTACCGGCCGGTGTCCACGGCGCGTAGCGCCACCACGTCCCGTCCCCAGTCGACCACCTCGAACTCGGCCGCGGTGTCGCCGAGCGCCAGCGGGCCGTCGCCGTCGAGGCGTACCGCCCGGTCGCCGACGTGCAGCGTGACCCGGTCCGTGCCGGGGTGGGTGGTCACCTCCGGCAGCCGTCCGAGCAGCCCCGCGTACGCGCTGATCGTGTACGGCGGGGTGCCGCTGTACCAGTCGGTGAGCACGGTGTCGGCGAGCGGTCCGAGCACCGCGACGCGGGTGCCGGGGCGCAGCGGCAGCAGGCCGTCGTTGCGCAGCAGCACGACCGACTGGCGGGCGGCCTCGCGGGCGAGTTCCCGGTGGGCGAGGCTGTCGAGCGTGTGGGGCGGCACGTCGTCGTGGGGGTCCGGGTCCAGGTCGCCCAGGCGCGACCGGACGGACAGGATCCGCCGTACCGCCCGGTCCACGTGGGAGGGCTCGATGAGGCCGCGGGCCAGCGCCTCGGTGAGGCGTTCCACCGTGGGGGCGCTGTCCTCGTCGTCCTCGGTGAAGCTGTCGATCCCGGCGCGCAGCGCGGCGGCGAACCCGGCGACGTGGTCGGGCAGGTACTCCTGCACGCCGGCGATGTTGCCGACCGCCCCGGCGTCGCCGACCACCATGATGTCGTCGTCGGCGTAGCCGCGCAGCTCGCCCTCGATGAGCGGGCTCAGGTGCGCCGGTACGCCGTCGACCAGGTTGTACGACGCCATCACCGCGACCGCCGCGCCAGCGGCGAGCGGGGCGCGGAACGCCGGTAGCTCGTATTCGTGCAGCACCCGGGGTGGCAGGTCGCTGGACGTGGTGGCCCGGTCGGTCTCGTTGTTGTAGCCGAGGAAGTGCTTGAGCGTCGGCGCGGTGCGCAGCCGGATCGGGTGGTCGCCGCGCAGCCCCAGCGCGTACGCGGTGGCCAGCTTGCCGGTCAGCCACGGGTCCTCGGACCAGCCCTCCTCGTTGCGTCCCCAGCGGGGGTCGCGCAGCGGGTTGACCACCGGCGCCCACACCTTGAGGCCGACCCGGACCGGGTCGGCGCGGTGCTTGACCCGTACCTCGTCGCCGACGGCGGCCCCGACCGCCCGGATCAGGTCCGGGTTCCAGCTCGCGGCCAGGCCGATCGCCTGCGGGAAGACGGTGGCGGTGCCGAGCCACGCGACGCCGTGCAGCGCCTCGGTGCCGGTGCGGAACGCGCGCAGGCCGAGCCGGGGCACCGGCGCCTGCCACTGGTGCAGCAGGCCGAGCTTCTCCGGCAGCGTGAGCCGGGCCAGCAGGTCGTCGAGACGGTGGGGGACGGGGTCGGTCATGGTGGGCGCCTCCGGTCGGCGTACGGGCCGTCGCCCAGCCGTCGAAGCGCTTCGACGACCGTGCCGGTGACGGGGCGGCGCGTACGCGAAAAAGGGTGGTGGTCGGTATCGGCAGGGTCGGCCCGGAGCGGTGGTGAAGCGCTTCGACAACCGCCGAAAAACACGCCGCTTTCGCAGGTTGCCCGGTCCCGGAACGCGGCGCTACCGAGGTTGACACCTTCCGGCCGGTGCGGTCAAGGGGTCACCCGGCGGGCAGGCGTCCCGCCTCCACTGTGGCCAGCGCCGCGGTGGCCCCGCCCAGCGCGCCGGCCGCGGACCCGAGCGTGCTGGCCTCCAGCCGCACGCCGGGCGGGACCGGTGTACGGGCGGCGAGTTCGGCGTGGGCGGCCGGCAGCAGCCACGGCGAGAGCGCCGCCAGGTGCCCGCCGACCACCACCACGTCCGGGTCGAGCAGCCCGGCCAGCACCGACACCGCCTGGCCGAGCAGCCGGCCGATCTCGGTGAGCCCGGTGCGTACCGGCTCGTCCCCGGCGCGGGCGAGCGCCTGGATCCGTTCGATCTCCGGCAGGTGATCGGTGACCGGGCCGGCGTCCGGCAGCAGCCGGCCGATCACCGCGTCCACGCCGAGCAGCGCGGTCAGGCAGCCGCGCCGCCCGCACGCGCAGGGCGGGCCGTCGGCGGCCAGTGGCAGGTGCCCGATGTCGCCGGCGAAGCCCCTGCCGCCGCGCAGCAGCCGCCCGCCGCTGATCAGGCCCGCGCCGATCACCGGGCCGCCGGTGAGGTGCACCAGGTCGGCCGTGCCGGCGTACGGGCCGTGCCGCTGCTCGGCCAGGACGGCGAGGTTGGCCTCGCTGTCGACGGTGACGGGGAAACCCGGATCACGCAGCGCGCGGCGCAACGCGGCGGCGAGCGGTACGCCGCGCCAGCCGAGCGCCGGTGCGGCCGGCACGTCGCCGTCGGCGTCGACCAGCCCGGGCACGGCCACGGTGAGGCCGAGCACGGTGCGCTCGGCGCCGGTGACGCGGGTGACGGCGCGGCGGGTCAGCGCCGCGAGCGCCTTCACCGTCTCCTCGGGGCCGGCGGTGGCGGCGGGGAACGCGCGCCGCCACGTGAGCACCGGGTCGCCGCCCAGTCCGGCGGCCACCGCGACCAGCTCGTCCGCGCCGACGCGCAGCCCGAGCCCGACGTAGCGGGCGCCGTCGAGGACGAGCATGGTGGCGGGGCGGCCCACCCGGTTCTCGGTCAGCCCGGTCTCGCGCAGCAGCCCGTGTTCGATCAGCTCGCCGACCAGGCTGGAGACGGTGGCCTTGTTCAGTCCGGTGCGTGCGGCGACGTCGGCCCGGGAGCAGGGGGCGTGCCGCCGGACGTGCCGGAGCACAACGGCCCGGTTCGTCACCCGCACGTCGCCGAGGTCGGCCGTCGGCCGGTCGATGCTGATCACGTACTGCCCGCCTCCTGCGCCCGGCCCTGGGTTCGGCTAAAGCTTAAACTAAATAGGCGCGATCCCGGCCGGGTGGGCCCGGCCGGGGAACCACGGCACGAACGGCGTCACCGGGACCGGCTCGCCGTCGAGCACCACCCGGCGCGGCGGGTCCGTGCCGACCACGCTGACCTGCCGCACGTCCAGCGGCCCGTCGACGCGTACCCGCAGCGTGTCGCCGTCGCGCACGGCGGTGACCGTGGTGTCGCCGTCGGGGTCGCGCACCACGCTCACGCCGTCCACGCCGCCCCAGGCCACCACCGTGACGTCCCGGAACGGGCCGGTTCCGACCGTCGTCGCGGGCGCCACCGTGGGAATCAGGGCGCCGTGCCGCACGTACAGCGGCAGGCGGTCCAGCGGCACGCTCACCCGCAGGTGCCGTCCGCCGGTGTGCCGCTGCCCGGTGTACGCGTCCAGCCAGTCGTCGCCGGTCGGCAGGTAGACGGTGCGCTCGCCGGACCTGTCGAGCACCGGCGCCACCAGCAGGTCCGGGCCGAGGCGGTACTGGAGGTCGGCGGTCCAGGCGGCCGGGTCCTCCGGGGTGTCGACGAGCAGCGCGCGCATCATCGGGCTGCCGGTGCGGGCGCTGTCCACTGCCGACGACCAGAGGTACGGCAGCAGCCGGTAGCGCAGGCGCAGCGCGTCCACCGCGTGCCGTTGCGCCTCGGGCGGGAACTCCCACGGCAGCCGGCTGGTGGTGCCGTGCAGCCGTACCAGTGGTGAGAGCGCGCCGAACTGGGTCCAGCGCACGTACAGGTCCGGTTCGGGGGTGCCGTGGAAGCCGCCGGTGTCGTGGCTCCAGAACGGCACCCCGGACAGCCCGTGGGACAGACCGCCGCGCAGCGTGCTGGCCATGCCGGGCCAGGTGGCGTTGACGTCGCCGCTCCACTGGGCGCTGTGCCGCTGGCCGCCCAGGTACGACGAGCGCGCCCACACGGTGCGGTGCCCGGCCACCTCCTCGGTGACGTCGGCGACCGCGTCGTTGAACAGCAGCGCGTACACGTTGTGCAGCTCGACGCCGGTCATGCCGTTGTGGGCGACGGCGTCGGCGGGCACGCCCTCGGCGAAGTCGGTCTTGAACACGGCGACGCCCTGGGCGAGCAGCGGGCGCAGCAGGTCCTGGAACCAGCTCACCGCGGCCGGGTTGGTGAGGTCCACGATCGCGCAGACCGGGTAGCTGCCGTGCCACGTGTCGGCGACGTACGTGCTTCCGTCCGGGCGGCGCAGGAAGTAGCCGGCGGCCTCGGCCTCGGCGTAGAGCGGGCTGCCGGTCATCAGGTACGGGTTCATCCACAGGCACACCCGGAAGCCCTGCTCGGTGAGGTCCTTGAGCATGCCGTCCGGGTCGGGGAAGGCGTCGGTGTCCCAGCGCAGGTCCGACCAGTGTCCGGCGACCTGCCAGTAGCAGTCCAGGTGCAGCACGTCGCAGGGGATGTCGTCCGCGCGGATGCGCCGGGCCCGTTCCAGCACGCGCTGCTGGCTGTCCGGGAAGAAGCCGGAGGAGATCCACGCGCCGAACGCCCACCGCGGCGGCAGGTACGGCCGGCCGGTCAGCGTGTCGAGCCGGTCGAGCACCTGCGCCGGGGTGGGTCCGGCGAGCACGTAGTAGTCGAGCAGGTCGTCCGGGACGAGGATCTGCACGCTGCTGTGCGTGCTGGCGCACATGTCGAACTGCACCGGCAGCCCGCTGTCGACGAGTATGCCGTAGCCGCGGTCGGACAGGTAGAACGGCACGTTCTTGTGCGACCGGTCGGACTCGCCGCCGAAGGCGTCGAAGTTCCACATCAGCGGCCGCTGGCCGCGCTTGTCCAGTGGGGTGAACTTCTCGCCGAAGCCGACGAACCGCTCGTCGCCCGGCGCGACGAAGCTCTCGTGCCAGGCCACCGGCTCCCCGTCGACAGTGGAGCGGCCCAGCGGCAGCGTGCGGCGGCGGCCGCTGATGTCGCGGGTGCCGGCGTCGGAGGCCAGCAGCAGCTGTCCGTCCGGAGTGTGGAACCGCAGCCCCCACGGGTCCAGGCTCAGCTCGGCGACCATGCCACCGGCCGCCACCCGGACCTGCCCGTCGGCGACGGTCACGGTGGCCGGGTGGGGCTGCGGGTGGACCAGTGTCAGCGCCGGTGCGGACCGGCTGCGTACCGAGGGGTCGTCGGCGAGGCGTACCCGGATGATCCCGTCCCCGGCGGCCTCGACGCGCGTGACCAGCGTGCGGCCGGACGCGCAGGTCGCGGTGAGCGTGACCCCGTGCGCGTCGGTCGCGGCGACCTCGGCCTGCAGCACGTCGTCGGCGCCCTCCTCGCCGGGGGCGCGGACCGGCAGGTCGGGCGGGTCGGCCACGAAGGTCTCGTACGGGACCAGCGGCGGGCGGTACGGCATGGGCGTCTCCTCGCGGCGTCCACGGGCGGTCCCGCCAGTTTCTTTGGAAGCCCAACTAACTGTCAATGATCGACGCCATTGACTTTCCGTCTCACCTGTTCCTATTTTGGCCGGGATGACAACTAAAGTGCCGTGGAGCGACGGGCGGCTCTGCTACGGCGGCGACTGGAACCCGGAACAGTGGCCGCCGGAGGTGTGGCGCGAGGACGTCGCCCTGATGCGCGCCGCCGGGGTCGACCTGGTCACCGTCGGCGTGTTCGCCTGGTCCCGGCTGGAACCCGAACCCGGCCGCCACACGTTCGACTGGCTCGACCGCGTCCTGGACCTGCTGCACGCGAACGGCATCCGGGCCGCCCTGGCCACCCCCACCGCGTCGCCGCCGCCGTGGTTCTCGCTGCGGCACCCGGACGCGCTGCCGGTCACCGCCGACGGCGTCCGCCTGACCCACGGCAGCCGCGACACCTACTGCGCCGCCGCGCCCGCGTACCGCGACGCCGCCCGCAGCATCGCCGAGGTGCTGGCCGCCCGGTACGCGCACCACCCGGCGCTCGCGCTGTGGCACGTGCACAACGAGTACGGCACCACCTGCCACTGCCCGCACACCGAGGCGGCGTTCCGCCGCTGGCTCACCGGCCGGTACGGCGACCTCGACGCGCTGAACGACGCCTGGGTGACCAGCTTCTGGAGCCAGCACTACTCCGACTGGGCGCAGGTCGGCACGCCCCGCGCCACGCAATATCTCGCGAACCCCGGCCAGCTGCTCGACTTCCGCCGATTCTGGTCCGACACGCTGCTGTCCGCGTACACCGAGCAGCGTGACCTGCTACGCGCGGCGAACCCTTCTGTGCCGGTCACCACCAATTACGTGCTCGGCGACTGGGTGCCGGTGGACCACGCCCGCTGGGCGCACGAGGTCGACGTGGTCGCGATCGACCACTACCCGTCCGCGGTCGGCGCGGGCGCGCAGGAGCAGACCGCGTTCGCCGCCGACGTGGCCCGCGGCTGGGCCCGCCACGGCACCGGGCGGCCGTGGCTGCTGATGGAGAGCGCCCCCAACCAGATCCACGTCGCCGGGCGGATGCACACCAAGGAGCCCGGCCGGATGACCCGGCACAGCCTCGCCCACGTGGCACGCGGCTCGGCCGGGGTGATGTTCTTCCAGTGGCGCGCCCCGGCCGGCGGCGCGGAACGGTTCCACTCCGCGGTGGTGTCGCACGCCGGGGCGGACACCCGCGTGTTCCGCGAGGCCGCCGACCTGGGCGCCGCGCTGGGCCGGCTCGCCGGGACCGCGCCGGGCCGCGTCGAGGCGGGCGTGGCCATCGCGTACGACGCGGCGAGCGGCTGGGCGCTGCGGCACCCGGGAATGCCCCGCGCCGGACTCGACCACCCCGGCGAGGCGGCTGCCGCGCACCGGGCGCTGTGGCACGCGGGGGTCACCGCCGACGTGGTGCCGCCCGGCGCCCCGCTCGACGATCACCGGCTGCTCGTTCTCCCGGCCCTCTACCTGGCCTCGGACGCCACAGTCGACTGGGTACGCCGGCACGTCGACACCGGCGGGCACCTGCTGGTGACCTGGCTCAGCGGTGTCGCCGACGAGCACGCCCGGGTACGCCTCGGCGGCTACCCGGGCGCGTACCGGGACCTGCTCGGCGTACGGGTGGAGGAGTTCCACCCGCTCGCCGACGACGAACACGTGCCGCTGACCGGCGGCGGGACCGGCCGGATCTGGTCCGAGACGGTGCACCCGGCCGGCGCGGAGACGATCAGCGCGTACGCCGGGGGAGTGCTTGACGGCCGTCCCGCGATCACCCGGCACCGGATCGGTGACGCGTACGCCTGGTACGTCTCCACCCGCCCCGACGACGACACCTATCGGCGGTTGCTCACCGAGGCAGCAGGGCTCGCCGGTGTGACCCCGACCTGTCCCGGAGCGCCCGAGGGTGTCGAGGCGGTACGCCGCCACGACGGCCTGCTCTACCTGCTCAACCACACCGACCGGCCGCAGCGGGTGCCGGTCACCGGGCTCGACCTGCTGACCGGCGCGACGGCCGACGGCTCGTTGACGGTGCCGCCGGGTGGTGTTGCGGTCGTGCGCGAGGAGCCGTCGTGACGTCGCCCCGGCGGCATGCGTTCGTGACGGACGGCTTGGGTGCGCGTACCCCGGTCAGGGGGTGGCGACGGCGGCGCGGGAGCGGTCCGCGGCGATCCGCACCGCGAGCGCGGCAAGCACCGTGCCCATCACCCACCGCTGCAGGCGCGCCCAGCCCGGCCGCCGGGTGAGGAACGCCGACACCGAACCGGCGCTCAGCACGATCAGCGCGTTCACGGTGAGCGCCACGACGATCTGGGTCAGGCCGAGCAGCAGGCTCTGCACCGCCACGTGCCCGCGCGCCGGGTCGACGAACTGCGGCAGCAGCGACACGTACAGGATGGCGATCTTGGGGTTGAGCAGGTTGGTGACCAGGCCCATGGTGAACAGGCGCCGGGGCCGGTCCGGCGGCAACGGCGTCGGGGTGAACGCCGACGTGCCGCCCGGGCGCAGCGTGCGCCAGGCCAGCCACAGCAGGTACGCCGCGCCGGCCAGCTTCACCGCCGTGTACAGCGGCGGGACCAGCACGAACACGGTGGCGATGCCGGCCACCGCGGCGGCCAGGTAGACCAGGAACCCGGCTGCCACCCCGAGCAGCGACACCAGTCCGGCCCGCCGCCCCTGGGTCACCGAGCGGGACACCAGGTAGACCATGTTCGGCCCGGGCGTGAGCACCAGACCGAGCGCCACCAGGGCGATCCCCATCACCGCGCCGACTGTAACCATGTCGCCTCCCCGTTGCCGACCGTGAACCGGACCCTACGCCCACCCGCCGACACCCACCGCCCCGCCGCGCCCTCACCCCTGCTCCCACTCCGGCGATCATGAGGTTGACGGCGACAAATCGGTCACCGACGGCCGCCAACTTCATGATCGCCGGAGTCGGGGGTCAGCGCGGGGCGGGGGCGGTGGGGATACTTGTCGCATGTCGATCGTGCTGTCCGCGCCGGCGACCGCGACCGCGCCCGGTCTGCTGCTGCGCCCGTGGCGCGACGGTGACGCCGACGCGCTGATCGAGGCGTACCGGGATCCGGTGCTGCGCGCCTGGACCAGACATCCGGTGACCGGACCGGCGCAGGCGCGGGTGTTCCTGCGCCGCAGCCACCAGGGCTGGGCCGCCGGGCACCGGTTCATGTTCGCGGTGCTGGAGGAGGAGCAGGTGGCGGCCTGCGTGGTGCTCAAGGACGTCCGCCCGGGCCGCCCGGCCGCCGAGGTCGGCTACTGGACGGCCGCGCCGGCACGGGGCCGGGGCGTCGCGCCACGCGCGGTGGAGGCGGTCACCGGATGGGCGTTCGCCCGGTTCGCCGCCACCGGGCTGACCCACCTGGAGCTGCTGCACCAGGTCGACAACCCGGCGTCCTGCCGCGTGGCGGAAAAGAGCGGGTACGCGTTCGCCGAGGTCCTGCCGGCCCGCGCGCCGTTTCCCCGCGACGGCCACCGCCACGTCCGCCACCTGCCCTGACTGTCCGGCCCGCCGCTGCTCTCATGAGCCGAGCAGGCGCAGCAGCACCGCCCAGCTCCCGACCAGGCAGGCCGTCGCCACAGCGAGGTCGATGAGCCAGTCGCGCACGCCGGCGCCCCCTCACCCCGGGGGCACGCTACGCGGCGGTCCGCGCGGGAACAGCTCGGCCCCGCGCAACGCTGACTCTTGTCGGACGGCGGCGGCTACCGTGGGTACGGGAGGTGACGGCGGTGACGACAGCCTGGGAGGCCGCGGTCGAGGCGCAGATCCGCTCGGCCCAGGAACGCGGCGAGTTCGACAACCTGCCGGGCGCCGGCAAGCCCATCCCGGGGCGCGACACGCCCTACGACGAGGGCTGGTGGATCCGCAGCTTCAAGGAGCGCGAGCAGATCCCGTCCGACCTGCTGCTGCCCACGCCGCTGCAGCTGCGCCGCCGCATCGAACAGCTTCCGGTCGAGCTGCGTGACCTGCCCACCGAGGAAGCCGTCCGGTCGTACGTGGCGGCGCTCAACACCGAGGTGGTGGCCTGGCTGCGTACCCCGACCGGGCCACGTGTGGTGGTCCGCCCGGTGAACGTCGAGGACGCGGTGCGCGGCTGGCGTGCCGATCGGGAACGGGCCGCGCCGGTCGTCACGACGTCGGAGCCACCCCGTGCCGCGTCGGCCCGCCCGCGCCGTCGTTGGCGCTGGTGGCGCCGCTGAGCGTTCAGGGGCGCGCCGCCTGCCAGGTCCACGAGGTGCGTCGTGGCCGGTCGCCGAGCGGCGCGCGGCCGGTCAGCCACAGCAGCACCGGCGCCGGCCTGCCGTCGGGCGCATCCGGGAACAACCGGCTCACCACCCGGGCGCACAGCTCGGCGGGTGGCGACCAGTCCAGGCCGAGCCCTCGGGTCAGGTCGTGTGTGTGCAGCAGGATCTCGGCCACGCCCATCGCGGCGAAGCCGCCCGGATCGCAGGGGCCGAAGTGCCACGCCCGGTCGTTCGGGCTCGCGGCGTCGACAGTGGCGGCCAGGATCCCGGCCGCGGCCGCCGCGACGGTGAGCACCTCGGCGGGCGCGGCGTCCGCGTGTACCCGCAGGTCGTACGGGAGGTAGCCGCCGTCGGGCCGGCCGGACACCTGACCGGCGTACGCGATCAGGTCGTGCGCGATGTGCGCGGCCGTGGTCCAGCAGGACCAGTCCAGGTCTCCCGCGCGTACCGTCCAGTCCCGGTCGGCGGCGGGCCGCAGCACGGCGGTCGTCGCCGCGGCGGCGGCGCGGAGGTCCGCGCCGTTCACAATCGCCGCACGCGCAGCACACAGGTGAGCATCGGCAGCGTGAACTCGCCGTCGGCGGTCTCCGGCCGGCTCGCCAGGTACGCGCGGATACGGTCGAGCGTCTCCGTGCGCTCCCGCTCCGGCATGACCAGCATCCCGGCCCTGGTGGCGAGCGTCGCCACGAGCGAGTCGGCGGTCCGGCGCTGCCCGTGCGGGAACTCCGCCTGCTCGGGCGAGCCGAACCGGGCCTCGCCGGTCTTCGGCAGGTGCATGGTCGCCGTGGCGTCGCGCCAGCTCGCGGGCGTGTCCCGGGGGCCGATGGCGGCGCTTCCGCTGACCGCCGCGAGCCCGGCCACCCAGTCGACCCGGTCGTCCACGGCGTTCCACAGTCCGGCCAGGACACCGCCGGGGGAGAGGACGCGGGCGATCTCCGGCCCGGCCACTGCCATGTCGAACCAGTGCATGGCGTTGCCGGCGACCACGGCGTCGACGGAGGCGTGCGGCAGCGGGATCGCCTCGGCGCTGCCGGACAGCGCCCGTACCCCAGGCAGGGTGCGGCGGAGTTCGGCGAGCATCGCCGGGTCCGGCTCGACGGCCGTGACGTCGTCGCTCACCTCGGCCAGCGTGGCGGTGAGCTTGCCGGTGCCCGCGCCGAGGTCGAGCACCCGCGCACCGGGTGCGGGTTCGAGCGCCCACCGCAGGGAGGCCCGCGCGTAGTCCGGGCGGTGTTCGGCGTACGCGGTGGCCGCTGCGCCGAACGACGAGGAGTGCCGGCGTCGTGCGTCTTCGTCCATCGGGTCACCCTATCGACGGGCGCCTTCGGCTGCGGCCCTCGCGGCGCCGTTCGGACAGCCACCAGCGCGAGAACGGGCGCACTACCATCTGCGCATGGACTCCAGCGGGACGTCTGTCGAGGCCATCTTCTTCGGCACCACGACCGTCTGGCTGTCCGACGGGACGTCCGGCATCCTGATCGACGGCTTCCTGAGCAGGCCCTCGCTGCTCCGCGTCGCGTTCGGTCGCGTCGCTCCCGACCTCGGGCGGATCACCGGCGCTCTCGCCCGGGCCGGGGTGACCCGTCTCGACGCGCTCTTCGTCGCCCACTCCCACTACGACCACGTCATGGATGCCCCCGAGGTCGTCAAGCATCTCGGGGGCAGGCTCTTCGGTTCCGAGTCGACCCTGAACGTGGGGCGTGGCGCGGGCCTCGCCGAGGAGTCGATGACACGCATCGCGGACGGCGACGAGCACACAGTCGGCGCGTTCACCGTGCGCGTACTCGCCGGCGTCCACAGCCCCGGCAACAGGTTCCCGGGCACGATCGACGAACCACTCGTCCCGCCAGTCCGGGCAGGCAGCTACCGCGACGGTGGATGCTTCTCCTTCTTCGTCACCCATCCCGGCGGTTCGCTGCTGATCCACCCGAGCGCCAACTTCGTACCCGGCAAGTTCGACGGACTCGACGTCGACGTCCTCTACCTCGCGACAGGCGCTCTGGGTGTTCAGCCGCGGCGGTTCCAGGACGACTACTGGCGGCACGTAGTGGAAGCGACACGGCCCGGCCTCATCGTGCCGATCCACTGGGACAACTTCTTCGTGTCGCTGGACCGCAGGCTCCGCCCGCTGCCGCCCGTCTTCGACAGGTTCGCCGCGACGAAGGCGTTCCTCGACCGCAGGAGTGCGGAGGCCCGGATCCCCGTACGGTTCCCCGAGCCCTTCGAGGTGACCAGGCCGTTCGCGAGGTAGGGCGTCAGCGGAACCGGTCGACGGTGACGGGAAGCATCCCCTGCTCGCGCATCCGGGTCGTCAGGCCGTGCAGCAGCACACCGACGGCCTCATCGCGGTCGCCGAGAAGGTCGCAGGTCACGTCCAGTCCCCAGGCGGCACCCGCGGCGACGCGGCGCAGATCCCAGCGGAAGGCGTCGCCGCGGACCTGTCGGCGCGCCGATCCCAGGACACGCGTGCCGGGATCCGCCGGGTCGTCGGTGATCGGCATCTGCCACGCCTCGCTGAGTGCCGTGAGATCGTCCGGGCTCAGTTCGCCGGCGAACAGGATCCGGTAGACGCGCGTCTCACGGAACCCCGGCCGGGGTCCGGAGTCGCCCAGCCACAAAGGGGAGGGCGGCTGAGCCGCAGGGGCACCGAAGCACTCCCTGAGGGTGTCCTCGTCCGGCAGGTCCGCGCCGCAGAGATCTCGATAGAGCGCCGCCGCCGCGTCGCGGTCGACGGGCGTCACCCGCTCGCGTAACCCGGCGTCCGCACGTAGCCGCCGGCTGGTGGCCGACGCCTCGTGCCAACGCCCCTCGGACCGGATCCAACCACCGCTCACCAGCCCGGCGGAGGAGTAGTCCGGCGCGAGCAGGAACTCCTCGGCCAACAGTCCTTCCGGCGCGCCGGCGGCGTCGTACAGCACGTAGTAGTGCAGTGCGGGAGGTGAGCCGGCCATCTGGCGCGCGGGGGATGTCGTCGTCACCCGTGGATTGTCGAGCAGGCCGGGAGCCGACGGTGTTCGGCTCGCCGAACACTTTCGGTGCCGCGACTATTATCGGATTACCGGTAACAGTAATCGACCTACCTGGCCGGTCAAATAGGACGAATCGGCGCTACACCATAATGACAGTTATGTGCGGGCGAGTTCAGAGGGCCGCTGTCGGCGTACGATCACGCCACCGCAGCCGATCCCAGGGAGCAGGCGATGGTGTTCGACGCGACGCTGACCCGGATCAACGACGGCGTACAGATGCACCACCAGCACGGCCGACGGGAGGACGCCCGCGACCTGTTCGCCCGGATCTGGGACGAGATCGGCGGGGAACAGGGCGACCCCCTGCACGTCTGCGTCCTCGCCCACGCGATGGCCGACGTGCAGGACGACGTACGCCAGGAACTGGCCTGGGACCGGCGGGCGCTCGCGGCGGCCGACCTGCTCACCGACGAGCGGGTCGCGCAGGCCGGGGTGCCGATGTCGGTCGCCGGGCTGCACCCGTCGCTGCATCTGAACCTGGCGGAGTGCCACCGCAAGCTCGGTGAGTTCGACCAGGCCCGGGACCACCTCCGGCGGGCCCGGGAGGGGATCGGCGCGCTCGGCGACGACGGCTACGGAAAGCTGATAAGGGCTGGGCTCGATCGGCTGTCGCAGGAACTGGCCGCAGGATAGACCGCAGACGACTGGCTAGCCGCTGGTGCGCGCTGACGGGGTGACGGCGGCGACGACCAGGTCGACGATCCCATCGGCGTAGTCGTCGGTCAGCGGGCCGTTGCGCAGCAGCCAGCGGTGGTACAGCGGGCCGAACAGCAGCTCCACCACCAGGTCCAGGGCAGCGTCGGGGCGTACCTGGCCGGCCTCGCGGGCGGCCTCCAGCCGGGCGCGGACCGCGTTCAACTGAGGACGGAGCAGCCGGTCGCGCGCCTGGGCGGCCAGGTCCTCGTCGGCGAGCGTCTCGATGGTGATGGCACGGGTGGTGGCGGACAGCCGGGGATCGGCGAACTCGGCGACTGTGGCCCGGAGAACCGCACGCAGATCAGCCCGCAGGTCACCGGTGTCGGGCAGCGCGATCACCTCCGGCATGTCGTCGGCGAGCGCGTCCAGGATGACCGCGCCCTTGCCGCGCCACCAGCGGTAGATGGTCTGCTTGCCGACCCCGGCGCGGGCGGCGATCGCCTCGACGGTCAGGGCCGAATAGCCGGTCTCGGTCAGCAGCTCCAGGGCGGCGGCGAGGATCGCGCGACGGGACTGCTCATTGCGGCGGCTGGGCTGCGGAGTCACACCGGCAGCCTACCGCGAGACGAGACGTATCGTCTTGACGGAGGTGGTCGTGCCGTGCTCTGCTGGGCAAGCGAGACGGGACGTCTCGTCTCAGCAGAGATCAGGAGAACACTTGCCGCACATCGCCATGGTCAGCATCCCGTTCCACGGCCACGTCAACCCGAGCTTGGAGATCATCCGTACCCTGGTGCGGCGCGGCCACCGGGTCACGTACGCCAACGACCCCGCCTTCACCGAGGTCGTCCGCGCCACCGGCGCCGAGCTGAAGCCGTACACCTCGACGCTGCCCGCCGACGGCGGCGCCGGCATCGACGACCCGATCGCGCAGCTCACGCTCTTCCTCGACGACGCGATCGCCATGCTGCCGCAGCTGCGGGCCGCCTACGCCGACGACCGGCCGGACCTGTTCCTCTACGACATCGCCGGCGCGCCGGCCCGGCTGCTCGGCGAGCAGTGGGGGATTCCGGCCGTTCAACTGTCCTCGACGTTCGTGGCCTGGGACGGCTACGAGCAGGAGATGGCATCCGCTGTGGAGGCGATGCGGGCCGATCCGCGCGGCGCCGACTACTACCGGCGGTTCACCGCATGGCTGACCGCCGAGGGTTCCTCGGTCACCGACAGCATGGCGTTCCAGGGGCGGCCGCCCCGCAGCCTCGTCCTGCCGCCGGAGGCGCTCCAGCCGAACGCCGACCGCGTAGACCGGTCGGTCTACAGCTTCGTCGGCCCGGTGCTGGGCGACCGCGCCGAGCAGGGTTCCTGGGTACGACCGGAGCACGCCGGGAAGGTGCTGCTCGTCTCGCTCGGCTCCGCCTTCACCAGGCAGCCCGAGTTCTACCGCCGCTGCGTCGCCGCGTTCGGCGACCTGCCCGGCTGGCACACCGTCCTGCAGATCGGCGAGCACGTCGACCGGGCCGAACTCGGTCCCGTCCCGGACAGCGTCGAGGTCCACCGGTGGGTGCCGCAGCTGGCCGTCCTGGAGCAGGCGGATGCCTTCGTCACCCACGCCGGCATGGGCGGCAGCAGCGAAGGTCTCTACTGCGGGACGCCGATGATCGCCGTACCGCAGGCGGCCGACCAGTTCGCGAACGCCGAGCAGCTGGCCGCGCTCGGCGTCGCCCGGGTCGTCGACTCGGGCACCGTCACCGCCGCGGAGCTGCGCGAGACGTTGCTCGCCCTCACGTCGGACCCGGCCGTGGTGGCCCGCAGCGCCGAGCTGAAGCGGCAGGCCCGCGCCGCCGGGGGCGCCGACCGGGCCGCCGACCTGATCGAGGCCGAACTCGCCGTCGCGCTCGGCGGGTAGAGCCGTGGTCAGTCCTCCGCCAGCACCGTGAAGGTGAATGCGGTGCTCGTCGGACGGTTCAGCGGGATGTCGCACTTGACCCGGCGCAGCACCTCGGACCGGGTGAGGCCGAACCGGTGGGCGATGAGCCGGTCCGGGCGTACCGGCACCGGGTCGTCGAACGTGACGTTTACCTGCACCGGCCACCCGTCGAGCGGTACGACCGGCGCGTCCAGGCGCCACGCTCCGGTCCAGTCGAGGGTGAAGTGGCAGCGCCGGGCGAACGCCGGGTCCAGCAGTGTGGCCGCCACCAGGTCGGGATCGTTGAGTTGGTGGCCGTGCAGATCGGTGGGATCGAACGAGCTGACCGCCGCCCGCTCACGGACGGTGAGCTTGCTGGTCCGGCCGCAGGACACGCAGTGCACCAGCAGCCAGACGTCCAGCAGCTTGCCGTTGGCGTTGACGCGGAACCGGCCCCGGGCGGCGGTGGCCGTCTCCGCCCGGCAGATGACGCAGCGCAGCGACAGCAGCGGAAGGCGGGTCCGGCGTACGACCCAGGGCAGCACGATATGAGGTTGGGATGACATGGAGACCTGATCTCTGAAGACCTGACGCGAGGCCGATTACGCGCGGCCTCGGACGCTGTGGCCGGGCGCGCGAGGGCAGCCCGGGGAGCCGTCGCGCAGGCGACGGCTACAGGCGTGGGAACGTGTCAGGTTCTAGAGAGCAGGAGGGGTCACGCGGAATCGTCCTTCTTCGCTGCGACAGGAGTGCGGGAACCGTACGGGACGTGCGGAACCGCTCTCAACCCGTTTTCCGGCACCGCTGCGTCACGCATCACTTCACTGACTAAAAGTTTGCAGTCGCTGCAAGATCGCTCGTAGGGTCGTGGCGTGACCACGGATCAGAGCCGCCCCGGCCTGCGCGACCGCAAGAAGCGGCAGACCCGCGCCGCCCTCAGCGCCGCCGCGCTTCGGCTGGTCGCCGAGCGTGGCCTGGACCAGGTGACGGTGGAGGAGATCAGCGAGGCCGCCGACGTGTCGGCCCGCACCTTCTTCAACTACTTCCCCAGCAAGGACGAGGCGCTGCTCGGCGACCAGCCGACCGACCGCGAGGTGCTTGCCGCCCACATCGTCGCCGCGCCGCCGGAGATGTCCGCGTTCGACGCGCTGCGGCTGGCCTTCGGCGACGTCGTCGAAGCCGTCGAGGCCGACCGGGAGGTGTGGCTGCTGCGGCTGCGGGTCATCGCGGCAAACCCGTCGCTTCTTCCGCGTCTGATCAGCGGCAACGCCGAGACCGAACAGGTGATCGTCGCGGCGGTGGCCGCCCGGCTGGGCCTCGACCCGTGCCACGGCCACCCGACGCTCGTCACCGCTGTCGCCGGCGCGGTCTTCCGCACGGCCCTCATGCAGTGGGTCGAGCGACCCGACACGACGACGCTGCGCGAGCTGACCGCCGAGGCGTTCGCCGCCGTCGCCGCCGGCCTGCCCGATCCGTCCTGACCCCTCCCATCCGTACCGGCCGCCGCCGTCGCGCGGCCGCTCGCACGTGCACACCGACAAGGAGTTCGATGACCACCGCCACTGTTCCACCCGCCGAGACGGGTACGCGGATGTCACGCCGGGAGGTTCTCCAGGCGTTGTCCGGCCTGATGGTCGGCATGTTCGTGGCGATCCTCGCCTCGACGGTGGTGGCGAACGCGCTGCCCCGGATCATCGCCGACCTCAACGGCAGCCAGACCGTCTACACCTGGATCGTCACCAGCGAGCTGCTGGCGATGACCGCGACGGTCCCGCTGTGGGGCAAGATGGCCGACCTCTACAGCAAGAAGCTGCTGATCCAGTTGTCCCTCGGCCTTTTCGTGGTCGGCTCGCTGGTCGCCGGATTCACCCCGAACGTCGAGGTGCTGCTGCTCAGCCGGGTCATCCAGGGCATCGGCGCGGGCGGCATGACCGCGCTCGCCACGATCGTCATGGCGGCCATGATCCCGCCGCGTGAGCTGGGCCGGTACGCCGGCATCTTCGGCGCGGTCTTCGGTGTCGGCACCATCGCCGGCCCGCTGATCGGCGGCGTCCTGGTCGACACGTCCTGGCTCGGCTGGCGCTGGTGCTTCCTGATCGGTGTGCCGTTCAGCCTGCTGTCCATCGCGCTGCTGCAGAAGACGCTGCACCTTCCGGTGGTCCGCCGCAGGGTCCGCATCGACTGGCTCGGCGCCCTGCTGATCACCTCGGGTGTGTCCACGCTGCTGATCTGGTCGTCGCTGGCCGGGAACAAGTTCGACTGGGCGTCCGGCTGGACCGCGCTGCTGGTCGGCGGCGGGCTGGCGCTGCTCGCGCTCGCCGTGTTCGTCGAGTCCCGCACCGAGGAACCGATCATCCCGCTCGGCATCTTCCGCAACCGCACCGTCAGCCTCACCACGATCGCGAGCATTCTGGTGGGCGTGGCGATGTTCGGCGGCACCGTGTTCCTGTCGCAGTACTTCCAGACCTCGCTCGGCAAGTCGCCGACGGTGGCCGGCCTGATGAGCCTGCCGATGGTCCTCGGCCTGCTGGTCTCCTCGACCGTGGCGGGTCAGCTGATCACCAAGTACGGCCGGTGGAAGATGTTCCTGGTCGCCGGCGCCGCGGTGATGACCGTCGGCATGCTGCTGCTGAGCACCATCGACGCGAACACGAGCGTGCCGATGCTCTCGGTGTACATGGCGGTGCTGGGCGTCGGTGTGGGCATGCTGCTGCAGAACCTGGTGCTGGCCGCGCAGAACGACGTGCCCGCCGCCGAGCTGGGCGCGGCGACCTCGGTGCTGACGTTCTTCCGCAGCATGGGCGGCGCGGTCGGGGTCAGCGCGCTCGGCGCCGTCCTGGCCAACCGGGTCACGTCGCTGACCACCGAGAAGCTCGGGCCGCTGGCCACCGGCGGCGGATCGGCCGAGGTGCCGGACCTGTCGGCCCTGCCGGAGCCGGTGCTGCGGATCGTGCAGGAGGTCTACGGCACCGCGACGTCGGAGATGTTCCTCATCGGCGCGCCGTTCGCGCTGCTCGCCCTGGTCGTCGTGCTGTTCATCAAGGAGAAGCCGCTGAACACGCTCAGCGGTGACGAGCGCCGGGCCCGTGAGGAGGCGGCGGCCGCCGGGATGCACTGATCCCGCACGGTCGAGCGTGGGGCCGCCCCCGGGAGTCACCGGGGGCGGCCCCTTGTGCGATACCGGTCAGCGCTCCGTACGGTCGTTGATCTCGGTGCCGGACTCGCCGGGCATGGCGCCGATCGACTCCTCGGCGGCCCGGCCGCCGGTGCTCTCGTCGCCCTGCTTCAGCGAACTGCGGGGCAGCCCGGCCAGGTGAGCCGGGTCCTCGATCGGCTGGGGCGGCCACTGGTCCTGCGTACCGTCGGTCACCCCGGCGCGGCGCAGCGCCTCGACCAGTTGGTCCGGCGACAGGCGGTCGACCTCCTGTATCCCGGCCCCGCGCGCAATCGCCTGCAGTGTCTTCAGGTCTTCGCTCACGAATGTCTCGGCCATGCCCGAGCCTTCCCGCCCCTCAAGACAAGGAAACCGGCGGGCCTGCCACCGCCAGGTCGATCATGAAGTTGTACCGGACAAACCGGGCGCCGGACACCGTCAACCTCATGATCGACGCAAAATGGGAGGTTCGGTCAGCGGCGGGCGGGTTTGCGGGCGGGGCGCGGGCGGTCCCGGTCCGGGTCGATCCCCACCTGGACGGCGAACGCCGGGTCCACGGCCAGCAGGGGGCGGGGGCCGAACAGCGCCATTCCGGTGAGCAGCGTGTCGGTGTCGCGGCCCTGCCAGACCGGGCGGCGCTCGGGGTCGAGGTCGGCGTGCTCGCGGCGCAGCCGCCGCAGCAGGCGCCGGGCGGCGGACCCGGTCTCCGGCACCTCGGTCAGCCACCAGCCGCCGAGCGCGGTGGCCAGGCAGCACAGCAGGAGTCCGGCGACCGAGGCGGGACCACCGGCGGAGCGCCCCTCGACGGCGCTGTCCACGAGCCGGGTCAGCCCGACTACGGCGACCGCGAACAGCGGCACCGTGCCCAGCGCGATCCGCCGCCGCTGCGCGCGGGTGAGCAGCCAGCCGTCGCGGACCAGCCGCCCGACCGTACGGCGCAGCGCCCGGCCCACCTCCGGGTCGGCGAGCACCGCGGCCCAGGTCTGCGGGCGGCGCAGCGCGCTGTGCAGGGCGCGCACCAGCGCGGGCGAACCGGCCGGGGGACGCCCCTGCGCGTGCAGGGTGGCCAGCTCGCCGATCTCGACGCCACCGGCGCGGCGCAGCGCGGCCACCCCGAGCTGGCAGGCCAGCAGCGCCCGATCGGTCAGGTACGCCAGCTCGACCCGGTCGGGCGTCGCGCCCCGGGCACGGCGGCCGGTCAGTTCGCGTACCGCGATCGCGATCGCGACGGCCACGGCGACCGCGCCGAGGTAGTCGAGGAGGAAGATCGACCCGCTGACTCCCCAGAGCATGGCGGCAAGTATGTCAGGAGCCGTGCCGTACCTCGGAGTCCCAGATCTGCGACCACTGGCGGCGCAGCCCTCGGGCGACGAAGATCGGCTCGCCGTTCTCGTCGTTGTCGACGTCGACCCGCTGGTCGACCCGGCCGACCTCGGTGACCTCGGTGAACCAGGCGCGCAACCGGTCCGGGCGGGACCAGCCGACGACGATCACCACGTCGGCGTCGTCGGGCGGCCGGCCGAACGTGGCCATGCTGTTGTGCCCCGAGTACGCGCGGGGCAGTCCCCGCTGCGGCCCGTACCGAGCCAGCGCGCCGGCCTCGCCGTAGTTGCCGGTCAGCACCACCGCCCGGTCCCGCTCGGGCGGGGGCAGGGCGCGGTGCACGGCGGCGACCGAGTCGGCGAACTCGGGCCAGCCGATGGTCTCGCCCGCGTCGTAGTTCGCCGCGACCACGAACCCGGGCAGCCGGTCGGCGGGCAGCGTGGGCAGCAGCAGCACCGCGCTGCTCGCGGCCATCAGCACGGCGGCGGTGACCAGCAGCGCCTGCCGGATCCGGGGCGCGCCCCGCCGCGCCCATTCGACGGCCGGCACCACCCCGGCGGCGGTGAGCACCAGCAGCAGCGGCGCGTCATAGTAGCCCTTGCCGCCGGCCACCAGCACGATCGTGACCACCACCAGCCAGGCCCAGGCAAGCGACCGGTACGCCGCCCAGGACGGCCGGCGCAGCAGCGCGGCCAGCCCGGCCACCCACACCGGAACCGCGAACGGGCTGATGATCAGGAACTGGAGCACCACCGCGTCGATCCGGCCGCTGTAGGAGCTGTCGCCGCCTGCGATCGACGCGGCGACGTCGAGCTGCGGGAAGCCGTGCGCGGCCTGCCACGCCGCGTACGGCACGGCGAGCAGCACGGCGACGCCCGTGCCGGCGAGCACCCACCGGTCGCTCAGTAGCCGGCGTGGCCCGGCGATCAGCACCCCGGCGACCAGGCCGACGCCGAGCAGGGCGGGCAGCGGCTTGTTGAGCAGGCCGACGCCGAGCGCGAGCCCGGCGCCGAGCGCCCACCGGGTGTCGCCGGTGCGCAGCATCCGCACCACGCACAGCGCCGCGGCCAGCCACACCAGCAGGTCGACGCTCGTGGTGCTGAGCAGGTGGCCGCCGGCCAGCACGATGCCCGAGGCGGCGGCGAGCACCGCCGCGGCCGTCTGGGTGACGCGGTCGGCGCCGAACTGCCGGGCGATCGCGGCGACCAGCACCACCGCCGCGCCGCCGATGAACGCCGACGGGGTACGCAGCACGACCAGGTTGCCCGGCGCGATCGTGTCGGCCAGCCGCGCCAGCGCCGGCACGAGCGGCCCCTGGTCGACGTAGCCCCAGTCGAGGTGCCGGCCGCACAGCAGGAAGTACAGCTCGTCGCGGTGGTAGCCGTAGCGGCCGGCGAGCGACAGCAGTACGGCGGTGAGGACCGCGCCCACCACCATGGGCGCTGCGGTACGCGGACCGGCGGGCGGCGGGCCACCGGGCGCGGCGGCCTGGCTCCGATCGACGTCGGCGACTGATTCGGCCACCTGCCCATGATGGACCGCACCGGTGGGCCGTCGATGCCCCGTGACCCTCGGCCGGGTGGACGGAAACCGGTGGCCGGACGGCCGGGGCGACGGTTAGCGTGCCCGGCGATGAGGATTCGTGACTACGCCGACGCCGACTGGGACCAGGTCTGGCCGATCTTCGCCGACGTCGTGACCGCCGCCGACACGTTCGCGTACGACCCGGAATGGTCGCCGGGGACGGCGCGCGAGGTGTGGGTGGAGCGGCCGCCGGGGCGTACCTCGGTCGCGGTGGACCACGACGGCGCGGTGCGCGGCACCGCGAAGATGGGCCCGAACCGGCCCGGGCCGGGGTCGCACGTGGCGACCGCGAGCTTCATGGTGGCGGCGCACGCGCGCGGACGGGGCGTGGGCCGTGCGCTGTGCGAGGACGCGTTGGACTGGGCGCGGCGGCAGGGCTTCGCCGCGATGCAGTTCAACGCCGTGGTGGAGACCAACACGGCGGCGGTGGAGCTGTACCGGCGGCTGGGCTTCACGGTGATCGGCACCGTGCCGGAGTCGTTCGCCCACCCGACGCTGGGCCGGGTCGGGCTGCACGTCATGCACCGGCGGCTGTGACATCGGCGGCCGGAAAACGCCTGGCCGGACCGGGTGGGTTGCTGACAGGCTGCCCGTCATGACCGCTCATGCCCTCGCCGGGGCGCTCGCCGACGAGCGCCGCCGGACCGTGTTCGCCGCGATCGTGCTCGGCGCCCGGGACCTGTCTGCCGTGGTGGCCCTCACCGGGCTGCCGGCCCGCGACGCCGCGGTGGCCGTACGCCGTCTCACCGACACCGGTGTGCTCGCCGATGACGGGGGCGGGCTGCGGGTCGACGCCGAGCGGCTGCGCGAGTTCGCCCGGGCCGGGGCGGCGTCTCCGGCGGCCCCGGCGGCGAACCCGCGCGAGACGATCCTGCGCACGTTCCTGCGTGACGGCACGCTGACCCGGCTGCCCGCGCAGCGCGGACGCCGCCGCGTGCTGCTGGAACACATCACCGAACGCACCTTCGAGCCGGGACGTCGTTATCCGGAGCGGGAGGTGGACGACGCGCTGCGCCGGTGGTGCGAGGGCGGCGAGGCCGACCACGTGACGCTGCGCCGCTACCTGATCGACGACATGCTGCTCACCCGTGAGCAGGGCGTCTACTGGCGGACCGGGCCGTGAGCGGCTGGAGCACGCACGTCGCGCGTCCGGAGGAGCCGGACGCGACGCTGGTGCTGCGCGAGTACATGGCGGAGATGGTGCGCCGCTGGTACGGGCGTCCGGAGCGGCCCGGTGAGGTGGACGCCGCGCTGGCCGAGGACCCGAGCGACGACCTGGTCGCGCCGAGCGGGCTGCTGGTGCTGGCCCGCCGCGACGGTCGCCTCGCCGGGTGCGCCGGGCTGCGGTGGCAGCCGGACTGGGCCGAGCTGACCCGGGTGTACGTGCGCACGGAGCACCGTGGCGCCGGTGGTGGAGCGGCGCTGCTCGCCGCGGTCGAGGCGTACGCCGTCGGTGGCGGGGCGACGCGGATCCGGCTGGACACCCGCTCCGACCTGGTCGAGGCGCGGGCCCTGTACGCCCGGCACGGCTACCGGGAGATCCCCGCCTTCACCAGCGGCCCGTACGCGCAGCACTGGTTCGAGAAGTCACTGCCGGCGCGAGTTGACGACGCGGCGCGGGCGCGTTAAAACAGAACCAGGAACTTGAGTCACCAAGACTCAACTTGAGACCTTGGGCCAGGAGAACCGAGGAGGCAAGAGCCATGTTGATGCGTACCGACCCGTTCCGCGAGATCGACCGGATCGCCGAGCAGTTCTTCGGCACCGCCGCCCGGCCCGCCGTGATGCACCTGGACGCCTACCGCGACGGTGACCACTTCTACGCGGCGTTCGACCTGCCCGGCGTCGACCCGGACAGCATCGACTGCACCGTCGAGCGCAACGTGCTGACCGTCCGCGCCGAGCGCCGTCGCCCCAGCGGCGAGAACGTCGAGCTGGTCGCCGCCGAGCGTCCGATGGGCACGTTCACCCGGCAGCTGTTCCTGGGCGACACGCTCGACACCGACCGGCTGGAGGCCGGCTACGAGAACGGCGTGCTGACGCTGCGCATCCCGATCGCCGAGCGCGCCAAGCCGCGCCGGATCACCGTGGCCACGCCCGCCGAGGGCAACGGCCGCCGCCAGCTCACCACCGCCTGACCGTCCACACCGACGCGGGGGAGGCCGGAGCGCCGGCCGACCCCGCGTTGTCGTACCAGCGCGCCTGATCGCCAAACCATCCGCGGGCTGAGAGCCTTTCTCACATGCTTCGCCCCGAGGTGCTGCCGCGCGCCCGCACCGCCGCCCTGCCCGCCGGCCCGGCCGACGTCACCGAGGCGTGGCTGCGCAACCGGCGGCTGTCCGAGCACACCCGTGACGCGTACCGCCGTGACGTCACCGGCTGGCTGACCTGGTGCGCCGAGCGGGGGCTCGACCCGCTGCGGGCCACCTTCCTCGACGTCAACGCCTACGGCCGGGAGTTGGAGTCCACGCCGCGCGGGCGCGACGGCCGGACGCTCACGCCGGCCACCGTGGCGCGCCGGTTGTCCGCGTTGTCGAGCTGGTACGACTTCCTCGCCAAGCTGGGCGCGGTGACCGCCAACCCGGTGTCGGCGGCGGACCGGCCGCGGGTGGACCGGGACCACTCCGCCACCGTCGGCCTGACGCCGGAGGAGGTCGACGCGTTGATCGCCGCCGCCGAGACGGACACCGGCCCGACCGCCGCCCGCAACCGGGCCGCCGTCGCGCTCCTGGCCGACCTGGGGCTGCGGGTGGGGGAACTGGTCGCGCTGGACGTGTCCGACCTGGGCACCGAGCGCGGTCACCGCAGCGTCCGCTTCGTCGGCAAGGGCGGCAAGGTACGCCGGCGCGCGCTCACCCCGGGCACCGCGTACGCCCTCGACGCCTACCTGACCGCGCGGGCCGAGGCGCAGGGCGTGACGGTGCCGGAGCTGACCGGTCCGCTGCTGGTCACCGCGACCGGCGGCCGGCTGGACCGGCATGCCGTGTTCCGGCTGGTGCGCCGCCTCGCGCAGCGCGCCGGGATAGCCGCCTGGGCGAAACTGTCGCCGCACTCGCTGCGCCACGCGTTCGCCACCACGGCCCGCTCGGAGGGAGTGCCGCTGGAGGACGTGCAGGACGCGATGGGGCACGCCGATCCGCGTACCACCCGCCGCTACGACCGGGACCGGCACAACCTGGACCGCGATCCGGCGTACGCGATCTGGGCGGCCCGCGCCCGCCGTCGCGGCTGAGCCGTCGCGCGGACCGGTCAGCCCTGCGGGCGGGGGCAGAGGCAGAACGGCTGCCCGATCGGGCGTACCGGCAGTCTGCCGCCGCCCCCTGACATCTTCGGCCCGTCACGGGCGCGCGGCGCAACCGCCTGCGCGGCGCGTTCCGGTTGCCTACCGTCGACGGTGATGGGCAGGCAGCAGGAGTGGCACCACACGGCCCGGCGGCGCCGGCCGCTACGCGCGGGCGTGCTGATCGCCGGTCTCGGCGTGGGCACCTGCCTGATCGGGGTGGCCGGGCTGGCGGTGTGGAACGCGCAGGTGGTGCTCCAGTCCGACGGGCCGGTCCGGGAGACCGCCGACGGGTTCTTCCGCGACGTCGCCGCCGGGGACACCGACGCGGCGTACGAGCGGCTGTGCGCCGAGGCCCGGGGCAGGTGGAGCAAGGCCGGCTTCGGCAGTTGGGTGCGTACGCCGCCGCAGGTCAGCGGCTACGAGATCGTCGACGTGTCGGTGGCGACCCGCTCCGGCAAGCCGACCGGGACGGTGATCGTGCGGATCAACCGTGACGGCGGCGGCAGCGAGGAACGTGAGTTGCCGATCGTGTCGGAGGGCGGGTCGTGGCGGGTGTGCGGGGACCCGTTCTGAGGCTCAGGCGCGGGGGCCGAGGTCCCCGGAGCGGTAGTGCCGCCGGCACAACACCTGGTAGCGCACGTCGGCGGTGTCCACGGTGTCGCCGATGACGACCTGGGCGCCCTCGCGGACCACCGCGCCCTGCACGACCCGGGCGTTGAGCAGCCCTTCCCGCCCACACCAGCACAGCACCTCGACCTGGATCCGGGCCACCTCGTCGGCAAGTTCGAACAGCCGCTGCGCGGCCGGGAACAGGCAGGAGCGGAAGTCGGTGGCCAGCCCGAAGGCGTAGACGTCGACGTCGAACCGGTCGACCAGTTCGGCCATCTGCTCGACGTGTTCGAGGTTGTAGAACGACGCCTCGTCGCAGATCAGGTAGTCCACCCGTACCCCTTCGGCCCAGGCGTCGCGGACCAGGTCGCGCAGGTCCAGGTCGTCGGTGACCTCGACGGCCTCGTGGGCCAGGCCGATGCGGGTGGTGACCTGCGGGCCCAGCGAGCGGTCGATGCGGGTGGTGACCAGGCCGCGGCGGCCCTGGCGGGCGTGGTTGTGGTTCATCTGCAACGCCATGGTGGACTTGCCGCAGTCCATCGGCCCCCAGAAGAACTTCAGGGCGGCGGCGTGCAGCGGCCGGCCGTCGACGCCGCGGGCGGCGGCGCAGCCGGCGGCTCGGTCGTCGCCCGGCCCCGGCAGGGGACGGGCCAGGCAGGTCGGGGCGGCGTCGTCGGTCACGTCGGGGCAGCCTAGTCCATCGACGCCGCCGGATCCGGTCCGCGATGATCGACCCGTCAGAGCACCCGGGGCGGGGTGTTGCCGGCGGCGATGATGGCCCGGCGCATCGGCACGGCGGCGAGCAGCGCGAAGCCGACCACGAAGAAGATCAACAGCGACACCAGGCCCACCCGGTACGACGAGGTCAGCTGGAACACCAGGCCGAACGCCAGCGGGCCGAGCCAGCTGGTGCCCTTGTCGCTGATCTCGTAGAAGCCGTAGTACTCGCCTTCCTTGCCGGCCGGGATGAGCTGGCTGAACAGCGACCGGCTCAGCGCCTGGCTGCCGCCGAGGACCAGGCCGATGCAGCCGCCGAGGATCATGAACGGCACGGGCGCCTCGGCCGGCAGCCGGAACGCGGCGATGATCACACCGGTCCAGAGCACCAGCGACAGCAGCACCGTCTTCCAGGCGCCGATGCGCTTGGCGAGCGCGCCGAGGGCGAGCGCGCCGCCGAACGCGAGGAACTGCACCAGCAGGATGGTGACGATCAGCGTGCTCTGGTCCAGTCGCAGCTCCTCGGTGCCGTACTGGCTGGCCAGGGTGATGACGGTCTGGATGCCGTCGTTGAAGACCAGGAACGCGAGCAGGAAGAACAGCGTCAGCGGGTACGTCTTGAGTTCGCGCAGGGTGCGCCCGAGCTGCCGGAACCCGTCGGTGAGCACATTGCCGCCCGCCTGCAACGCGGCGGCGGTGGGGTGCTCGCGCAGCCAGCGCAGCGGGACCAGGGTGAACGCCGCCCACCACACGCCGGCGGACACGATCGACCAGCGGGCCAGGTCCAGCGTGCGCTGGGCGTTGCCCTCCTCGCTGAGCATGGTGACGGCGACGAGGTTCAGCGCGAGCAGCAGACCGCCGCCGAGGTAGCCGATGGCCCAGCCGCGGCTGGAGATGCCGTCGCGCTCGTCCGGGCCGCCGAGTTGCGGCAGGAACGAGTTGTAGACGACCACGGCGGCGCCGAAGGAGATGTTCGCGACCAGGAACAGCGCGCCGCCGAGCAGGTAGCGCTCGCCGGTGACGAACGCGAACGCGATGGTCGCGCCGGCGCCGGTGAAGGCCGCCGCGGCGAGCAGCCGTTTCTTGTGCGCCGACCGGTCGGCGATCGCGCCGATCACCGGCAGCACGAACACGGTGAGGAAGACCGACAGCGAGATCAGGTACGGGTAGAACGAGCCGGCGGCGACCTTGACGCCCAGCGGGTACACCGCGCCGTCGCAGCTGTCCGCGCCCAGTTCGCAGCCGGCGGCCAGCTCGGTGACGGTGGTCAGGAACGGCCCGAGGAAGACCGTGATGACCGTGGTCTGGAACGCGGAGTTCGCCCAGTCGTAGAAGTACCAGCCGGTGCGCTCGCGGCGGGTGCTGCCCGGTCCGGCGGGGTCGGCGACGGCGGGGGTGACCGTATCGGCCATCGGGGGTCGTCCTCGGGGGGTCAGGCGGCCCAGTGGCCGCGGCTGCGGTAGACGTCGCGGAGCACGCTGACGTGATCGGTCATGATGCCATCCACACCAAGATCAAGTAAGTGGTGCATCTGGGCGGGTTCGTCGATCGTCCAGACGTGCACGTGCAACCCGATCCGGCGGCAGTACGCGAGGAACCGCCGGTCCACCACCGGCACCCGCCCGAAGGAGACCGGGACCTGCGCGGCGACCACGGACGGGGGCAGCCGCACCGGTCGCCCGTGCAGCGAGGCCAGCCGCAGCCGGGCCACGCCGCGCATGCCGAGGCTGGTGGCGACGCTCGGGCCGGCCAGCGCGCGCAGCCGCGACAGCCGGGCGTCGCTGAACGAGGCGAGCAGCACCCGGTCACCCGCGCCGGCCCGGGTGACGGTGGCGACCGTGGGCGCCACGCCGCCGTCGGACTTGACGTCGATGTTGAACCGCACCTGCGGCCAGGCGTTCAGCACGTCGTCCAGCCGGGGCACCAGGGCGGCCCCGCCGACGCGCACCGAGGTCAGGTCTGCCCAGCGCAGGTCCGCGATGCGACCGGGCTCGCCGGTGACCCGGCGCAGCGTCGGGTCGTGGAAGACCACGGGTACGCCGTCGGCGGTGGCGTGCACGTCGGTCTCCACGTACCGGTAGCCCAGGGCGACGGCACGGGCGAACACGGCGGCGGTGTTCTCGTCGCCGTCGGCCGCGCCGCCGCGGTGGGCGAACGCCAGCGGCGCGGGCGCGTCGAGGTAGCCGTGACGGGGCTGCACGCGGGCAGTATGCCCGGCCCGGGTGGCGCGCACATGGCCGGGCGATGAAATTACCTATCGTTCCCTATCGTGACTAAGATAGGGTGCGATGAGTAACGACATGTATTCGGTTGAGCAGGTCGCTGACCTGCTCGGGCTGCACGTGCGCACCGTGCGCGGCTACATCCGGTCCGGTCGGCTGCGGGCCACCCGGATCGGCAAGCAGTACCGGATCGCGCGTGCGGACCTGGACGCGCTGACCGGCCGGCCGGCCGTCGCGGCCACCGGACCGGCGGCGGAGGTGTCGAGCGTCCTGCGGCTCGACGGCGTCGACCGGACCGCCGCCGACCGGCTCGCGACGCTGGTGCTGGCCGGCGTGAACACCCACCACGACCCGGACCGTCCGCTGCGGGTGCAGACGGTCCACGACGAGGAGCGGCAACGCATGACCATCATGATCCTGGGCGACCTCACCGCCACCGCCGACCTGCTGCGCCTGGTCGACGGGGTGCTGGGCGGCGGCAACGACCTGCTCGGCGGCGGCCGTGACTGACCTGATGCAGGAGCGCGCCGGCGTGGCGGTGCTGGTCTGCGACCCGGACGGCCCGCCGATCGCCACCGAGCGCGACGCGCTGGACCTGATCGGCGCGGCGTTCCTCGGCGCGACTGTGGTGGCGGTGCCGGCCGAGCGGCTCGACCCCGGCTTCTTCACGCTCGGCACCCGCTTCGCGGGCGAGGTGATGCAGAAGTTCGTCAACTACCGGCTGCGCCTGGCGATTGTCGGCGACATCTCCGCGCACCTGGAGCGCAGTGGCGCGCTGCGGGCGCTGGTGGCCGAGTCGAACCGGCACGACCAGGTGTGGTTCGTGCCCGACCTGACCGCCCTCGACGCCCGCCTGCGCGCCACCGGCTGACCTTCGCCCCGCCTCGCTGATCTTGCACTTGCGGCCCTCGTCGGGGGCGATTGGCCCGGTTTGCCGGGGCACCAACCGCAAGATCGGCGGAGCAATGGGGCGCGGGAGTGGCGGGTCAGCTGCCTGCGTCGCGGGTTCCCGGCGGCGGGTAGGGCTGCTCCGCGAGCAGCCGGGCCAGGTGGGCGCTGTTGAGCGCCAGCGCGGCGGTGGTGCGGCCGGTCGTGTCGGGTTTGGGGCGGGCGTCGACGTAGTCGGTCTTGTGCAGCGCCTCGCCGACCCAGTAGGTGGCCCCGGCGGCCGGGCAGGTGAACCCCACCTCGTTGAGGGCCTGCTGCACCTCGGCGATGGTGTGGTGCGCGCCGTCCTCGTTGCCGACCACTGCCACCCCGCCGACTTTGCCGTAGGTTCGCAGGCGGCCCTGGTCGTCGGTCTCGGACAGTTCGGCGTCCAACCGTTCCAGGACCATCTTGGTGACCGACGAGGGCTGACCGAGCCAGATCGGCGTGGCGATGATCAGGATCTGGGCGGCGAGCAGCTTGGCGCGGATGGCGGGCCAGCCGTCGCCGGCACCCTCGTCCACGGAGACCCCGAAGCGCACGTCGTGGTCGACCACGCGGACGATCTCGCCGTCGACACCCTGATCGGCCAGCGCGTCGAGCACCTCCTGACCGAGCACCTGGGAACTGGACGTCGCCGGTGAGCGCTTCAGGGTGCAGTTGAGGACGAGTGCTCGAACAGCGGTCATGGCCGGATCCTCTCCGCCTCGGGATTGCGGGACTTGATACCCGCCTCCGGGGCCGGGATGCGTCAGCCGGGGCGGTGGCGGCGGTGGGCGCGGGCGGTGTCGACCGGCCGGCCCGGGTCGACGTGGCGCGGCAGGTCCGGCTCGTCGGGGCGCAGCGGGACCAGGTCGTCGGTGATCGCGTCGATGATCCGGTCGGTGGCGTGCCGGGCCGCGCCGGGAGAGCCCGACCGCAGGTCGTCGATCGGCACCGGAGCGCCGAAGTGCACCCGGATGGCGGGCCGGCGAACGAGCGCGCGGGCCACCCCACGCAGCATCCCCTTCGGCGCGCGGTACGGCAGTACCTCGTGCGAACCCCACTGCGCCACCGGTACGACGGCGGCGCCGCTGGCGAACGCGAGCCGGGCCGTGCCGGTCTTGCCCCGCTCGGGCCACATGCCCGGGTCGAGCCCGATGCGTCCCTCCGGGTAGACGAGCACCACCGAGCCGCCGGCCACGGCCTGGGCGGCGACCTCCAGCGAGCGGTGCACGGCGGCGGTGCCGCGGTCGACGCGGATGTGCCCGGCGCGGCGCATCAGCGCCCCGATCACCGGGGTGCGGAACAGGCCGCCGGTGGCCATGATCCGTGGCGCGACGTCGCGGACCCGGCAGGCGGCGGCGAGCACGACCGGGTCGAACGGGCTGATGTGGTTGGCGGCCAGGATCAGCGGGCCGCGGCGCAGCGCGTCGGGCACGTCGCCGGTGACCTCCAGCCGGCCGACCAGCCCGACGGCGGCGCGGGCGAGCGTCTGCGCGCCCCGCCACAGCAGCGGCGCGCGCCAGAGGGTGCTGTTCATCAGTGCTGGATGGTCGCACGCGCAGGGGTGGCGGTGGGAGCCGGTGGGGGTCCTCCGGCAAGGGTGATCAGGGTCATTGGTCCCGGGCCGGGTGGGGCCCTGCGGCCCTGCTGCTTTCGCTACGACGCCGAGTAGTATCTACTACGTCTCGTAGTATGCACAGCTGGGGGTTTTCTGGTGGACGCGTTGGACGTCGCCCGCTGGCAGTTCGGTGTCACCACCGTCTACCACTTCTTGTTCGTGCCGTTGACCATCGGCCTGTCCGTGCTGGTGGCGATCCTCCAGACCATGTGGCACCGCACCGGCAACGAGCGGTACCTCAAACTCACCAAGTTCTACGGCAAGCTCTTCCTGATCAACTTTGCGATGGGTGTGGTCACCGGCATCGTGCAGGAGTTCCAGTTCGGCATGAACTGGAGTGACTACTCCCGCTTCGTCGGTGACATCTTCGGCGCGCCGCTGGCCATCGAGGCCCTTGTCGCGTTCTTCCTGGAGTCCACGTTCATCGGCCTGTGGATCTTCGGCTGGGACCGGCTGCCCAAACGCCTGCACCTGGCCGCGATCTGGGCCGCCGCGATCGGCACCAACCTGTCGGCGTACTTCATCCTCGCCGCCAACTCGTTCATGCAGAACCCGGTCGGCTTCCGGATCAACCCGGAGAGCGGCCGCGCCGAGCTGACCGACTTCGTCGCCGTGCTCACCAACAAGGTCGCCCTGGTCACCTTCCCGCACACGCTGGCCGGCTCGTTCCTGGTCGCCGGGTCGCTGATGGTCACCGTCGGCCTGTGGCACGTGATGCGCAACCGCGACAGCGCCGACACCGGCGCGTACCGCTTCGCCACCAAGCTCGGCTCCTGGGTCGTCCTGATCTCCTCGGCGCTGGTGATCCTCACCGGCGACATCCAGGGCAAGATCATGACTGAGGTGCAGCCGATGAAGATGGCCGCCGCGGAGGGCCTCTACACCACCGAGAGCCCCGCCTCGTTCTCCGTGCTCACCGTCGGCAGCCTCGACGGCAGCCGCGAGATCTTCGCTCTCAAGATCCCGTACCTGCTGTCGTTCCTCGGCACCGGCGACCCCAACGGCACCGTGCAGGGCATCAACGACCTCCAGGCCCAGTACGCCAGCCAGTACGGCCCCGGCAACTACGCCCCGATCATCCCGGTCACCTACTGGAGCTTCCGCTTCATGATCGGCTTCGGGCTGGCCGCCGCCGCGATCGCGCTGCTGGTGCTCTGGAGCCAGCGCAAGGGCCGCACCCCCACCAGCAAGTGGCTGCTGCGCGCCGGCCTGGTCATGCCCGTGCTGCCGCTGCTCGCCAACTCCTTCGGCTGGATCTTCACCGAGATGGGCCGCCAGCCGTGGATCGTCTTCGGCGAGATGCTCACCCGTGACGGCGTGTCCCGCAGCGTCTCCCTGACCGAGGTCCTCACCTCCTTCACCGCGTTCACGCTCATCTACGCCGTCCTCGCGGTGGTCGAGTTCAAGCTGCTGGTCCGCTATGCCCGCGCCGGCGTCCCGGACGTCACCCCGCAGACCGACGACGACGACACCGACGACGCCGAGCGCCCGCTGGCGTTCGCCTACTGACACCCCGGAGCCCAACCGTGGAACTGACGACCGTCTGGTTTCTCCTCGTAGCAGTGCTCTTCACCGGCTACTTCATCCTCGAAGGCTTCGACTTCGGCGTCGGGATGCTGCTGCCGGTGCTCGGCCGCGACGACCGGCAGCGCCGCGTCCTGATCAACACCATCGGCCCGGTCTGGGACGGCAACGAGGTGTGGCTGATCACCGCCGGCGGCGCCATGTTCGCCGCCTTCCCCGAGTGGTACGCCACCCTGTTCTCCGGCTTCTACCTGCCGCTGCTGCTCATCCTGCTGGCCCTGATCGCCCGCGGCGTCGCCTTCGAGTACCGCCACAAGCGGCCCGAGGCGTCCTGGAAGCGCCGCTGGGACCAGGCCATCTTCTGGGGCTCGGCGATCCCGGCCGTGCTGTGGGGCGTGGCGTTCGCCAACATCTTCCGCGGCGTGCCGCTGGACGCCGACCACGAGTACGTCGGCGGGCTGCTCGACCTGCTCAACCCGTACGCGCTGCTCGGCGGCCTGACCACGCTGGGGCTGTTCCTCACCCACGGCGCGGTGTTCCTGGCGCTCAAGACCACCGGCGACATCCGCGAGCGCGCCGGCGCCCTCGCCGTCAAGCTCGGCGTCGGCACCGCCGTGGCCGCGGTGGCGTTCCTGAGCTGGTCGCTGACCATCCGCTCCAGCGCCGCCGCCGTCGTGCTCGCCGTCGGCGCCGCCCTCGCCCTGCTCGGCGGTCTGGCCGCGGCCAAGGTACGCCGGGAGGGCTGGGCGTTCACCGGCACCGCCGTGGCGATCGCGCTGGCCGTGGCGACGCTGTTCGCGGCGCTGTTCCCGAACGTGATGCCGTCCACGCTCGACGCGGCCGGCACGCTCACCGCCACAAACGCCGCGTCCACCCCGTACACCCTGAAGATCATGACCTGGGTGGCGGTGATCTTCACGCCGATCGTGCTGGCGTACCAGGGTTGGACGTACTGGGTGTTCCGCCGCCGGATCGGGGTACAGAACATTCCGCAACACTGATCGACCTGTGGGCGCAGGGGCGCGGGGCCGGTGCGAGGGGGTCGCACCGGCCCCGCGGGGCGTTCAGCGCGCCTCGCGCAGCTCCGCCAGCCGCGCCTCGATCTCGGCCAGCTCGGCGCGCAGCTTCTCCGCCTGCTGCTCCGCCTCGGCCCGCTCGGCGGCGAGGATCTGCTCCACCGCCTCCTGCACCCCCGGCACGTCCACCAGCGCCACCATCCGCAGCGCCTCGGCCGGCTTCACCACGTACGGCCGGGCCAGCGCCTTCGTGCCCTGCTGCGCGGCCACCGTCCACTCGCCCTCGGCGTACGCCAGCGTCACCGTCAACCCCGGCGGGGTCTTCGGCTTCGCGGCCTTCACCGCCCGCTTCGCCGGCTTCGGCTCCGCCTGCGGCGCCTCGGTCTTCGGCTCCTCCCGTCGTGGCGCCGGCACCCGCGGCGTGTCCAGCACGAACTCCGGCTCCGGCGCGGCCGGCGGCTGCTCCGGTTCCGGCTTCGCCTCGGCGGCCGGACGCCGCCCGGCGCCCTTCGGCGCGACCGCCACGTCGGCGGGGGAGAACGGCAGCTCGTCGCGGCCGAACCGCACCACCACGAACTCCTCCGACGCCTCCGGGTCGGTCAGCTCCACCACCTGCCCGATCTGCCCGGCGATCTGCCCGGCCGCCTCGGTGAACACCACCCGGGGCTTGCGGCCCGCCGCGAGCGCCTCCCGGATCCCCTGAACCTCGTCAGTGGACAAACCCTGACCCGCCATCACGCCCTCTTCCGTACACCTGTTTGACGCAGCCTTGATACCAGCCGGCTGCGACACCACGATGATCAGCCCCCGAGGGCCCGCAACGCCGCGTCGGCGTGCTCGCTCATGCTCAGCTCGCTGCGCACCACGGCGAGGACCCGCCGGTCCGTGCCGATCACGAACGTCATCCGCCGCGTGCTCAGCGGCCCCAGCGGCAGCCGCCGCCGCACCCCGAACGCGTCCGCCACCGCGCCGTCGACGTCGGAGAGCAGCGGATAGTCGAACCCGTGCCGGCGGGAGAACTCCGCCTGCCGCTGCACCGGATCACGGCTGATCCCCACCCGCTGCGCGCCCACCGCCGCGAACTCCGCCGCCAGATCCCGGAAGTGACAGCTCTCCGCCGTGCAGCCCCGCGTCATCGCCGCCGGATAGAAGAACAACACCACCGGCCCGGCGGCCAGGAACTCCGACAGGCGACGCGGCGTCCCCGTCTCGTCCGGCAGCGTGAAATCCTCGACCAGGTCACCGACACCCAACGCGTTACTCATGACGCGAGGATATGTAGACATCGGCGATCCGGCTCCGTCGTCCCCGGCGAGCGGCGGGGAGGCACCGCCGCACGACGCGAAGGACCGACAGTGAAGTACGTCATCATGATCCACTCCAACCCGGAGCCGTGGGGCCACCCCACCTCCGAGTATCTGGCCTCCTACCAGGAGCTGCCCGCCGAGGTACGGGACCGGCTCAACGCCGACTTCGAGCAGGTGCTGACCGAGCTGCACGCCAACGGTGAGCTCGTCGTCGGTGAGGCGCTCGCCGACCCCGCCACCGCACGGCTGTACCGGTGGAGCGACGGCGCGCCGCTGGTAACCGACGGCCCGTACTCCGAAGCCAAGGAACACCTCGCCGGGTTCTTCCTGATCGACGTGGAGGACCAGGCCCGCGCCGAGGCCGTCGCGGCGAAGTTCGCCGGCCCGGGGGAGACCGTCGAGCTGCGGCCCCTGATGTGGCCGGGCGGCTCCGATCAGTAACGCCACAGCGCTGGCGGACGTGTGGCGCCGGGAGGCGCCGCACGTCCGCGCCGCGCTGCTGCGCCGCTACGGGCACCCCGACGCCTGCGAGGACGCCCTGCAGGACGCGGCGGAGGCGGCCGCCGCCAACTGGCCGCGCACCGGCGTCCCCGACGACCCCCGCGCCTGGCTGATCCGGGTCGCCGCGCGGCGGCTGATCGACCGGATCCGCGCCGACGCGGCCCGTACCCGCCGCGAGCGGCTCGACGCGGCCCGGCAACCCGACGCCGGCCTCGTACCGCCCGTCGACGACACGCCGGTGACCGGCGCCGACGACACGATGCGGCTGCTGTTCCTGTGCTGCCACCCGGCGCTGAGCCGCCCCTCACAGGTCGCGCTGACCCTGCGCGCGGTGGCCGGCCTGCGCGTCGAGCAGATCGCCGCCGCCTACCTGGTGCCGGCCCGGACCATGACGCAGCGGCTGAGCCGGGCCCGCGCGACGCTACGCGAGGCGGGCGCCCGGTTCACCATGCCGCCGCCGCACGCGCTGCCCGCCCGGGTGGCCGCCGTGCTCGACGTGTGCCACCTGGTGTTCAGCGAGGGCTACACCCGCACCTCCGGTGACCAGCTGCTGGACGTCGCACTCGCCGAGGAGGCGATCCGGCTCACCCGCCAGGTCCACACCGCACTGCCCGAGCACCACGAGGTGACCGGCGCGCTGGCGCTGATGCTGCTCACCCACGCCCGGTCGCCCGCCCGCACCGACGCCGCCGGTGACCTCGTGCCGCTCGCCGACCAGGACCGCTCCCGCTGGCGCGGCGACCTGATCGACGAGGGCGTCACGCTGCTCGGCCGGGCCCTGCCCCACGGCCCGGTGGGCCGCTACCAGCTCCAGGCGGCCATCGCCGCCGTCCACGCCGAGGCCCCGACGTTCGACCGCACCGACTGGCTGCAGATCAGCGTCCTCTACGACATGCTGAGCCGGGTCGCCCCCAGCCCGTTCGTCACACTCAACCAGGCCGTCGCCGTTGGCATGGCGCACGGCCCCGACGTCGGGCTGGCGCTGCTCGGCCCGCTGCTGACCGACCCGGCCATGCGCGGCCACCACCGGCTGCACGCCGTCCGCGCCCACCTGCTGGAGCTGCACGGCGACCCGCAGGCCGCCGCCGAGCACTACCGGCTGGCCGCCCGGCTCACCGGCAGCCTGCCCGAACAGCGCTACCTCAACCGGCGGCTGGCGCGCCTGACCAGCGACTCCTGATCGCGGTCACCGCCACACCCCGGCCACCTCGGCGGCCACCGTGTCGGCCTGGGCGAACCCGGCCCGCGCCGACGCGGCCCGCCGCGCCGGATCCAGCACGTTACGGCCGATCGCCGTGCGCGCCGCCCGGTCCGGCGACACCACCGCCACCCGCGCGCCCGCCGCCCGCAGCGCCGTCACCTGCGCCGACAGCCGCGGCATCGGTCCGACCGCCGCACGGGTCGGCGCCAGCACCACCACCCGCTCGCACCCGGCCGCCAGGTCCGCGTTCACCGGCGACCGGACGCCGCCGTCGACGAAACGCCGGTCACCGATCGTCACCGGCGGCCAGACCCCCGGCACCGCGCAACTGGCCCCGACCGCGTCCACCAGCGACGCCCCGCTGTCCGCGTCGAACACCACGAACTCGCCGGAGGCCGCGTCGACGGCGGTGACCAGCAGCCGCGCCGCCGGCCAGTCCGACGACGGCAGCCGCGCCGCGATCACCGCCCGCCGCGACTGCTCCGACGGGGTACGCGCCGACAACGCCATCGCGCCGATACGCGCCCGGGCCCGCGCCGCGTCCCGGCCCCGCCCACCGGCCCACGCCCAGCGCAACAGCACCCCCGTCCCGAGGCGCGCCGGCACCTCCTCGCGGGGCGGCCGCAGCTGCGCCTCGTACAACTGCGTCACCGGCGTACCCGAACGCACCTGCGCCCCGACCACCGACCCGGCCGACGTGCCCACCACCAGCTCCGCCTCGTCCAACCGCAGGCCGTGCCCGGCCAGCCCGGCCAGCAGACCCAGCTCCCAGGCCACCCCGGTGACCCCGCCGCCACCCAGCACCAACGCGCGCCCCATGTGACAGTCCTCTCCACCCCGGATGGTCCCGCCCACGGTAACGTCGCCCCCACCGCAAGGCAGGGGAGAAGTGCATTGACCTCCGTCACCATCGTCACCGGGGGAGGACGCGGCATCGGCGCGGCCACCGCCCGGCGGCTCGCCGCCGAGGGCCACGACCTGGTCATCGGCTACCGCGCCGACCACACCGCCGCCGAATCCGTGGCCGCCGACGTCCGCGCGGCCGGCCGCCGCGCGGTCACCGTCGCCGCCGACACCACCGACCCGGACCAGGTACGCCGCATCTTCGACGCCGCCGACCGGCTCGGCCCGCTCACCGGCCTGGTCAACAACGCCGGCGTCACCAGCCCGATCGGCCCGTTCACCGACCTGCGCGTCGACGACCTGCGCGAGGTCGTCGACGTCAACCTCATCGGGTACGTGCTCTGCGCCCAGCAGGCGGCCCGGCGGCTCACCCGCGGCGGCGCCATCGTCAACGTCTCCTCCGTCGCCGCCACGCTCGGCTCACCCGGCGAATACGTCCACTACGCCGCCGTCAAGGCCGCCACCGACACCCTCACCGTCGGGCTCGCCAAGGAACTCGCGCCGCACGGCATCCGCGTCAACGCCGTCGCCCCCGGCATCATCCGCACCACCATCCACGCCCGCTCCGGCGTGCCCGACCGACCCGACTCCGCCGCCGGGCGGATCCCGATGGGCCGCGCCGGGGAACCCGAGGAGGTCGCCGGCGCGATCGCCCACCTGCTCGGCCCGGACGCCTCGTACACCACGGGCGCGGTCCTGCGCGTCGGCGGCGGGCTCTGACACGACGGCGGCCCGGGGTGTCCGCCCCGGGCCGCCGCCTCGCCTTCTGCGCTACTGGGTGAACAGCTTCGCCGCCGTGATCACCGTCTGCACCACCCCGTAGCCCAGCAGCACCGACACCACCAGCCACGACACCACCAGGCGGGTCCGCTGCCCGCCACCGCTGTGCTCGTTCACGATCCGCTCCTCTCCGTCGGCCCCTGCGCTGTCCCGTCCCGTCCCGACGCCGGCTCGTGGTAGCGCTCCGGCACCGGCCGCACCAGCAGGTTCGCCACCAGGCCGACGGCCAGCACGCCGACCATCGTGAACAGCGCCGGCCGGTACGCCGCCGCGGTCAACGTGCCCGGCTCGCCCTGCGCGTCGAGGAACCCGTTGACGATCAGCGGCCCGGCCACCCCGGCCGCCGACCACGCGGTCAGCAGCCGGCCGTGGATCGCGCCCACCTCGAACGTGCCGAACAGGTCCCGCAGGTACGCCGGAATGGTCGCGAACCCGCCGCCGTAGAACGACAGGATCACGGACGCCAGCAGCACGAACAACGCCGTCGAGGTCTGCCCCACCAGCGCCAGCAGCAGGTACAGCACCATGCCCACACCCAGGTACACCACGTAGATCGGCTTACGGCCGATCACATCCGACGTGGACGACCACACGAACCGGCCCGCCATGTTGAACAGCGACAGCACTCCCACGAACCCGCCGGCCGCCGCCACCGACACCGCCGAGGTCCCGTTGTCGCGGAAGAAGTCCTGGATCATCGGGCTGGCCTGCTCCAGGATGCCGATACCCGCCGTCACGTTGCAGAACAGCACCACCCACAGCAACCAGAACGACCGCGTCTTCAGCGCGTTGGCCGCCGACACGTTCGCCGTGGTCACCAGCGGCTTCTCCGCCACCGTCGACGGGTCGAAACCGGCCGGCCGCCAGTGCGGCGCCGGCACCCGCACGTTGAACACCCCGAACATCATGATCACGAAGTAGCCGATGCCGAGCGTCACGAACAGCCACACCAGCGCCGAGCCCGACGCGGTGGAACCGCTGTCCGACGGGTCGTACCCGGCGTCGTAGAACGACAGCAGCTGCCGGGACAGGGGAGAGGCCACCATCGCCCCGCCACCGAACCCCATGATCGCCAGCCCGGTCGCCAGCCCCGGCCGGTCCGGGAACCACTTGATCAACGTGGAGACGGGGGAGATGTACCCGATCCCCAGACCGATCCCGCCCAGCACCCCGTACCCCAGGTACAGCAGCCACAGCTGCCCGGTCGCGATGCCCAGCGCCCCGACCAGGAAACCCGCCGCCCAGAAACACGCCGACACGAACATGGCCTTACGCGGCCCGTTCGCCTCCACCCACGTACCGGCGACCGCGGCCGACAACCCCAGCATCACGATCGCGATGCTGAAGATCACCCCGATCGCCGTCTGACTTGTGTCGAAATGCGCGATCAGGGAGTTCTTGTACACGCTCGTCGCGTACACCTGCCCGATGCACAGATGGATCGCCAGCGCCGCCGGGGGGATCAGCCAGCGGCTGTACCCCGGCGGCGCGACGGTGTGCCGACGATCGAGTGCGGAAAGCATCGTTGCTTCCTCCGTCCAGAAGGCGAGAACAGCCCGTTCATGCCCCCACCGCACGCTGCGCCCAAACCCGCCCCGCGCCCGGCGGTCGAAACCCTGAGCCGAACGGTCACCGCGGTCCCGGCCCGTCATCACCCCACCACGGGCCGTCAGCCCTCGCCGGGGATGCGACCATGAGCAGGTGAAGATCCTGTCCATCCAGTCGTCGGTCGCCTACGGCCACGTCGGCAACTCCGCCGCCGTGTTCCCGCTGCAACGCCTCCGACACGAGGTCTGGCCGGTCCTGACCGTGCACTTCTCCAACCACACCGGCTACGGCGCCTGGCGCGGCCCCCTGCTCGCCCCCACCGACGTCGCCGACGTCATCGCCGGCATCGCCGACCGCGGGGTGCTCGGCACCGCCGACGCCGTCCTGTCCGGCTACCAGGGCGACCCCGCCGTCGGCGCGGTCATCCTCGACGCCGTCGCCCAGGTCAAAGCGGCGAACCCGGCCGCCCTCTACTGCTGCGACCCGGTCATGGGCGACGTCGGCCGCGGCATGTTCGTCCGCCCCGGCATCCCCGAGTACCTCCGCGACACCGTCGTCCCCCGCGCCGACATCGTCACCCCCAACCAGTTCGAGCTGGAGTTCCTCGCCGGCCGCACCACCGACACCCTCGACGACCTGCTCGCCGCCGTCGACACCGTCCGCGCCACCGGCCCCCGGCACGTCCTGGTCACCAGCGTCCTGCACGGCGACCTGCCCGCCGGGCACCTGGAAGTCGTCGCCGTGTCCGACGAGGGCGCCTGGGCCGTCACCACCCCGCTGCTGCCGATCGCCCCCAACGGCGGCGGCGACGTCACCGCCGCCCTCTACCTGGCGCACCTGGCCACCACCGGCTCACCGCAGACCGCGCTGGAACGCACCACAAACTCGATCTACGCGGTACTCGAGGCGACCCTCGACGCCGGCACCCGGGAACTGCAACTCGTCGCCGCCCAGGACGCCATCGCCGAGCCGCCCACCCGGTTCACCGCCCGCCGGCTGCGCTGACCGCCGCCCGGGTGCACCAGCCGCCCAGGTGCACCCGGGCGGCGACTCGCCGCTCGAACAGGTGGACGACACCACCGCCCAGCAGGCAGGATGCGGACGTGTCACCGCACCAGGGCACCGACGACCCCGCGTTCGCCCAACGGCTGCGCGACCTGACCCGGCTGCGCCGCGTCCGCGACCGCATCGACCGCGAGTACGCCAGCCCCCTCGACGTCGAAGCCCTCGCCCGCGGCGAGCACATGTCCGCCGGCCACCTCAGCCGCCAGTTCCGCCAGACCTACGGCGAGTCCCCGTACTCGTACCTCATGACCCGCCGCATCGAACGCGCGATGGCCCTGCTGCGCCGTGGTGACCTCAGCGTCACCGATGTCTGCTTCGCCGTCGGCTGTCAGTCCCTGGGCACCTTCAGCACCCGGTTCACCGAACTCGTCGGTGAACCGCCCAGCGCCTACCGCGCCCGTCACGCCCCCGACACCGCCGAGCCGCCCCCGTGCCTGACCAAACAGGCGACCCGACCGATCAGGAATCGAGAAGCCCGCACCGGCCGGCCACCGTTAGCGTGACCACCATGACGATCACCATTCACTACACGTTCCTGCCGCACACCGACGCCGACGCCGCCATCGCCTTCTACCGCGACACCCTCGGCTTCGAACTGCGCAACGACGTCGGCCAGGGCGACACCATGCGCTGGCTCACCGTCGGCCCACCGAACCAGCCCGAGACCGGCATCGTCCTGCACCCGCCGGCCGTCGACCCCGGCATCAGCGACGACGAGCGCCGCACCATCCTCGAACTCATCGCCAAGGGCAGCTACGGCGCGCTCACCCTCGCCACCGACGACCTCGACGGCCTGTTCGACCGGCTGGCGGCCAGCGGCGCCGACGTGGTCCAGGAACCCACCGAACAGCCCTACGGCGTGCGCGACTGCGCGTTCCGCGACCCCACCGGCAACCTCATCCGCATCAACGAGCGGCGCTGACGGCGCCCGCGGCGGACGCTGGCTCGACCGGAACACCCGACCCGGACGGAGAGACCATGAGCGAGGCCACCACCGGCCTGCACCGCGCCGACAGCCACGACGTCATCCGCGTCCTCGGCGCCCGCGAGAACAACCTGCGCGACGTCCACGTCGAACTGCCCAAACGCCGCCTCACGGTGTTCACCGGCGTGTCCGGCTCCGGCAAGAGCTCACTGGTCTTCGGCACCATCGCCGCCGAGTCCCAGCGCCTGATCAACGAGACCTACAGCGCCTTCGTCCAGGGGTTCATGCCCACCCTGTCCCGGCCCGAGGTCGACGTCCTGGAGGGCCTCACCACCGCCATCATCGTCGACCAGGAACGCATGGGCGCGGACCCACGCTCCACCGTCGGCACCGCCACCGACGTCAACGCGATGCTGCGCATCCTGTTCAGCCGCCTCGGTGACCCCCACATCGGCCCGCCCAACGCCTACTCGTTCAACGTCCCTTCCGTACGCGCCGCCGGCGCGATCACCGTCGAGCGGGGCCCCGGCAAGACCCAGACCAGGAAGGGCACCTTCAACCGCCTCGGCGGCATGTGCCCCCGCTGCGAGGGCCGCGGCGCGGTCACCGACTTCGACCTGACCGTCCTCTACGACGAGAAGCTGTCCCTCAACGAGGGCGCCATCACCATTCCCGGCTACAGCATGGACGGCTGGTACGGCCGCATCTTCCGCTCCAGCGGCCTGTTCGACCCGGACAAGCCGATCCGCGACTACACCAAGCGGGAACTGAGCGACCTGCTCCACAAGGAACCCACCAAGATCAAGGTCGACGGCATCAACGTCACCTACACCGGCCTGATCCCCGCCATCAGCAAGTCGATGCTCGCCAAGGACGTCGACGCCATGCAGCCGCACATCCGCGCCTTCGTCGAACGCGCCATCACGTTCACCACCTGCCCCGACTGCGACGGCACCCGCCTGGCCCCCGAGGCCCGCTCCTCGAAGATCAACGGCGTCAGCATCGCCGACGTCTGCGCCATGCAGATCAGCGACCTCGCCACCTGGGTACGCGACCTGCGCGAACCCTCCGTCGCCCCGCTGCTCAAGGCGCTGGGGGACACCCTCGACTCGTTCGTCGAGATCGGCCTGGGCTACCTCAGCCTCGACCGGCCCGCCGGCACCCTCTCCGGCGGCGAGGCCCAGCGCACCAAGATGATCCGCCACCTCGGCTCGTCCCTCACCGACGTCACCTACGTCTTCGACGAACCCACCATCGGGCTGCACCCGCACGACATCGCCCGCATGAACAACCTACTGCTGCAACTGCGCGACAAGGGCAACACCGTCCTCGTCGTCGAACACAAACCCGAAACCATCGCCATCGCCGACCACGTCGTCGACCTCGGCCCCGGCGCCGGCACCGCCGGCGGCACCATCTGCTACGAGGGCACCGTCGCCGGCCTGCGCGCCAGCGGCACCACCACCGGCCGCCACCTCGACGACCGCGCAACCCTCAAGGACAAGCCGCGTACGCCCACCGGCGCGCTGCCGATCCGCGGCGCCCGTACCCACAACCTGCGCGACGTCGACGTGGACATCCCCCTCGGTGTCCTGGTCGTGGTCACCGGCGTCGCCGGTTCCGGCAAGAGCAGCCTCATCCACGGCTCCCTGGCCAGACGCGACGACGTCGTCAGCGTCGACCAGACCGCCATCCGCGGCTCCCGCCGCAGCAACCCGGCCACCTACACCGGTCTGCTCGACCCCATCCGCAAGGCGTTCGCCAAGGCCAACGGCGTCAAACCCGCCCTGTTCAGCGCCAACTCCGAAGGCGCCTGCCCGACCTGCAACGGCGCCGGCGTCATCTACACCGACCTCGGCATGATGGCCGGCGTCGCCAGCACCTGCGAGGACTGCGAAGGCAAACGGTTCCAGCCCGCCGTGCTCGACTACCACCTCGGCGGCCGCGACATCAGCCAGGTCCTCGCCATGTCCGTCGACGAGGCCGAGATCTTCTTCAGCGACGGTGAGGCCCGCACCCCGGCCGCCCACACCATCCTCGACCGGCTCGCCGACGTCGGCCTCGGCTACCTCACGCTCGGCCAGCCGCTGACCACGCTGTCCGGCGGGGAACGCCAGCGCCTCAAGCTCGCCACCCGGATGGGGGACAAGGGCGGCGTGTACGTCCTGGACGAACCCACCACCGGCCTGCACCTGGCCGACGTCGCCCAGCTGCTCGGCCTGCTCGACCGGCTCGTCGACGCGGGCAAGTCCGTCATCGTGATCGAGCACCACCAGGCGGTCATGGCGCACGCCGACTGGATCATCGACCTCGGCCCGGGCGCCGGTCACGACGGCGGCCGGATCGTCTTCGAGGGCACCCCGGCGGATCTGGTGGCCGCCCGGTCCACGCTCACCGGCGAACACCTCGCCGACTACGTCGGCGCCTGACCGCCGTTCCCCGCTGAGACCCCCGGCCGCGCCGCGGACCTCAGCGGGACAGACCGGCCATCCGGGCCGGCGGCGCCGTGCCGGGCTCCACCAGGCCGCACTGGTACGCGGCCACCACCGCGTGCGTCCGATCCCGCAGCCCCAGCTTCGTCAGCACCCGGCTGACGTGCGTCTTGACAGTCGCGTCGCCCAGCACCAGATGCTCGGCGATCTCCCGGTTCGACATCCCGTACGCCATCAGCACCAGCACCTCCCGTTCCCGCGGGGTGAGCCGGCGCATCTGCACCGGGGTGGGCAGTCCCGGGTCGGGCCGGGCGGCGAGGTCGTCGAGCAGCCGCCGGGCCACCGCCGGATCCAGCCACGCCTCGCCGTCGGCCACCGCCCGGATCGCCGACACCAGCTCGGCGGGCGCGGCGTCCTTGAGCACGAAACCGGACGCGCCCGCCCGCAACGCGGCGTGCACCGCCTCGTCCACGTGGTACGTGGTCAGCATGATGATCCGTACCGGCTGCTGCGGGTCGTCGATGAGCTGCTCGTCGGCCATCAGCCTGGTCGCGGCCAACCCGTCGGTGCCGGGCATCCGCACGTCCATCAGCACCACGTCCGGGCGCAGCCGCCGACTGACCTCCACGGCCTGCGCCCCGTCGTCGGCCTCGGCGACGACCTCGATGTCAGGTTCGTTGGTGAGCAGCATCGCGAGTCCCGCCCGTACGAGCGGCTGGTCGTCGGCGAGCAGCACCCGGATCATGAAGGCTCCCGTCGTCGGCGGCCGGGACAGTGGCCCCACCACATGATCATCGACGCCGGCGGCGGCGGCCACCCTGATGTCGCACAGCGGACACGCCGTTCACCCGACAGCCGGCGCCCCGCCGTCACCGGAGGCCGCCACCAGGTCGCCGTGCTGCGCGACCGGCAGCGTCGCGCTCACCCGGAACCCGCCCTCGGCACGCGGCCCGGCGACCAGACGACCGCCGACACGCTCCAGCCGCTCGGCGAGGCTGGCCAGCCCGTTACCGGTCGACAGTCCCGCCGCCGCGCCCGCCTCGCGGCCCGAGCCGTCGTCGTCGACGCGCAGCAACAGCACCCGCTCCTGCCACCCGAAATGAACAGTCGCGCAGGCCCGCCGGCCGACGTGCTTGAGCGTGTTCGTCAGGCTCTCCTGCACCGTCCGGTACGCCGCCAGCTCGATACTCGGATCCAGCGGCCGAGGGCTGCCGGACACCGACATCGTCACCGTCAGCCCCGCGCACCGCATCGACGTCAGCAGCACCTCGATGTCGTCCAGCCGCGGCTGCGGACCCGGCTCACCGTCGCCCACCGGCCCCGACTCGGCCCGCATGACCGCCAGCAGCCGCCGCAACTCCGCCATCGCCTGCTGCCCGGCCTGCTGGATGTGCAGCAGCGCCTCCCGGGTCCGCTCCGGATCGGACGCGCTGATCCGCGCCGCGCCGGCGGCCTGCAACACCATCACCGTCACCGAGTGGGACACCACGTCGTGCAGCTCCGCGGCGATCCGGCGACGCTCCAACGCCACCGCCTCCGCCCGCGCCACACGCCGCTCCCGCTCCAACTGGGCCACCCGCCGCCGGTGCCGCCGCACCACCGACCCGGCCGCCCACGCAGCCGCGTAGATGAGCGCGAACATCAACGCGGTCACCACGAACTCCCCGGCCCGCGCGCCCGCACTCGGCTCCACCCGGAACGAGTCGAACGCGCTGAGCAGGCTCCGCGCGCACGCCGCCGCGTACGCCGCCGCCGACACCACCAGCGGCCGCAACGCCGCCACCGTGTACAACGCCACGATCAGGCCCGCCCACGGCCGGTAGTCGTGCAGCAGGAACCACATCGCCACGCCGTGCACGCACTCGAACGCGAACACCGCGACCGGCGCGCGGGCCCGCCACCACAGGGCGCCGACCGACAACACCGCGGCGAGCACCTGCAGCCACTGCCGGGCCGGGCCGACCGGCTCGCTCTGGATCACCACGGACGACGCCGTGAACAGGTCGAGCAGGCCCAGCACCGGCAGCAGCAGAAGATCGTGACGCCACCATCTCGCCGCCCGCGCCGGGGCGGACGGCGCCACCGCACCGGTCACCGACGTCATCGTCGGATCAGGAGTTTTCCGTAGGGCAGCCGATGCCGAACAACCGGCACGTCCAAGACAGCGGCGAGCCGTCGCCGTCACCGCCGCCGTCACCGTCCGGCGACGGCGTGGCCGCGCCCACCCGGTGCGTGGTCACCGGCACCGCCGTCCGGCCCGGCGCACCCGCCCGGCCCGCCCCCACCAGCACGACCGGCGCCACGACGTCGGCCGCCGCGTCCGCGGCCACCCGCCACCGCCCGTCCGCGTCGTCGGCGAGCATCGCCAACACCCGCCGCACCGCCAAGGCATCAGTGCCGTGCCCACCGGGAACCGTCGCACCGGCCAGCGACACCATCACCAGGTCCGCCCCGTCACGGTGCAACACCGACACCTCGGCGACAGCGAGCGACCGCGCGTCCCCGCCGGCCACCCCCACCAGACGCACCGCGTCGCCGGAACGCGCCCGGCCCGCACCCACCGTCCTCAGCAGACACCGCCGTCCGTCCAACGGCACCCCACGCGCGACGGTCACCCACCCCGCCGGCCGCTGCGCCTGCAGGAACACCACCACCGGCGGCGACTGAACCTCGGTCCTCATCACAGACCTCCACAGAAGGAAATGCGGGCGAACAGCCCGCGTACGCGAGAAATTCTGGTCCACACCGGCCCGCCGGACGTCCCCGTACCGGGTGACATCCGGTGTCACCTTCCAGACGGACCCCCGACGCCCACCACCGGGCCGCGACGGACCCCGAACCTCGCCCCACGGCCGGACGCCAGGACCGGCCGGCTACCACCACGATGGAACCAGTCCAGGCGACAACGGCAACACACCGAACCGCCCCGGACACCCAACCCATTCGTCACGGCCGCGAGGTTTGCCATGCCCACGCCCGGAGCGTTCCTGATCGCCGACCCGGTCCACGTCGACTCACCGGCGTACGTCGCCGACACGGCGAGCCGGTTCCCGCTGGCCGACCAGACCCCGCCCGACGGCTGGCGCGTCGCCGAACACGGCGGCTGGATCATGTGGCACCCGCCGCAGGCGCAGCTGCCCCAGCAGGGCTGGAAAGTCCACGTGTCGGTGAACCTCGACGACGCCGCCGACGTCCTCGACCTGGTACGCGAACACTGCGTGACCCACCGGGTCGCCTTCAAGTTCCAACGCAGCCGCCGCCTCGCCCTGGTCAACAACGAGAAGTACGCCCACCGCGCCGGCAGCGGCAAACTCGCCGCCCTCTACCCGGCCGACGACGCCGCCCTGCGCCGCGTCCTCGACGACCTCGGCGCCCGCCTCGCCGGCTACCGCGGCCCCTACGTCCTCAGCGACCTGCGCTGGCACGACGGACCCCTCTACCTGCGCTACGGCGGATTCGCCGAACTCTGGTGCGTCGACGGCGACCAGCCCGTCCCCGCCGTCGCACGCCCCGACGGAACCCTCGTCCCCGACCGCCGCGAACCCGTCTTCACCGTGCCCGACTGGGCCCCCGTGCCCGACTTCGTCGCCGAACACATCGCCGCCGTCGCCGCTGTCGACGCGCAGACGGACGACGAACCGCCCTACCGCATCGAGGAAGCCCTGCACCACTCCAACGCCGGCGGCGTCTACCGCGCCACCGACCTGCGCGACGGCCGCACCGTCGTCCTGCGCGAAGCCCGCCCGCACGCCGGACTCGACGGCGCCGGAACCGACGCGCTCACCCGCCTGCGCCGCGAAGAGACCATGCTGCGGCGCCTCGCCGGCCTCGACTGCGTCCCCCAACTACTCGACTGCCTCACCTGGTGGGAACACCAGTTCCTGGTCGAGGAGCACGTCGACGGCGACACCCTCCAACACCACCTCGCCATGCGGCACCCACTCATCCACCCCGACCCCACCGAGCAGGACCTTACCGACTACACCACCTGGGCACTCGACGTCATCGACCAGGTCCAGGCAGCCCTGGCCCGGATACACGCCAGGGGAGTGGTCTTCGGCGACCTGCACACCGCCAACATCATGATCCGCCCCGACGGCCGGATCGTGCTCGTCGACTTCGAACAGGCGTACCTCGCCGACGAGGACTTCACCCCCTCACTGGGCGACCCCGGCTTCGCCACCCCCCGCATCCGCCGAGGCACCGCCGTCGACACCTACGCCCTCGCCTGCCTGCGCCTCGCCGTCTTCGTACCACTGACACCACTCGCCGCCCTGAGCGACGACAAGTTCGACGACCTCCTCACGATCGCCCGGCGCTTCCCGCTACCACCCGGATACCTCGACCGCATCCGCGACGACCTGCGCACCGCACTGCACCCACCCACGCCCGGCCGCCGCCGCGTCACCCGCCACCAGTGGTCCGCCGACCCGCGCCAGCTGATCGAATCCCTGGCCGCCGGCATCCGCGCCACCGCCACACCACACCGCACCGACCGGCTCTTCCCCGGCGACCCCGGCCAGTTCCCGCACGGCGGCGCCACCCTCGCGCACGGCGCCGCCGGCATCATCTGGGCACTCGTCACCACCGGCGTCGACTACCCCGAACGCGACGAACACCTCGACTGGCTCACCCGCGCCGCCCACCGCCTACCCGCCGCCCACCTCGGCCTCTACGACGGCCTCGCCGGCATCGCCGCCCTCCTCGACCGCACCGGACGCCACGACGACGCCGACGAACTGCTCGACCGATGTCGCACCGGCCTGCACCACCGCTACGGCCCCGGCCTGCACAGCGGCCTCGCCGGCATCGGACTCGCCCTGCTGCGCCCCGGCCGACCCGCCCCCGACGACGCCCTGCACATCGGCGACCGACTCGCCCGCACCCTCACCGGCGACACCACGCAACCCGTACCCGAACCCACCCGCCCCGGCCTGCTCCACGGCTGGTCCGGCCCCGCGACCTTCCTCACCCGCCTGCACGAAGCCACCGGCGACCCCGCCTGGCTCCGCGCCGCCCGCACCGCCCTGCGCCGCGACCTGCAACACACCGTCCGCGACGACAACGGCAACCTCCACGTACGCGACGGCGCACGACGGCTGTTCTACCTCGACGAAGGCAGCGCCGGCATCGCCGTCGCCGCCCACACACTGCTCCGCCACGGCGAACGCCAGTGGCTGCGCGACATCGTCACCACCGTCCGCCGCACCATCGACGTCGAATTCGTCCTGCTGCCCGGCCTCTTCCACGGCCGCGCCGGACTCCTCGCCACCGCCGCCCTGCTCACCGACGACCCACCGCGCCGCGCCACCCCGCACGGCCCCGTCGGACTCGTCCGCGACGACGCGCCCCACCACGTCCCCGCGCACCTGACCCGCCTCGCCTGGCACGCCTACGCCCTCGACGGCCACCTCGCGTTCCCCGGCGACACCCTGCTGCGCATCTCCACCGACCTCGCCGCCGGCGGCGCCGGAATCCTGTCCGCCATGCACGCCGCGCTGCACCGCACCGCCGTGACGCTGCCCTTCCTCGACGCGCCCACACACGTCGCACCCACCGGCCACCTCCTCGCCGCGAGCTGAACCCCGCCCGGCGCCCACAGACCCCGTCGGAACCACCGACGGTCAACCCACCACACCCGAGAAGGAGGTGAACCCCCATGACGAAGCTCCTCAACCTGCAGGCCATGGCCACGCAGAACGGCACCCGCCACGCGGTCCCGCCGCAGTCCAGCAGCATCAGCATCGCCTGCTGCAACGGCTGAGACGGCAGTGGCGAACGGGCCACCAGCCCCAGCCACACCTGATCCGCCTGGCGACCCGGGCGGGCGGCCACCGCCCGCCCGGGTCCGTCGTCAACCCGGCCCGGTGAAGCCGGCATCCCGCCCGCCACCACGCACACGGAGCCCCCATGCCGCCCACCGGCCTACGACACAACCGCGACTTCCTCCTCATCACCGTCGCCCGCACCGCGTCGAAACTCGGCACCCAGGTCACCGCCGTCGCCACGCCGCTGCTCGTCCTGCTGACCACCGGCTCCGCCACCGACGCCGGCCTCGTCGCCTTCGCCGAAGGCATCGCCCTGGTCCTCGTACTCCTGCCCGCCGGCCTGCTCGCCGACCGCCGCGACCGGCGCATCCTCATGCTCTGCTGCGACGCCGGCGCGCTGCTCGCCGTCACCGGCGTCACCGTGCTCGCCCTCGTCGGACACGCGCCAGTCCTGCTCATCGCCGTCCTCGCCGCCGCCACCGCCGGCCTCGGCGCCGCGCTGCAACCCGCCGCCGCGGCCGCCACCCGCGCCGTCGTCCCAGCCCGGGACCTGCGTACCGCCACCGTGTTCAACGAGACCCGCAACGGCGTCGTCCACCTCGCCGGCCCGCCGCTCGGCGGCTTCCTGTTCGGCCTCGCCCCGGCACTGCCGTTCCTCGTCGACGCGCTCTCGTACGCCGTCTCCCTGGTCGCCGTGGCCCTGCTGCGCGGCCCACTCGGCCGGTCGGCGACCACGCCGGGGGAGTCCCTGCCCCGGCAGGCCGTAGCCGGGGTCCGTTTCCTGTGGCGGCAACCGTCGCTGCGGTTCACGCTGCTCTGCGGCGCCGTCCTGAACTTCGCGTTCGCGGGCGTCCTGCTGGCGATCATCGTCGTGCCGGTCCGCAACGGCGCCTCCGGCCTGTCCGCCGGAACCGTCATGGCATGCGTCGGCCTCGGCGCCGTCGCCGGATCACTCGTCGCGTCCTGGCTGACCGCCCGGGTACCCACCCGCTGGCTGGTCCTCGCCGTCGTCTGGGCCTGCGCCGTGCTGACCGCCGCGATGGCCACCACCGACAACGGACTGGTCCTGGGCGCGCTGGCCGGCGCCTGCGTCCTGGTCGTACCGGCCGCCAACATCAGCATGCTGACCCTCCAGACCCTGCTCACCCCCGGCGACCTGCAGGGGAGAGCGAACGCCGCGACCAGCTTCATCGCGCTGATCGTGGCGCCGTTCGGCCCGGCCCTGTCCGGCCTGCTGATCGACCGCGTACCGGCGCCGGTGGTGTTCGGCAGCTTCGCGGCCGTCATGCTGGCGCTCGCCGTCGGCGCGGCCGTCGCGCCCGCCGTACGCGCCATGCCCGACCTGCGGGCCGTCGAGGATGCCCCGGAGCCCGGCGAGGCCGAGCGCCGCGACCCGCAGCCGGTCTGAGCTGATCTTCGTACCGGCAGGCAGGGGAGAGGTGCTGGTCTTTCCGGGGACGTTCGGATGATCACGAGAGCGCCTCGCCCGTGCCACCATGTAGGGCCCCTCCCAGGACAGGCCACAAGGGACGAGGTGCCGGCATGGAGCTGCGTAGGAGCCGAGAGAAGCTGTGGAGGGGCCTCACGGTCTTCGGAGTCGGCGCGCTCCCGCTGCTGTACCACACTTCCGCGTCGACCGGACGATGGATCCTTCTCGGCCTCTGGCTGGTGTCGGCCGGCCTGTTCGTCGCCTACCAGCTCAGGCCGTTCCGGTTCCGCATCGGAGCCGACGGACTGGATCTGCGGGTCGCCGGGCTCAACCGGCTCGTGGCATGGGCCGAGATCGACGCTGTCGTGCTCGACCAGCCGCTACCGTCCCGTGGCCGGAACCAGAGAGCCGCAAAGGTGCTGCTGGTGCCGGCCACCGCAGCGACGATCGACCGTCCGCTCACCAGCCGGAGCCCGCTCACCAGCCGGAGCCCGGTCGACGGGCGGCCGGCCCTGAAGCTGCTCGACCTCGATCAGGTGCGGCAGCCGGCGGACGACGTGGCGGACGCCCTGGCCCGGTTCGGGGCAGGGCGATTCGCAGACGTCCGGCAGCAGGCCCCGGAACTGTCCGACGACGCGGATACGCCGGACACGGAGGCCCTGACGTTGTTGGCCGACCTGACACCGCGAGTCCAGAAGGCGCTCGACTCGGGGCAGGTGTCGCAGCGGCAGGCGGTCAAGGCAGAGGTGGACGCGGCACTCGCGAGACTGCAGGCCGGAGGTCACCAGCCACGGCTGGCCGCGCTTCTGAAGGTCATGTCGGACACCCTCGGCGAAGACGTAAAGCCCTCCTGAGCCGCGATTCGATAATGCACATTATGTCAAGTAGAGCTCCGGCGCGCCTCCCCGGACGTCCTCGCGAGGCGGCTGACCTTCCGGGGCTTGGAGGTCCGGCCGGCTGCCCCGTCGCACCGCACACCTAGGCGCGGCCCGCCGACGCCGCACTCTCAACCCATCCACCGCTCCGGCGATCATGAGGTTGACCGCGAATGCTGTCCCATTTGTCGCCGCCAACCTCATGATCGCCGGAGCAGAGAGGGCGCCGGCCCTCTTTCGCCCGCTCTCCCTGGCGCCGACCGAGTGTCGACGGGCGTCACTGCCGCCACTTCGCCGAGGTGGCAGCATCGGAGCGCCTGGTTGCCGCCACTTCGGCGAAGTGGAGTTGATCATCGACCGATCGACCTCGCTCCCCCCGGGGAAAGCCTCCTGGCGGGAACCTGGCGGGAACGCGAGAATCATGCATAATATCCCTTATGCATGACAAACCGGACGAAACGGTAGGCGCTCTGATCGAGGAGTTCCTGACCGCCCGGGCCACCCGCAAGCCCTCCCCCCACACCCTGGCCGCGTACCGGCGGGATCTGACCGCGGTGGCCGAGCTGATCGCCGCCGACGGCGACGCCACTCCCCTCCCCCTGGACCGGGTCGCGGTCAGCTCCCTCTCCCCCAGGGTGATGCGCGCGGCGTTCGCGCGGTTCGCCGCTCCCCGCGCCGCCGCGTCGGTCCATCGTGCCTGGTCGACGTGGAACAGTTTCTTCACGTTCCTGGTGGCCGAGGGCGTCGTACCGGGCAATCCGATGCCGGCGGTGGGGCGACCCCGTACGCCGCTCCCCCGGCCCAAACCGCTGCGGGGCGAGGACACCCCGGAGGAGCTGCTGGCGGCGGTGGCCCGGGCGGAGGGCCGGCAGCGTGACCCGTGGCCGGAGCGCGACCTGGCGGTGCTGGCGCTGGCGTTGTGCGCCGGGTTGCGCCTGTCGGAACTGCTGGCGCTGCGGGTGTCGTCGGTGGCGGGTCGCGACGGCGAGCGGCGGGTGGACGTGACGGGCAAGGGCGGGCGGCCGCGTACGGTGCCGATCGAGGATGCCGTGGACCGGGTGCTCACGGGTTATCTGGACAGCCGGCGGCTCCGGTTCGGGGCGCGCAGTGTGCGGCTGGACGCTGCGTTCCTGGTGGACCGCCAGGGTGAGGCGTTGCGGCGGGGTGGGCTGCAGTACCTGGTGGAGTCGTGTTACCGGCGGGCGGGCATCGGTGACCGCGTGCCCCGGGGCGCGCGGTTGCACGCGCTGCGGCACACGTTCGCGACGCGGTTGGCGGAGGACGGGGCGAGCGCGGCGGAGATCATGCGGTTGCTGGGGCATGCGTCGTTGGCGTCGTCGCAGACATACATCGAGGTGACGGCGGGTCAGCAGCGGGCGGCGGTGGCGGCGAACCGCACCAATCGGGCGTTGTCGGGGTTGGCGCCGCCGCGGTGAGGGCCGCGCGGCGGTCTGCCGGGCTGGCAGGATCGGGCGGATGCGGGTGGGTGCGGCGCGGGCGGTGGCGGCCGGGTGGGTACGGGAGCGGATGCGCGTCGATCCGGCGATCGAGGGGGCGTTCTTCAGCGGGTCGACTGTGGGGTTGCCGGACGAAGCGTTGTTGCCGCCGTGGTCGGACGTGGACGTGTTGCTGGTGCGCCAGGAGCCCGGTGTGAAGGTGGGCAAGTTCGTGCATCGGGGGGTGCTGCTGGAGGTCAGCACGATCACGTGGGCGGAGTTGGGCGGCCCGGAGGATGTGCTGGGGTCGTGGGTGTTCGCGCCGATGTTGCGTACCGATGGGGTGATCGCGGATCCGTCGGGCCGGTTGGGCGCGGTGCGGGAGCGGGTGGCAGCGGGGTTCGCGGATCCGGTGTGGGTGCGGGCGCGGTGTGCGGGTGTGCGGCGGCGGATCGAGGCCGGGTTGCGGGCGGTCGACGCCGAGCTGCCAACCGCGGAGCAGGTGTTGGCGTGGGTGTTCCCGACGTCGTTGCTGGCGGTGTGGCCGGCGGTGGCGGGGCTGGTGGATCCGACGGTGCGGCGGCGGTACGTGCGGGCGGAGCGGGTGTTGTCGCGGTTCGGGTTCGCCGGTCGGTATCCGGGGTTGCTGGACACGCTCGACGGCGGCGGGGTGGGGTTGGGTCCGGCGCGGGTGCGGGCGCATCTGGCCGGGTTGGCGGTGGTGTTCGAGGAGGTGGCGCGGTTGCCGCGGGAGGGGTTCGCGTTCGGGGCGGATCTGGGTGCGGCGGGGCGTCCGGTGGTGTTCGACGGTGCGGTTGAGCTGATCGAGGCGGGCCAGCATCGGGAGGCGATGTTCTGGGTGCTGGTGACGTACGCGCGGTGTCATGTGGTGTTGGGCACGGTGGCACCGGAGCGGGAGCGGGCGTTGCGGCCGGCGTTCCAGGCGGTGCTGGCGGATCTGGGTGTGGCGTCGGCGGCGGATCGGCGGCGGCGGGCGGACGGTCTGCTGGCGGCGTTGCCGGGGTGGCAGGTGGTGGTGGATGCGGTGGCGGCGGAGGCTGTGGCAGGCTGAGGGGGAACGCGACTGGCGGCACGGGGATGGGTGAACCATCGGGGAGCTCGTCGTGGGGGTCGACCGCCTGGGCCCCTGCGGGCGAGGTGTCGTATGTCTTCTGCGCGGTTGTTGCCGGGTGCTCCGGTGGCGGAGCGGGTGTTGTCGGAGGTCGCCGCGTCGGTGGCCGAGTTGCGTGCGGCGGGGGTGACGCCGGCGCTGGCGACGGTGCTGGTGGGTGACGACGACGCGAGCGCGGGTTATATCCGGATCAAGCAACGCCAGGCGGCGGAGTTGGGTTTCGTGTCGCCGCACGTGCATCTGCCGGCGTCGGCGTCGCAGGCGGATCTGCATGCGGTGCTGGCGGATTTCAACGCGGACGCCACGGTCCACGGGGTGCTGGTGCAGTATCCGATCCCGGGTCATCTGGACTACGACCGGGCGTTGGCGGTGCTGGATCCGGACAAGGACGTGGACGGGATGCATCCGGTGAACATGGGCCGGCTGGCGTTGGGGTTGCCGGGTCCGTTGCCGTGTACCCCGGCGGGGATCGAGGCGTTGCTGGCGTTCCACGGTGTGCCGGTGGCGGGCCGGGAGGTGGTGATCCTGGGCCGGGGTGCGACGTTGGGTCGGCCGCTTGCGATGTTGCTGGCGCAGAAGCGGCCGACGGCGAACGCTGCGGTGACTGTGGTGCACACGGGGGTGGCGGACTGGCCGCGGTACACGCGGCGGGCGGAGATCCTGATCGCGGCGGCGGGGGTGCCGGGGATCGTGCGGCCGGAGCATGTGCGTCCGGGTGCGGTGGTGGTCGGTGGTGGGGTGCGGTACGAGGGGCGGCGGTTGTTGCCGGACGTGGACGAGTCGTGTGCCGAGGTGGCGGGTGCGATCACGCCGCGTGTGGGCGGGGTGGGTCCGACGACTGTGGCGATGTTGTTCCGTAACGCGGTGGACGCGGCGCGGCGGCAGGCCGGGCTGGGTTGAGCGTCAGCCGAGGTCGACGACGAGGGGCCGGTGGTCGGAGATGGTGGCCAGCGGTGTGTGGACGGCGGTGACGGGTGGGAGCCGGTCGAGTGCGTGCCGGTCGGCGAGGATGTGGTCGAGTTGGACGCGGGGTTGCCCGGCCGGGTAGGTGGGGCGGCGGGCGAGGGGTCGCCAGCGGGTGAGCGCGGCGGCGGGTCCGGCGGGCAGGTTGAGGTCGCCGAGCAGGATCCGGGGTGCGGGCAGGGCGCGCAGGGCGCGGATGACGCGGCGTAGTTGCCAGACGTTCCAGCCGGGGACGAAGGACAGGTGGGTGGCGGCGACGGTGAGGGGGCCGTGGGGGGTGTCGAGGACGGCGGCGAGCACGACGCGGGGTTCGTCGCGGAGCAGGATGAGGCCGCCGCCGGGTCCGGGTGCGTAGATGGGTGAGCGGACGGGGGCGGCACGTAGGCGGGTGACCTGCCAGGAGCGGACGGGGTGGCGGCTGATCAGGCCGATGCCGTAGAGGGGTTCGCCGTGGCCGTCGTCGTCGTGGGTGAGGGGGCGGAACTGTTCTCCGGGGGTGCCGACGACGGCGGCGGCGAAGCGGTGGTGGTCGGCGTGCAGGGCGCGGGCGGCCAGGGCGGTGAGGTCGAGTTTGCCGCTGCGGGTCTGGTCGCGGTCGACTTCCTGGAGGGCGAGGACGTCGGCGTCGAGGGCGGTGACGGCGGCGGTGAGCCGGTCGGGGTCGACGAGTCCGTCGGTGAGGGATCGGCCGTGCAGCAGGTTGAAGGTGGCCAGGCGCACCTGGACACCCTACGTCGTCGTGGCAGTCTTGCCGGGTGCTGAGACTGTTGTGCTGTTCGATGCTGGTGTTCGTGGCGGTGGGGTCGGTGGGGGTGTGGTTGCGGCGTCGTCGGGGCCGGTGAGGCTTGCCACAGGTGGCGTTGTCGCTGGTGGCGGGGTGGGCAGAATGCGGCGGTGGATGCCCTGTCGTTGACGACGTTGCTGACCGCTGCCCTTGTCGCGGGGTGGGTGGACGCGGTGGTGGGTGGCGGTGGTCTGTTGTTGTTGCCGGCGTTGCTGGTGGCGGCGCCGGGTGTGCCGGTGGCGACGGCGTTGGGCACGAACAAGCTGGCGGCGATTTTCGGTACGTCGACGGCGGCGGTGACGTATGCGCGGCGGACGAAGCTGGACTGGGGTGTGGCGGGTCCGGCGGCGGGGTTGGCGGTGCTGACGGCGGGGTTGGGTGCGGCGCTTGCGGGTGCGGTGCCGGGTGGCGCGTACCGGCCGGTGGTGCTTGTGGTGCTGGTGGCGGTGGCGGTGTTCGTGATGGCGCGGCCGTCGCTGGGTGTGGTGTCGTCGCCGCGGCGCACGCCGGGGCGGGTGGTGGTGGCGGTGGCGGTGGCCGGGTTGGGCATCGCCCTGTACGACGGGTTGATCGGTCCGGGTACGGGCACGTTTCTGGTGTTGGCGTTCACGGCGATTTTGGGTTCGGATTTCGTGCACGCGTCGGCGATGGCGAAGGTGGTGAACGCGGGTACGAATCTGGGTGCGCTTGTGGTGTTCGGGTTGACGGGGCACGTGTGGTGGGCGTTGGGTGCGGCGATGGCGGTGTGCAACGTGGTGGGGGCGGCGGTGGGCGCGCGGATGGCGTTGCGGCGGGGTGCGGGGTTCGTGCGGGTGGTGCTGCTGGTGGTGGTGCTGGCGTTGGTGGCCCGGTTGGGTTACGACCAGTGGTTGGCGGGCTGATCGCGGTGGCGGTGCGGGCGGAGCACGATCGGGCGGTGCTGGCGGGTCTGCTGGGCCGGGATCCGGTGTTGCAAGTTGGGTGATCTGGACGATTTCTTCTGGCCGTACACGTCGTGGTTCCGGCGTGGCGACCAGGTGGTGTTGCTGTATCACGGGGTGGAGTTGCCGACGTTGCTGGCGTTCGCGGCGCCGGATCGGGTGCCGGAGTTGGCGGGGTTGCTGGCGGAGGCGGCGCCGGTGTTGCCGGCGCGGATGTGGGCGCACCTGTCCCCCGGTCTGGAGGCGGTGGTGGGCCGCTGGTTCGTGGTGTCGGAGGCGGCGGCGCATCACCGGATGGCGTTGACGGATCCGGGTCGGTTGGCGGCGGTGCCGGCGGTGGGTGAGCCGTTGGGGCCGGCGGACGCGGCGGAGCTTTCCGGGTTGTACGCGGTGGCGTATCCGGGGAACTGGTTCGATCCGCGGATGCTGGACACGGGCCAGTACGTGGGTGCGCGGGAGCGGGGCCGGCTGGTGGCGGTGGCGGGGGTGCACGTGTTCTCGCCGCGCTGGCGGGTGGCGGCGCTGGGGAACGTGACGACGCATCCGGACGTGCGGGGTCGGGGTCTGGGCGCGGGGGTGGTGGCGGCGTTGTGCGCGCGGCTGCGCACGTCGGTGGATCACGTGACGCTCAACGTGCGGGCGGACAACGCGGCGGCGGTGCGGCTGTACGAGCGGTTGGGGTTCTCCCGGGTTGCCGGGTTCACCGAGTGCGCGTTGACGTCAGCGGCCGCGGCTGGGTGAGTCGAACCGGCCGGCGCGGATCTCGCGCAGGGCCCGGCGGCGGGTGTCGCCGCGCAGGGTGTCGACGTAGAGGCGTCCGCGCAGGTGGTCGGTCTCGTGTTGCAGGGCGCGGGCGAGGAAGCCGCTGCCGGTGATGGTGAGGGGTTCGCCGTGCTGGTCGTAGCCGTGGGCGGTGGCGTGCAGGGCGCGGGGGGTCGGGAAGTACAGGCCGGGGATGGACAGGCAGCCCTCGTCGTCGTCCTGGAGTTCGTCGGACAGTTCCAACGTGGGGTTGATCATGTGGCCGCGCCGGCCGTCGGCGTCGTAGACGAACACCTGGGCGTTGACGCCGATCTGGGGCGCGGCGACGCCGGCGCGTCCGGGTGCGCCGAGCAGCGTGTCCATCAGGTCGGTGACGAGGGCGCGCAGTTCGGCGTCGAAGCTGGTGACGGGTTCGCTGGGGGTGCGCAGCACGGGGTCGCCGATGATCCGGATCGGGCGCATAGTCATGTCCGGAAGGCTATCCGTTGCTTACCGCGCGGTGGGGGGCACCCGCCGGGGCGGCGACGCTCGTAGGGTGTGCGGACACCGACGCTGGGAGGCCGCCGCATGTATCCGCCGATCGAGCCGTACGCCCACGGGATGCTGGACGTCGGGGACGGGCAGCGCGTGTACTGGGAGACGTGCGGTAATCCGGACGGCCGGCCGGCGCTTGTGGTGCACGGCGGCCCGGGTTCGGGCGCGGGCGCGGGGTGGCGGCGGCTGTTCGACCCGGCCGCATACCGGGTCGTGTTGTTCGACCAGCGTGGCTGTGGGCGCAGCACTCCCCTGGCGTCGGATCCGGCCACGGACCTGTCGGTGAACACCACCGGGCATCTGCTGGCCGACATGGAGGTGCTGCGCGCGCACCTGGGGATCGACAGGTGGCTGCTGTGCGGCGCGTCGTGGGGGTCGTCGCTGGCGCTGGCGTACGCGCAGCGGCACCCGCAGCGGGTCAGCGCGCTGGTGCTGTTCAGCGTGGTCGCCAACACCAGCCGGGAGATCGAGTGGTTGACCCGGGACATGGGCCGGGTGTTCCCACAGGAGTGGGCGCGGTTCCGTGACGGGGTGCCGGAGGCCGACCGGGACGGTGACCTGTCGGCGGCGTACGCGCGGCTGCTCGACGACCCGGACCCGGCGGTGCGGGAGCGGGCGGCGCGGGACTGGTGCGACTGGGAGGACGTGCACGTGTCCCTCGCGGGCGGGTACGCGCCGGATCCGCGGTTCGCCGATCCGGTGTTCCGGTACGGGTTCGCCCGGCTGGTGACGCACTACTTCGCGAACCGGGGTTTCCAGCCGGACGGGCAGGTGCTGCGCGACGCGGGCCGCCTGGCGGGGATTCCGGGGGTGCTGGTGCAGGGCCGGCTGGATGTCAGCGGCCCGCCGGACATCGCCTGGCTGCTGACCCGGGACTGGCCTGATGCGCGGCTGGAGATCGTGGAGTCCGGCGGGCACGGCGGCGGGCACGGCATCAGCGAGCGGGTGGTCGCCGCCCTGGACGCGTTCGCCGCCGGCTGAGCCGCCGCGCACGGCCGCTACCGGCCGGCGAGCAGGGCGCGGATCGGGGCGGCCTTGGCGGCGGCCTCGGCGACCTCGGCGGCCGGGTCGCTGTCCCAGGTGATGCCGCCGCCGGCCCACAGGTGCAGCAGGTCGCCGTCGGCGGCGGCGGTGCGGATGGTCAGGCCCAGGTCGAGGCGGTCGCGTCCGACCCAGCCGAGCGCGCCCATGCTCGCGCCGCGTCCGACCGGCTCCAGCGCGGCGATCTGCGCCAGCGCGGCGCGTTTGGGCGCGCCGGTGACCGAGCCGCCGGGGCAGACCGCGCGCAGCAGGTCGGCCAGGCCGAGGCCGTCGGCGGGCGCCGCGGACACCGTGGACTCCGCCTGCCACAGGTCACACCAGCGGCGTACGGCGAACAGCTCGTCGACGCGCACCGAGCCGGTGCGGGCGACGCGGGCCAGGTCGTTGCGTTCCAGGTCGACGATCATGACGTGTTCGGCGCGTTCCTTGGCGGAGGCGAGCAGCTCGCGGCGGCCGGCGGGGGTGGCCGGGCGGGTGCCCTTGATGGGGCGGGTGACCAGGCGGCCGTGTTCGACGGCGATGAGGGTTTCCGGGGAGGCGCAGCCGAGCGCCCAGCCGGGGCCGTGCAGGGTGCCGCCGTAGCGGGCGCCGGGTAGCGCGGCGAGGCGGGCCAGCGCCGGCCGGGGGTCGCCGGTGTACGGGGCGGCGGCGTGGCCGACGAGGTTGGTCTGGTAGACGTCGCCGCGGGCGATGGCGGCGCGGACCGCGTCGACGGCGGCGGCGTGCGCGGCCGGGGTCCAGCTGTCGCGCCACGGTCCGAGCCGCCACCCGCCGGCGTGGGCCGGTGGCGGGGTCGGCGGGGGCCGATCGGTGTGGTGGTAGACGACCACGACCAGGTCGGGCAGCGTCGGCGCGGGGCTCGGCGCGCCGGGCGACACGCCGAGGGTGTACGCGCCGGCGGCGGCGGACAGGTAGAGCGCCGCGCCGCAGACCGCGTCGTCGGGGTCGTGGCGGCCGGGGCGGGTGAGGTCGTCGCGGGTGACGCCGTGCGCGGCGAGGAAGCGTTGTGCCAGGTCAGCGGGGTCGCCGCCGTCGGTGGCGGACCAGTGCAGGCGGGCCGTCTCGACCAGTCGGCGACGGCATCCGGGCGGGGCGCCGGGGGTATCGACCTCCACCTGTGGGAGCGCTTCCACAACGTCTGGCCCGTTACGGGTCATCCGTTCAGCCCATTCTCGGTGAACAAGACGCATCCTTGCTCGTTGCCGCTCAGTTTTCCTTGGTACTGTGCGTCACTGGTCATGTGAACCATGACACAGTGCCCCCACAGTCCGGAGAACCCGATGTGTCAGCACCAGCCCACCTGCCCCTCCGCCGACGCGACCGACCGCGAGGCCGCCCGCGTCCTCGCCTGCTTCCCTGAGCAGGGCTGGAGCCTGCTCTGCAACGGTGTCATCGTCTTCGAGGACACCGGTGAGCTGCTCCCCGACGGACGCACCATCGCCCCGCACCGGGGTCCGGCCCGTCACGCTCTCGTGGCCTGAGCCATCACGCAGCGTCAGTGAGCGTACGCGCCGGTCATGACCGGCCGGCGCGCCGGCCGGGGCGGCGAGAGCCCACCGCCCCGGCGTTCGCCGCTCAGTCCTCGAACGCCTCCGGCGCGGGACACGAGCAGACCAGGTTCCGGTCGCCGTACGCGCCGTCGACGCGCCGCACCGGAGGCCAGTAGCGGCCCGCCCGGTCCACGCCCGCCGGGTAGGCGCCCACCGACCGCGGGTACGGGTGCGGCCACTCGTCGGCCGACACCATCGCCGCGGTGTGCGGCGCGTTGGACAGCGGGTTGTCCCCCGCCGGCCACTCCCCCGAGCCGACCTTGTCGATCTCCGCCCGGATCGCGATCATCGCGTCGCAGAACCGGTCCAGCTCGGCCAGGTCCTCACTCTCGGTCGGCTCCACCATCAGCGTCCCGGCCACCGGGAACGACATCGTCGGCGCGTGGAAGCCGTAGTCGATCAGCCGCTTCGCCACGTCGTCGACGCTCACCCCGGTGGCCTTGGTCAGCGGACGCAGGTCCAGGATGCACTCGTGCGCGACCAGGCCCTTGTTGCCGGCGTACAGCACCGGGAAGTGGTTACGCAGCCGAGCCGCCACGTAGTTCGCGGCCAGGACGGCCACGCCGGTGGCGCGGGCCAGCCCGTCGGCGCCCATCATCCGCAGGTACGCCCACGGGATCGGCAGGATCCCCGCCGACCCGTGGTTGGCCGCCGAGATCGCCGGCCGCCCGTCGGCGCGGGCGCCGAGGGGGTCGCCGGGCAGGAACGGCGCCAGGTGCGAACGCACCGCCACCGGCCCGACGCCGGGGCCGCCGCCGCCGTGCGGAATGCAGAACGTCTTGTGCAGGTTCAGGTGCGACACGTCCGCGCCGAACCGGCCCGGCTTGGCGAACCCGACCAGCGCGTTGAGGTTCGCGCCGTCGACGTACACCTGACCGCCGGCGTCGTGGACCTTCGCGCACAACTGCGCGATGCCGGTCTCGTACACGCCGTGCGTCGACGGGTACGTCACCATGATCGCGGCGAGCGCGTCCCGGTGCTTGTCGATCTTCGCGTCGAGATCGACCAGGTCGACGTTGCCGTCGGCGTCGCAGCCGACCACCACGACCCGCATGCCGGCCATCACGGCGGACGCGGCGTTGGTGCCGTGCGCCGACGACGGGATCAGGCACACGTCGCGGTGGGCCTCGCCGCGCTCGCGGTGGTAGCCGCAGATCGCCAGCAGCCCGGCCAGCTCACCCTGCGACCCGGCGTTGGGCTGCACGCTGACCGCGTCGTAGCCGGTGACCTCGGCCAGCCAGCCCTCCAGCTGCGCGATCAGCTCCCGGTACCCGGTGGTCTGCGCGTGCGGCGCGAACGGGTGCAGGTGCGCGAACTCCGGCCAGGTGATCGGTTCCATCTCGGTGGTGGCGTTGAGCTTCATCGTGCACGACCCCAGCGGGATCATGCCGCGGTCCAGCGCGTAGTCGAAGTCGGCCAGGCGGCGCAGGTAGCGCAGCATCGCCGTCTCCGAGTGGTGGCTGTGGAACACCGGGTGGGTGAGGAACTCCGACGTGCGGGCCAGCCCGCCGGGCAGGGCCGCGTCCACCTCGCCGTCGAACCCGTCGACGCCGAACGCCGCCCACACCGCCTGCAGGTGCGCGGGCGTGGTGGTCTCGTCGCAGGAGATGCCGACCCGGTCGGCGTCGACCAGCCGCAGGTTCACGTTGCGCGCCGCCGCGGCGGCCACCACGTCGGCGGCCCGGCCCGGCACGGTCGCGGTGACGGTGTCGAAGAACGCGACGTCCGCGACCCGCACGCCGCCGGCGCGCAGCCCGGCCGCGAGCCGCGCCGCCGCCTCGTGGGTACGCCGGGCGATGGCGCGCAGCCCGTCCGGGCCGTGGTAGACGGCGTACATGCCGGCCATCACGGCGAGGAGCACCTGCGCGGTGCAGATGTTGCTGGTCGCCTTCTCCCGCCGGATGTGCTGCTCGCGGGTCTGCAACGCCAGCCGGTACGCCGGGTTGCCGTCGACGTCGCGGGACACCCCGACCAGGCGGCCCGGCAGCATCCGCTCCAGCCCGGAGCGCACCGCCAGGTAGCCGGCGTGCGGCCCGCCGAAGCCCATCGGCACACCGAAGCGCTGGGTGGTGCCGGCGGCGATGTCGGCGCCGATCTCGCCCGGCGGGCGCAGCAGCGTCAACGCCAGCAGATCCGCGGCGACCGTCACCAGCGCGCCCACGCCGTGCGCCGCGTCGACCAGCGCCCGGTCGTCGCGGACCGCGCCGGACGCGCCCGGGTACTGCAGGTGCAGGCCGAAGAACTCCGCCGGCAGCTCGTCGCGCTCCACGTCGATCACCCGCACGTCGATGCCGAGGGGCTCGGCGCGGCTGGTGATCACCGCGACGGTCTGCGGCAGCGCGTCGGCGTCGACCACGTACACCGGGCTCTTGCTCTTGGACGCGCGGCGCGCGAGGGTCATCGCCTCGGCCGCGGCGGTGCCCTCGTCGAGCATCGAGGCGTTCGCGGTGGCCAGACCGGTCAGGTCGGTGACCATGGTCTGGAAGTTCAGCAGCGCCTCCAGCCGGCCCTGGCTGATCTCCGGCTGGTACGGCGTGTACGCGGTGTACCAGGCGGGGTTCTCCAGCACGTTGCGGCGGATCACCGCCGGGGTGTGCGTGCCGTGGTAACCCAGACCGATCATGGACACGGCGACGGTGTTGCGGGACGCGAGGGCGCGCAGCTCGGCGATCGCCTCCCGCTCGCTGGCCGGGGCGGGCAGGTCCAGGGTGCCGTGCCAGCGGATCACCTCGGGGATCGCGGCGTCCATCAGCTCGTCGACGGAGCCGTAACCGACGGCCTCCAGCATCCGGCGCTCGTCGGCCGGGCCGGGGCCGATGTGCCGGTCGGCGAACTGCTCTGCGGTCATGCGCTGCGCTCCTTGGGGGGCGAGGTCGACGGGTCGGCCTCCCCCTGAGTCGCGCTGACGCGCTCCACAGCGCCTGCCCACGTGGTCCTTTTGCCTGAGAGGTTCCGGGGAGAATCTGCCCCTTCGGCGCCGCCGGGATCGGCGGTCTCTCCCACGTGGGTGGTACCGGCACCCCCAACGCTACCAGCGGGCGTGTTTCCGGCTCATGTCCCGGGGTTGTCGATCACACCGGCGCCGGGGCCGCCGCGCACCGGTCCGCCAGCGCGCGCAGGGTGGCGCCCAGCGGCGCGTCCAGGCGCAGCGCCGCGTAGGTGTCGCCGCGGGTGACGCCCTGGTTGACGATCGCCACCGGGATGCCGTGGCGGGCCGCGCGCAGCACGAACCGCCGCCCCGACATCACCGTCAACGACGACCCCAGCACCAGCAGCGCCCGGGCCCCCTCCACCAGGGCGAAACAGTCGGCCACCCGCGACGCGGGCACCGTCTCGCCGAAGAACACCACGTCCGGTTTCAGCATGCCGGTGCCGCACAGCGCGCAGTCGACCGTGCGGAACCCGGCCACCGCCTCGTCCGGCAAGTCCACGTCGCCGTCGGGGTTGACGTGCGCCACCCGCGCGTCGAAACCCGGGTTCGCCTCCGACAGGCGCCGGTGCAGCTCCTCGCGGCCGGTGGCGTTGCCGCAGTCCAGGCACGTCACCTCGTCGAGGCGGCCGTGCAACTCGATCACGCCGGTGGCGCCGGCGGCGGTGTGCAACCCGTCGACGTTCTGCGTGATGATGCCGCCGAGCAGCCCGGCCGCCTGCAGCCGCGCCACCGCCCGGTGCCCCTCGTTCGGCGCCGCCCGCGCGATGGTCTGCCAGCCCAGGTGGCTGCGCGCCCAGTACCGCCGCCGCGCCAGCGGATCCCGGGTGAACTCCTGGTACGTCATCGGGGTGTGCCGGCGGGACGCGCCGCTGGGCCCCCGGTAGTCCGGAATGCCCGACTCGGTGGACAGGCCCGCGCCGCTGAGCACCACCACGTCCCCGGCGGCCACCAGCCGCGCCAACGCCTCGAACGCCTCACTCACCCGTCCATGGTCCCTCGCCGGACCCGCACCTCCCACCCGGACGCCCGGCGGGGCGCGCCCGGCCGGGCTACGTTGATCGCATGCGCGTCGTCATCGCCGGAGGGCACGGCAAAATCGCCAAACTGCTGGAGCGGGAACTGGCCGGACGCGCAGACACCGCGCTCGGGCTCATCCGCAACCCCGACCACGCCGCCGCGCTACGTGCCGCCGGCGCCGAACCGGTCCTCTGCGACCTGGAACACACCGACGTCGACACCCTCGCCGCCCACCTGGCCGGCGCCGACGCCGTCGTGTTCGCCGCCGGCGCCGGACCGGGCAGCGGCGCCGCCCGCAAGGACACCGTCGACCGCGGCGCCGCAGTGCTGCTCGCCGACGCCGCCGCACAAGCCGGCGTACGCCGCTACCTGCTGGTCTCCTCCATGGGCGTGGACGACGCACCCGCCGACGGCACCGACGACGTGTGGGCGGCGTACCTGCGGGCCAAGAAAGCCGCCGAGGACGACATCACCGGCCGGGACCTCGACGTGACGGTGCTGCGGCCCGGCCGGCTCACCGACGACGAACCCGAAGGCCGCATCACGCTGGCCCGGCACGTCACCGGCGGCGCGATCAGCCGCGCCGACGTCGCCCGGGTCCTGCTGGCCCTGCTCTACGCCCCCGGCACCGCCGGGCACACCCTCGAACTGGTCGGCGGCGACACCCCCATCGCCGAAGCGATCACCGCCGTCACCACCTGAGCCGTGCCGCCCGGCCCGCCGCACCGCAGGCCGGGCGGTACGGTCACCGCTGATGCCGGGGCAACGCCGGCTGCGGCGCGCCGCCACCCGCCGCCGGCAACTCCCGGGAGATCCGCTCCATCGTGCGCGCCAACTGCTCACTACCGTCGTCGAGATGCCGCGCCGCCGCCTGCATGTGGGAGATCATCATCTCGCCGAAGATCCGCAACGCCTCCCGCGTCGCCACCGAGTCGTCGAAGCTGCCCCCGGCGGCGCTGCGGTACTCCGCCACCGCCCGCTCGGCCTCCTGCTTCGCCTCCTCCGCCGCCGCCCGCATGTAACTCTCGTACTGGGTACGGGCGTACTCGGCCACCCGGCGCGCGTAGTCGTGCGCCTGCGCGATGATCTGCTCGGCCTCCCGCTGCGCCGCCGACAGCAGGTTGACCTCCTTCGCCGCCGGCGCCGCCGGCGCCTTCTCCGCGCTCGGGATCACCCCGTGCCGGTGCAGCTCCAGATGGTCGTTGAGCCGCTCGTTCTCCGCCCGCAGGTCCCCCACCTGCGCCGCCAGCAGATCCAGCTCGTCGGCCACCTGCAACCGGAACCGGTCCACGTCCGCCGGGTCGTACCCGCGCCGGGTGAACGCCGCCGACCCGAACTCCCACCGACGCACCCGGTCCGCGGTCAGCCGCACCTGCACCGGACCCGACACGTGCTGCGAGTCATAGCTGCTGATCGGGCTCGCGCTCACCGGATCACCTCTGTTCGCGACTGCGGGGCTCGCAACCCCGGCTCACTCCTCGCGCTCACCGGATCACCTCTGCTCCCTCGGAACCGGCCACCGTCCGCCAGGACGGGCCGTACCAGTGCTTGCCGAAACCCTCGTGGTGCAGCTGGCCCGGCTGGTAACCCGCCGCGGTCAGCGCCGCCACCGAATCACCGACCATCTCGTCGGACCCGCACACATACACGTGCCTCGACCGCCAGTCCCCGTCGGCCAGCACCCGGTCGGCCAGCCGCACCATCTCCCCCGGCCGCTGCGGATCCGATCCGGCCACGTACGACACCCGCAACCACGGATGCGTCGCCGCCAACTTGTCGATCGCCTCACTGTCGTAGAACTCCGTACGCGAACGGGCCCCCACATACAGGTCGACCCGCCGCCCGGAACCCTCCGCCGCCACCTGCTCCACCAGCGCCTTCACCGGCGCCCAGCCGGTCCCGGCGGCCAACAGCAGCAGATCCGACGACCCGGCCTGCCACAACGTCAACCGCTCCCCCACCGGCGACGCCAGATGGATCTGATCACCCGCCGCGCACCCGTACACCAGACGCGACGACACCACGCCACCCGGCGCGGCCCGCACGTGCAACTCCACCGTGCCGTCCGAACGCGGCGCGTTCGCCGGCGAGTAGTACCGCCACGACCGCACCGCCGGATGCGACACCCCGATCGACTGCCCCGGCCTGAACGGCAGCAGATACTGCGGGCGCACCGTCAGCACCGCCACGTCGAACGTGCGCTGCTCGTGCGACAGCACCTCCGCCACCCACCACGGCGGCGACTGCGACTCCGCCGCCTGCGCCCCGTCGGTCATCACCTGCGCCACCAGGCCGTACGCCGCGGTCCAGTCGGCCGCCAGCTCGTCGGTCCACGCCTCACCGCAGAAATGCCGCAACGTCGCCAGCAGCGCCTCACCGACCGCCGGATAGTGCTCCGCGCGCACCGCGAACTTCCGGTGATCCGCGCCCAGGTCCCGCAGGAACCCGACCAGCTGATCCACCTGGTCCACGTGGGACACCACATGCCCCAGGGCCGCCACCAGACGATCCCGCTGCCCGGCCATGTTCGTCGGGAACATCTGCCGGGTCTCCGGATGCGCCAGGAACAGCGTCGAATAGAAGTAGAGCGGCACCTGGTCGCCGTGCGCGGCGACCAGGGACCAGCTCTGCTTCAGCCGTGCCGCGTCCACGCTCAGGCATCCCCCGCCGACACGACCTGATCGCGGACCTGCCCGAGCACGACCTGCACGTCGGCGATCACGTCGGCCGGCACGCCCAACTCCACCAGCGTCGCCGTCAGGTGCTCACCGACCTTCGCGTAGTGCTCACCCGGAATGTTCAACGGCTGGTGCGCCTCGGCCAGCCCACGGCCGGCGTACTCGTTCGGCCCACCGAGCACCACCGCCAGCATGAGCGCCAGGTGCCGCCGCTGCTCCACCATGTCCACCCCGGTGAAGTAGCCCGCGAGATCCGCATCGGCCAGCACCTTGTCGTAGAACAACTCCACAGCGGCCTTCACCGCCGCCGCGCCGCCGATGCGCTCGTAATGGGAGATCGGGGTGGTCTCGCTCGTCACCGTCATGCTCGGTCCTTCCACCAGGGGTCCGCGGGCAGCGCCGCGTCAGGGGCTCACCGTCCGGCGCGCGAAGTCACACAGCGTTCCACCGTGACGTCGACGCCGACGATCGGAACGGACGATAGCGCGCCCCCCACCACGCTTCACGCCGCCCCTGTCCCGATCCCGAGAACCGTCAACTACGGACAGTCAACAACAGCCGCGAATACGATGAACACACCGCAGTCAGCCGAGCACCCCCGGTCAACCCACAGCGCGTACCGTCCCTTTCGGACATTGCGCACCGACCAGCCGCGACCTGCGGATACACCGACCGGGCCGCGCCCGACCACCGGACCGGGCCCGCCCGGGCCCCGCACAGCACACCCCGTCACCAAAACACGAATCGCGCCGCACCCTTTTCGGGCGCGGCGCGATCCCGTCAACGAGACGCGACGCAGGTCACCCGGCCCGGCGCCGCGCCCGACGCGCCGCCAGCTCGTCACCCACCGCGTCCGCCTCCGGCTCCACCGCCGGAGCAGCCGGCTCCTGCCCACCCACCGGCTCCGCCGGCAGATGCGACAACGAACCCTGGATCTCCTTGAACGCCCCACCGATCGCGATGCCGAACACGCCCTGGCCGCCCTGCAACAGGTCGACCACCTCCTCCGGCGACCGGCACTCATACACAGTCGTCCCGTCGGAAATCAACGTGATGCCCGCCAGATCATCCACCCCACGCGACCGCAACGCCTCGATCGCCTTCCGAATGTTCTGCAACGACACCCCGGCGTCCAGCAGCCGCTTCACGACCTTCAACACCACCAGGTCGCGGAACGAGTACAACCTCGACGTCCCCGAACCCGAAGCATCACGCACACTCGGCACCACAAGCGCCGTACGCGCCCAGTAGTCCAACTGCCGGTAACTGATGCCCACCGCCGAACACGCGGTCACACCCCGGTAGCCGACCTCACCGTCACCGACCGACTCAGGCCCCACACCCGCCTGCTGCTCCGCACCCGGACCAGGATCCCGCGGCTCGTGCATCCGGACCAACCTCCCCGCGTCCGTGGCGGTGCCGCGCCGACTCCCCGTCACGCGCACCCCTCGACACGGCAACCCTATCGCCGCCGCCCGCACTTCACCCGCAGGAGACACCGCGACACGCCGCGCGACCGCCCGGCACCAACGACACACGGCGGCCAGCCATCACCCACAGTGACAACCACCGCCGCGCCGACCCCGGCCACCCGGCCGGGCACACCTCAACCCGCGAAGTCCTCCGGACGCACCTGATCCAGGAACTCCCGGAACTTCTCCACCTCGTCCTCCTGCTCGTCCGGAATCACGATCCCCGCCTCGCCGAGGACCTGCTCCGCACAACGAATCGGAGCGCCGACCCGCAACGCCAACGCGATCGAGTCACTCGGCCGCGCCGACACCCGCACCCCGTCACCCAGCAGCAGATCCGCGTAAAAAACGTTGTCCTTCAACTCGGTGATCTCCACCGCCCGCAACGGCGCCTGCAACGCCGCCAGCACATCCCGCAGAAGATCATGCGTCAACGGCCGGGCCGGCTTGACCCCCTGCTGCTCGTAAGCGATCGCCGTCGCCTCGACCGCGCCGATCCAGATCGGCAGATAGCGGTCCCCCTCGACCTCCCGCAGCAGGACGATCGGCTGGTTGCTCGGCAACTCCACCCGAACTCCGACCACGCTCAGCTCGCGCACCGCCGCCTCCGTGTCGTCGTCACCTTGCACCGCGCCCCTCCCTGCACGGTACACGGACCAGGACACAGGAGTCCCACACGCTACGTGCACCACGCCTCGCCGGAGGGGCTTACCCCGGCAAGCCTACGACACGCTCCCCCGACCAGATCTTTCCGCGCCACCCCACGACGAAGGGCCGGGCGTCCACGACACCCGGCCCTCCACCGACAACCTCACCGGCCCAACGTCGACCGCAGCCCCACCCGCACCAACGCCGCGTGCAACCGCTGCGACAACGCCACCAGCTCCCGCGCCGTCTCCGCCGCACGAGCCCGCGCCGCCGGATCACTCTGCCGCGCCAACGGCGCCACAAGCTGCGCGAACAAACCAACCTCACGATCCGCCGCCGACCGGTACGCCCGCAGATGCCGAGGCTCCAACCCGTACGCCGCCAGACCCGCCACCGCACTCGCGATGATCAAAGCGTCCGCGTCGTACCACCCCGGCGGATCCGACACCAGCACACCGAGCCGCTCCAACTCCGCAAGCGTCGACTCGTCCACGCCGCTACGCGAGATCAGCCCCGCCCGGTCCAGCCGCACCTCCGACGACTCGACCGAATCCACCGGCTCCCGGCCCGGCACCTCACCACCCGGACCCACAGCCACCAGATTCGGCCGCCCCCGCCCCGGCGACGGACCAGAACCGTCCCACTCGGCCAACTGCTCCCGGATCACCCGCAACGGCAGATACTGATCCCGCTGCGCGGTCAACACGAACCGCAGCCGCGCCACATCGTCCCAGCCGTACTTGCGATAACCCGCCGGCGTCCGCTGCGGCTCCACCAGGCCCTCGGCCTCCAGGAACCGCAACTTCGAGATCGTGACGTCCGGAAACTCCGGCCGCAACTGAGCCAGCACCTCGCCGATACTCATCAGCGCAGGCGCCCGCCCAGCCCCGGACGGCGTCGAAGCCGCAGGCTCGTTCACCCCCGGCCGGCCTCACCCTCCGGGCGCGGACCGGCGATGAACACCACCCGGAACTTACCGATCTGCACCTCGTCACCGTTGCTCAACGTCGCCGCCTCGACCCGCTCACGATTCACGTACGTGCCGTTCAGGCTGCCCACATCCCGCACCGTGAACGTCCCACCGTCCCGGTGGAACTCCGCGTGCCGACGCGACACCGTCACGTCGTCCAGGAAGATGTCACTGTCCGGGTGCCGCCCACTCGTCGTCACGTCGTGGTCCAACAGGAACCGGGCGCCCGCGTTCGGACCCCGGCGAACCACCAGCAACGCCATACCCGGCGGCAAAGAACCGGACATCCGGCTCGGCACCACATCGGTGTCCGGCCCCTCCAGCACTTCGTCGAGCGAACCGAGATTGAGCGTCGAAGTGACGTCGAGCGGGGGGAACTCGTCGTCTGGGCGCGTCATGGGACCACCTCACGGATCTGTTCGGTCGGCGTCAGGAAATGGCGGGTCTGGCCGCCGGGCAACACCACACCCGGCGGCTGGCTCCCCGTGCCCGGGAAGGCGCATTCCGCAACGCTCAAACTATTGGTTCTCGGTCGACTGGGCGAGCCTAGCCAGCGCCGAAATGCAGGGCAACCGGACGCGCGGAACCACGCCGCCGCCCGGAACAGCACGAACTCAGCTCTCGGTGAGCTCGCGGTACGCATCAGCGGTCAACAACCCCTCGACCGCCGCCGGATCATCCGGAGTGATCTCCACCAACCACCCCGCACCGTACGGATCCGTGTTGATCACCTCAGGGGTGTCGGCAAGCGCCTCGTTGCGCGCCGCCACCGTGCCGCTCAACGGCGCGTAGATCTCCGACACGCTCTTCGTCGACTCGATCTCGCCCAGCGACTCGCCCGCCGCCACCACCGAACCGGAATCCGGCAGCTGCACGAACACGATGTCACCCAGAGCGTCCTGCGCGAAGTGCGTGATACCGACGCGGACGACACCACCGTCACCACCGACCACCCACTCGTGCTCGGCGGTGTACCGCAGATCCTCAGGAATCACCAACTGCGTCCTTCGTCATCGGTGCACCGGAAAAACCGGCGCGGCCGCGCCCGGTCAGGAAACCGGCCGCGCGTGGTCCAGCTTGATCGGCGCGTGCAGCTGCGAAACCTCCACAACCTCACGATCCTCGGAGGTCACGTTACCGCCGCCGTCCCGCACCGATGCGACCACCCCGCCAGGAATGTTCAACGCCGTACGCATCGTCGCTGGATCCCCGATCACCATGATCGTAAACGGACCCGTCAACCGCCGCCCGTCCACCACCAGAACACCATCGGCCCCGTCCACGAAATACGTCGACGCGATGATCCGCACCGCCGAACCATCAGCGCCCTGGATCTGCATCGCCTCCGCGCCCGCACCCCGCAGCTCCTGCACCGCGTCCAGGATCCGCGTCGACGACACCGCCTTCGCCGGCCCCGAGAACCGCACCTCCAGCCCCGGACCCACCGCCGGCAACGTACCCGCCAGGATGCCCAGCTCGTCCGCCCGCCGCGTCGCCTCCTCCAGCGCCGCCTGCCGGCCCTGCTCACCCGAGCGCAACTGCCGCTGACTCTCCTCCAGGGCGTCGATGTCCTGACGCAGCCGCCGCTCCCGCGAATCCAGATCCGACGAGATCCGCACCAGATCCTCCTCCCGCGTCGCCGCGAGCGTCGGATCCGTCGACGTCGTCTTCAACTGCACCACGAGCGTGAAACCCAGCAACGCCAGCAGCACCGCGATCATCAGACCCGCCGAGGAGAACCGCCGCGACCGCGACGGCCGCGCCACCGCACCCGGCTCCGGCTCGGACTCCGGCACCGCCTCCCGCTCCGCCGGCTCCGACGACTCATCCGGCGCCGGCTCCACCGGCGCCAACGGGCTCAACTCGTCCGGATCGGGCGCGTCCGGGCGCGGATCCGGCTCACCCGCCGGACCCGACGGCCGCTCCGGCTCCACCGGACGCGGCCACCCCGTCCCCGTCTCCCTGTGTTCCTCACTCATCGCCACAAACCTACGCCCGGAACAGGTGCCGACGGATCGCCGCCACATTTCCGAAGATGCGCACCCCGAGCACGACCACCACACCCGTGGACAACTGACCACCCACGCCCAACTGGTCACCCAGGTACACGATCAGCCCCGCCACCAGCACGTTCGAGATGAACGACACCACGAACTGCTTGTCGTCGAAGATCCGGTCCAGCTTCGCCCGCACCCCACCGAACACCGCGTCCAACGCGGCCACCACCGCGATCGGCAGATACGGCTGCAACGCCGCCGGCACCGTGGGGTCCAGATACACCCCGAGCACCACACCGGCGAGCAACGCCAGCACCGCGATCATCGGCCACCTCCCGAGGGGCTGGAAGAACCACCCGGGCCGGACGACCCGGGACTCGACGAACCGGCGGCCCCCGAACCCGACGGACGCGGACTCGGACTGACCGAAGGCTCGGCGTAGCGTAGCCGCGGCTGCGGCGCCGCCGGCAAGGTGAGGTCGTCGACCCGCTTCACCCCGAACGACAGCCCCGTCGTCCGCGCCACCTCACGCATGAGCGCCGCCGCCCGGCTCTCGTTGAACCGGTCCCGCATCGACCGCGGCCCGATCGCCTGCACCTCGTACGGGCCCGTCACCGGCCGGTAGTCCACCAGGATCGCCTCACCCGCCGACCGGATTGTCGACGTCGCGGTCAACCGCTGGCCGTTCACCGCCACCGCCTCGGCGCCCGCCGCCCACAACGCGTTGGCCACCTTCTGCAGATCCGAGTACAGCACCCGGGACGGGCCCGCGTCCCCGCTGGTCACGCCGTCCTGGTCCGCCGTCGCGTCGGCCAGCCGCACCACCACGCCGTCACCGCGCACCCGAGCCAGACCGGTGCCCGCCTCCAGCGTGCGCAACCGGGACGCCTGCGAACCGCTCAGCGCCGCGTCCCGCTGCCGGCCGACCTCCTCGCGCAACTGCTCGGCCCGCTCGGTCAACCGGTCGGTCGCCGCCTCACGCCCCTTGATCTCGGCGATCAGCCCCGCCCGCGCCGTCGCCCGGCTCGGCTCCTCCGCCATCGTCTCCCGGTACGCCACCGCGAACAGGAACCCGATCACCGCCAGGACGAGCAGGCTCACCGGGCGGCCCAGCACCTGCCGCACCCGCGACATGCCACCCGCCGCCCGGCGCGCCGCCGCGTCCCCGTACCCCGGGTCCAGCGGATTGCGGAACAGCTCGGTCAGGAAGTCCGGCGCGTACACCCGGCTCGACGGGTCGCGCTCCTTCTCCGCGTCGCCGGACGCCGGCCCGGTCACGCCGCCACCTCCGCGCGCCGCGCCCGCATCTGCCGTACGAGACGGCTCGCCTGCACCACGTACATCGCGCCGGCCACCCAGTAGAGGACCAGACCCCACCAGCCCAGGCCCCAGCCGATCGCGCCGGCCGCGGTGCCGATGTCCGGCACGGCGTCGGCCAGCAGCAGGATCGGGAACGCCGCCAGCAGCAGGAAGGTGGCGGTCTTGCCCACGTAGTGCACCGGCGGCGGGCCGTAGCCGTAGCGGCGCAGCACCCCGAGAGAGACCAGCAGCAGCAACTCGCGGGCCAGCAGCGCCCCGGTGAACTGCCAGGGCACCACCTCCCGCGCGGTGAAGGCCAGCAGCGTGGCCAGGATGTAGAGCCGGTCGGCCAGCGGGTCGAGCAGTTCGCCGAGCCGGCTCACCTGCCCCAGCCGGCGGGCGATCCAGCCGTCCACCCAGTCGCTGGTGCCGCCCACGGCGAGCACCACGATGGCCGCGACGTCGGCGCGGACCACGAGGAACAGGTAGAGGAAGATCGGCACGCCGACGAGCCGGACGAAGCTGATCAGGTTGGGCAGCGTGAGGACGCGGTCTCCCACGACCGTGGCGTCCCCGGAATCCGGGTGCTCCGCTGGAGCCGGCCGACGCGACACCGAACCCTCCCTTCGCAGCACGGTCCGGCAGCCGGACGAGCGGCCGCTGGAGGGACGTGCGCGTTGCCGGCCGGTCAGACGCCGGCGCCCTCTGTGATCCCGGGCTGGGACCTCCCCCGACGCGGCCGGTGATCACCGGCCGCTCAGTTGCGCTGCCACTATATCGGGCTCCCCCGCTCCGGCCGGTGGCCGCGCTGCGCCGTTGCTCAGTGTTGTGAGGGTGGGGACCGTCACAACCGCTATGGCATCCTAGGACACTAGCTGACCATCACGGCCGTTGGTCAGGATCAGCGCCGGGGTGGGACTCAGGCGGTGCGGGCGGTGGAGTCGGAGCCCGCCTGCGGCGCGACCGCCGCGGCGGCCTGACTGAACGCCACGAGCGCCAGCAGCAGCTCGTGCTGCGCACGGTTGGGCATCCGGTCGAGCACCGCCTGGACCGCACGGTGCCGGCGCTGCTGCAGGTCGCGCAGCAGCGTGTCCGCCGCCGCGGTCGGGATCAGCCGCACCTCTCGCCTGTCACGCGGGTCGGCCACCCGGCGCAGCAGGCCGACGGCCTCCAGGCGGTCACAGAGCCGGCTCGCCGACGACGGGACCACGTCCAGCAGCTCGGCCAGCCGGTTCACGTTGGTGTCGGGATGGGACACGATCAGCGACAGCACCCGCAGCTGGGTCGGCGAGACGCTGACGGTGTGCCGTGAGGTCGCGGAGTCGAGCACACCGATGAGCGCCTCGGCAGCCGACTCGATGGCCGCGGCAAGATTCGGAGGTCGCTCCACCCGCTGTCCCCTGCGATCGTCCCGCTCGTGTTCGCTCCGCCGCCCCGATCACTGCCCCGTGACGTCGTCGGACCGGCCGGAACCGCGCCAGTCCAGGCAGACGACGACCGCGTCGTCACGGAGATCCGCGTCGGCGTGGTACGCATGCAGTTCGCGCATCACCGTACCAACTGCCTCGGTCGCCGGCTGCAGCCGAGTAGCCCGCATCGCGCGCGCCATGGCCCGGACGCCGTACGGCTCCTGCCCGTCGGGCTCCGCCGCGTACACCCCGTCGCTGACCACGAAGAGACGATCGCCCGGCTCCAGAGTGAACTCCTGCACGTCGTACCGGGTCTCGGCGAACATGCCCAACGGCAGTTGCTGCTCCAACGCGATCGGGGTGACCCGCCTCCCCCGCAGCCGCAGCAGTTGCGGGGAACCGGCGTCCACCGCCCGCACCACGCCCCGGCGGCTGTCCAGCTCCAGCAGCAGCGTGGCCACGTGCCGGCCGCCCCGGTGCTGGTAGTAGATGGTGTCCGAGGCCAGCTCCGCCTGCTCGACCAAGCTGCCGCCGGAACGCCGGGCGTTGCGCATGGCGTTCACCGTCATCGCCGTGAGCAGCGACGCGGCCAGCCCGCTGCCGGTGCCGTTGAGCACGGTGAGGGTGAGCCGCTCACAGTCCACCGACCAGTCGAAGTGGTCACCGCCCACCGTGTACGCCGGTTCGAGCTGCCCGGCCAGCAACGCGTCGCCGTGGCGCACGCTGCGCCCCGGCAACAGGTCCCACTGCATCTCCGCAGCCATGCTCAGCCGTTCCCGCCGCCGGGCGCGGCGGTACCTGTCGGTCTCCCGGTCGGCCGCGCGGATGGCCACGGCCAGCTCGCCGGCGGCGTCCCGCGCCGCCTCCACTGTGGCCGCGTCCGGGTCACCGGGCAGCTCGACCATCAGGACGCCGAGCCGCTCCCCCCACACCGACAGCGGCAGGTAGGCCCGGCAGCGGCCGTCGTCGATGATGTCCAGGACCGGCTCCTGGCTGCTGAAGCAGCGTTGCGCCACGGTGTGTGCCGGCAACGGGCCACCGTCGGGCACGTCCGGGTCGAGCACCGGCCAGAGGCCGCTGGCGCGGTAGTCGGCGACGAACACCTCCGCCCGCGCGGCCCCGAGCGTCTGGCGCAGCACCGCGTCCGCGGTCTCCACCAGCTGGTCGGGTGGCGCCGTGCGCAGGGCACGTGACACCGATCCGGACGCCTCCGGCATGCTCATCCTCCGATGACGACTATTGCTACAGAGCAAACATCATACGAAGGACCCCCGACCGCCGAACGGCCCGCCTCGACCGGCGCGGCTCAGTCCGCCGGCCGCAGCGCCAACGCGCCGTAGAACGCGTCCGGCACCGGCTCCGGCTCACCCTCGGGCCGCCACCGGGCCACCGGCACGACGCCCTCGTCGGTGGGACGCCAGCGGCCCAGCAGCGGCGCGAACCGCTCGGGCGCGCGCATCCGGAACGCCGGGCCCATCATGGCCAGCGCCTGCGGATGCCCGGCCAGCTCCTCGCTGTCGAAGTCGATCGCCAGCCGGCTGCCCGGCGCGACCGCCCGGTACAACTCGTCCAGCGTACGGGCGAGCGTGTCGTCGTCCAGGAACGCGGCCAGCCCGAGGAACACCACTCCGACCGGCCGTCTCCCCCACCCCGGCACGAAACGGTGCAGCTGCGCCCGGTCGACGGTGCCGATGTCGGTGGCGTCGCCGTAGCCGTAACCGGCGCGGTCACTGCCGGCGAGCAGGCGCTGGCCGAGCCGGACCGTCTCCGGGTCGACGTCGGTGTAGAGGACCGTCGCCTCCGGTGCGACCTCGTGCACGTTTCCGCAGGTGGGCACGCCCGCACCGAAGACCAGGAAGCCGTCCACACCGTCGCCGGCCATGGCGCGAACGGTCCGGCCCAGGAAACCGCGCAGCGAGCGGAAGATCGCCGCGCAGGGCCCGTACGCCGCCTCGAACGCGGCGGCCGCGGCGACGTCGACCGGACGGTGGTGCCGGCCGCCGAGCCAGTAGTCGATCATGCGGGCGGTGCTCGGTCCGTCCGGCTGATCCATCGACGGGCCTCCCTCCCTGGGCGCTGTCCGCCAGCGTACCGACCGGGCGACCGGCGCGGTATCGCCCCGGGCCGGTCCCGCCGGCCGCGATACTGGCCGCGGGAGCGCCGGCCACGAGGAGGTACCTGGTGAACTCCGCTGACGGTGCGGCCGTGGTGGTCGGGGTGGACGGCTCCGAGCCGGCGACCCGGGCCGTGCTCCTGGCCGCCCGGGAGGCCACCCGCCGCAACCGGCCGCTGCGGGTGGTCCACGGATTCATCTGGCCGCTGCTGGGCGTACCGGTGGCCGCTCCGGCCGGGGCGCCGCCGCACGCCGGCCTGCGTCACCAGGCCGAGCAACTGGTCGCCGACGCGGTCAACGCGGCCCAGGCGCAGGAGCGCGGGCTGCGCATCACCGGCGAGATCATCGACGGGGAGGCGGCCGCCGTGCTGATCGGCGAGTCCCCCACCGCCGCGCTGATCGTGCTCGGCGACCGGGGTCTCGGCGGGTTCGCCTCGCTGGTGATCGGCTCGGTCGCGCTGCAGGTCACCGCGTACGCCGACTGCCCGGTGCTGGTGGCCCGGGGCGCCGCCCGCGACACCGGCCCGGTGGTGGCCGGGGTGGACGGCTCCGCGCTGTCCCGCGCCGCCGTCGAGTTCGCCGCCGAAACGGCGTCCCACCGCGGCGCCCCGCTGCGTGTGCTGCACGCCCACCCGGGCGGCCGGTCGGCGCAGGCCGACGAGCAGGAGCGGGTCCTGGCCGAGTCGGTCGCCGGCGTCGCCGAGCGCTGGCCGGACGTGCCGATCAACCGGGAGGCGGTGCGGGCCCGCCCGGTCACAGCGCTGACCGAGGCGTCCCGGGACGCCCAACTGGTCGTGGTGGGCCGGCAAGGCCGCGGTGAGCTCAGCGGCTTGCTGCTCGGCTCGGTGAGCCAGGGGATCCTGCACCGCGCCGCGTGCCCGGTCGCTGTCGTCCGCGCCCCGGCCTGAGCGCACGGTTGGCCCCGGCCCGGGCGGGTAGACGGGTTCGTCAGCCGACGGCGACCCGAGGAGGCAGTGATGGCAGGACCCCGTCCGGGCAGCAACGCGTACGACAAGCAACGGGCACGGCTGCGCGACCTCGTCGAGCAGTCCGGGCGCGCCACCGACAAGGAGGCCAACCAGGTCGCCAACCGGATCCTGCAGGACGACCGTGGGCAACGCGGCGTGGTCCGGGGCGAACGGACCTACGGCCCCAAGGGCAACCGGGAACCGGGTGACCCGAAGTGAGAGCGGCATCCGCCGTCGACGGCGCCATCGCGGGCGCCGTCGGCAGCGCCGTGCTCAACGCGGTCTCCTACCTCGACATGGCGCTGCGGGCGCGGCCGGCGAGCAGCACCCCGGAGTCGGTGGCCGGACGGCTGGCCGACGTCACGCACGTCGACCTGGGCCCCGGCGACGAGGCGGCGAACCGCCGTTCCGGTCTGGGGCCACTGCTCGGGTACGCCACAGGCATCGCCGCGGGGGCCGCGTTCGGTCTGCTCGCCGGACAACGGCGGATCCCGTTGCCGCTGGCCACGGTGCTGCTCGGCGGTGGGGTGATGGCCACCTCGGACGGCTCGATGACGGTGCTGGGCGTGACCGACCCGCGTACCTGGCGGCGCGCCGACTGGGTCTCCGACCTGATCCCGCACCTGGCGTACGGGCTGTCGGCCGCAGCCACCTGGCGGCGGCTGCGGCCGGCGTCGGCTCGCGGTTAGCTCTCGTCGTCGGCAACCGGCTCACCGGCCGGACCGTACGGCGACACCTGACCCTTCGGAACGGGCCGTCCCGCGTCGGCGTTCGACGTGCCCCGGCTCCGCGAACGGCCGCCCGCCTGGGTGGCCGTCTTGCGGCTGTCCTGGCTGGTGGCGCCGAGATCGTTCCGGCGCAGTTCCTCCTGCTGCGGCTTGACCACGGCTCTCTCCTTCCCGGTGGGGCGCACGGCCGTCGGCCGCGCACCAGACAGGCGTACCCGTCGCCGCCCGGCGCATTCCGGATCGGCGCGGGGGTCTGGCCGGGGCCGGGACGGGTAAGCCGGATGGATGCCAGACGATCGCAACGTCGCGCGCGCCCTGCTGGACCGGCAGTCCCGCACGTACGCGGAGGAGGCGGGGATCACCCTCGCCGACCGGCCCGGCCCGCTCTACCAGCTGCTGGTGCTCACCACGCTGCTGAGCACCCGGATCCGGGCGTCGGTGGCGGTGGCCGCCGCCCGGGAGCTGTTCGCCGCCGGTTACCGCACCCCGCAGACGATGGAGGCGGCGAGCTGGCAGGACCGGGTCGACGCGCTGGGCCGGGGCCACTACCGGCGCTACGACGAGCGGACCGCGACCATGCTCGGCACCGGCGCCCGGCTCTGCCTGGACCGCTGGCACGGCGACCTGCGCCGGCTGCACCAGGAAGCCGGCGCCGACCGGGCCGCGCTGCGCCGGTTTCTCACCGAGTTCCCCGGCATCGGCCCCACCGGGGCGGACATCTTCCTGCGCGAGGCGCAGTCGGTGTGGCCGGACGTGCGCCCGTACGCCGACCGGCGCACGCTGGCCGGGGCGAAACGGCTGGGCCTGCCGGCGAGCCCCGGCGACCTGGTCGGGCTGGTCGGCGAGGCCGACTTCGGACGGCTGGCGTCGGCGCTGGTGCGGGTGGCGCTGGGCGAGGAGTCGGCCGGCGAGGTGAGCCGCAGCGCCGCCACTGCCCGTTGAGAGTGCTACTTGGCCGGCCCGGGCTTGGTCAGGTTCCAGGCCAGCAGCGAGGCGAGCAGCGCGAGCAGCACCACACCGCCGGAGACGCCGCCCTCCCCGCCGCTGTCGCGGCTGCCCGAGAAGCCGAAGTAGATCACGGCCAGTCCGGCCAGCACGGTGATGAACGTACGCAGTCCCCTGTCCTTCACGCCCGCACCGTACGACCGGCGGCGCCGCCCGGGGCGGGGATCGGGCGGCCGTCCCCCGTCCGGGTGTCAGTCCGTCTCCAGGTCGTCCAGGGAGATCGCGTGGGTCATCAGCCAGCGGGCCAGCGCGGCCATCCCGAACAGCCACAGCGGCGCCGACTCGGTGGGGCCGTTCGTGGCGTAGATGGCGAACCTCAGGTCCGGTGCGCGGTACGCCTCGATCCGCCACTTGTGGTTCTTGTCCCGCCAGACCGCGGAAGGGTCCATGGCGTCACGGTAGGTGACCGGAGCGGGCGGGCGACGCCTGTTGCGTCAGCCCGGCGGGCGGAGCACCTCGCGGGCGTCGTCGGGCAGCCGCCGGGTGGCGCCGCGCCGGTCCAGCAACTCCAGCAGCGGCACCGCCACCCGGCGGGTGGTGCCGAGCGCCTGCCGGGCGGCGCTGAGCGTGAACGGCTGCGGCAGCCCGGCCAGCACGCGTACCGCGTCGTCCGGGGCGCCGGGGAGCAGCACCACGTTCTCGGCGAGCTTCAGCAGCGCGCCGGCCCGGACGGCGGCGCCGATCTCGCGGGGGCCGAGCCCGAGGTCGGCCAGGTGGTGCGCCTCGGGCGCCTGGAACGGTCGGTCGCCGTACTCGGCCCGGACCCGGTCCACCGCCCGCGCCACCGGATCGGGCAGCGTGTGCTGCCCGGCGGCGGTGACCAGGCCGTCGCGCAGCCGCAGCGGCGGGCGCAGCAGCGCCGTCACCAGCGCGCGGTCGGGCAGGTCGAGCCGGTGCCGCAGCACGTCGACCGGTACGCCCGCGGCGAGCGGATGCTCGGCGGTGTACCGGGTCACCTCCTCGGTGAGGCGGCGGCCCAGGTCCCGCCAGTGCTCCGGGTCGGCCAGCCACTGCCCGGCCACCGGCGTCGCGGTCGGCGGCACGCCCATCCGGGTCAGGTCCCCGGCCCGGATCAGCAGCCGCCGGCGCAGCTCCCCGGCCAGGTCCGGGCCCCCGTCCAGCCCGGCGAGCACGGCCGCGCGGGCCGCTGCCGCGCCCCGGCGGCGCAGCGGCGGCGGGTCCACGTCCAGCACCGTGACGCCACCGCAGACGTGGTGCCGGCCGGGGTCGCGCAGCAGCGCCCGGTCCCCGATCAGCAGCGGCAGCGGCCGGGCCAGGCGCAGCCGGACCGTGTCCGGGCCCAGCGGCCGGACCCGGGCGGGCACCGCCGCCGAGCCGGCGTGCAGCATGAGCGTGGCCGGCAGGTCGGCGGCCGGGTCGCCGGACAGGCGCACGTCGAGCAGGTCGGTACGCCCGAACCGGCCGGGTGTGAGCAGCGCGTCGCCGCGCCCGACGCGGTCCCGGGGCAGGCCGCGCAGGTTCACCGCGACCCGGGCCACCGCCTCGACGGCGGTGTGCGCGGCGCCGAGGGAGTGCAGTCCGCGTACCCGCACCGCCTCGCCGGTGCCGGCCAGTTCCAGTTCGTCGCCGACGCGCAGCCGGCCGCCGCCGAGCGTGCCGGTGACCACGGTGCCGCTGCCGCGTACCGTGAACGCCCGGTCCACCCAGAGCCGCACCGGCGCGTCAGCGGCCGGGTCGGGCAGCCGGGCGGTCAGGCGGTCCAGCGCGGCGCGCAGCTCGGGCAGTCCGGCGCCGGTGACCGCGGAGACCGGCACCGCCTCCACCTCGCCCAGCGACGTCGCGGCGATCTCCGTGCGGGCCCGCGCCGTCGCCGGCCCTGGGTCGGCGAGGTCCGCGCGGGTCACCGCGAGCAGCCCGTACGACACACCCAGCGCGTCCAGCGCGGCCAGGTGCTCGGCGGACTGCGGCATCCAGCCCTCGTCGGCGGCCACCACGATCAGCGCGGCCGGGACCGGGCCGACACCGGCGAGCATGTTCGGCACGAACCGCTCGTGCCCGGGTACGTCGACGAAGGCGACGGTGCCGCCGGAGGGCAGCGTGGTCCAGGCGAAGCCGAGGTCGATGGTCATGCCCCGGCGGCGTTCCTCCGCCCACCGGTCCGGTTCCATCCCGGTCAGCGCCCGCACCAGCGTCGACTTGCCGTGGTCGACGTGCCCGGCGGTGGCCACCACCCACATGCCGGTCAGTCCTCCACGCTCAGCACGGCCACGCGGACCCGGTCGTCGGCGCCCTCCGGCACGGCGCGCAGGTCCAGCAGGAGCCGGCCCTGCAGCACCCGTCCGAGGACCGCCGGGTCGCCGGCGCGCAGCGGCTCGGCGTACCGCTCGGGCAGGCTCAGCGCCCACGAGTCCAGCTCCACGCCGGGCGCCCCGCCGCCGCCGACGACTGCCGCGCTGGGCACCACCTCGGCCTTGCAGCCGTCCGCACCGAGCCGGTCACGCAGCCGCTCCACCCGCTCCCGCAGCCGGGCCGGGTCGGCGTGCAGCGCGTCGCGGGTGGGCGTGGTCGGGGCGTACAGGGTGGCGGCGAGCGCGGCGAGGGTGAGCTTGTCGACCCGCAGCGCCCGCGCGAGCGGGTGCCGGCGCAGCCGGTGCACCAGGTCGGCGTCGCCGAGCAGCAGACCGGCCTGCGGGCCGCCGAGCAGCTTGTCGCCGCTGGCGGTGACCAGGTGCGCGCCCGCGCGCAGCGTGGTGGCGGCGTCCGGCTCGTCGGGCAGCAGCGGGTCGGGCGCGAGCAGGCCCGACCCGATGTCGACCACCACCGGTACGCCGAGCGTGGCCAGCTCGGCGACCGGCACCGCCGAGGTGAAGCCGGTGACCACGAAGTTCGACGGGTGCACCTTCAGCACGAACCCGGTGTGCTCGCCGATCGCGGCTTCGTAGTCGGCGCGCGTGGTGCGGTTGGTGGTGCCCACCTCGCGCAGCCGCGCGCCGGTACTGGCCAGGAGGTCGGGCAGGCGGAACCCGTCGCCGATCTCGACCAGCTCACCGCGGCTGACCACGATCTCCCGGCCGGCGGCGAGCGCGGTCGCGGCCAGCGCCAGCGCGGCGGCGCCGTTGTTCACCACGTGCACCGCCCCGGCGTCGGGCACGGCGGCGGCGAGCGCGTCCAGCGCCTCCCGGCCGCGCCGCGCCCGCCGTCCGGTACGCAGGTCCAGCTCCACGTCGGTGTGCCCGGCGGCGGCCACGAGCGCGTCCACGGCGGACGGGGCGAGCGGGGCACGGCCCAGGTTGGTGTGCAGCACGACGCCGGTGGCGTTGAGCACGGCGCGTGGCGTACGGCCGGGCAGGTCGGCGAGCGCCGCGTCGCGTACCTGATCGGGGGTCAGCTCGCCGCGGCGGGCGCGGGCCTGCGCGCTGACGATCGCGGCCTTGACCCGGTCGCGGCCCAGCGTCACGGCGGCGGCGGCCAGCGCGGGATCGGCGAGCAGCGCGTCGGTGCGCGGCACCCGCCGTCGCGGGTCGACCTCACGCATCGCGCACTCCCGGGAACGGTTTGGCGGAGACGGACGGGAATCGAACCCGCCTGGCCCGGGTCCCGGACCACACCGGTTTTGAAGACCGGGAGGGGCACCAGCCGCCTGAACGCCTCCACGCAGCAGTCAACCACAGCGGACGGGAGGCCGCCCGGGGAGGTGTCAGACCTGGTCGGCGGCCCGCCGGTCGGCGCGTTCGCGCTGCGGCACCACCGTGTACCGCGGATCGCGTGCCGAGGCGACGCCGCCGTGGAAGATCCCGAACCGGGTGCACACCGACGCGGCGATCAGCGCGCCGCCGGACAGCGCGGACAGCACCCGGCTGCGGCGACCGACCAGCGCGCCGACCACACCGGCGGCGGTCAGCGCGCGGCCCGCGCGCAGCAGCTTGCCGGGTGTGCCCTGCGTGTAGGGCTCGCTGAGCAGCCCGAGCCGGTTCTCCACCCGGTGCGAACCCCACAGCTCCATCGCCGCGCCCGCGACCGCGAGGCGCCGCGCCGGACCGGCCTGGGCGCAGGGCGCGGCCACCAGCCCGACACCGGCGCCGCTGGCCAGCGCGCTGCCCGCGAAGATGGCCGGCAGTTCCGGGTACGCCTCGTGCCACGACGGCACCGCCGTGTCCGCCAGCAGCACCCCGGTGTACGTGGCCAGCGCGGGCGCGGTGACGGCGGCGACCACACCGGCGGTGTGCCCGGCCGGGGGTAGCAGCCGGCGGCCGAGCCCCAGCACGCCGCGCTCGGGCAGCAGCGGCGCCGCCTCGGCGATCGCGGCGAGCCCGGCGGCCGGGCCGAACACGCTGAGGATCCAGGTGCCCACCGACATCGGCGAGGTCACCTTCGCCACCCGCAGCATGTGGTGGAACCGGGACGGCCGGCCCAGGTCGTGGACCAGGAAGTACGTGCTCGCGCCCACCGCCGCCAGGGCGGTGACCCGGCCGGCGCGGCGCAGCGCCGGGCGGCCGGTGAGCTGCCCGCCCGCGGCCAGCAGCGACGAGCCGGCGGCCAGCCCGCCGGTGAACAGGTACGCGGCGATGTCCCACCGCCACACCGGCGGCTTGAGGACGGGCCGGCCGTAGTAGGAGGTGAACTCGGCCGGCGGCACGTTGAGCTGCTCACCACCACCCTTGCCGCGCCGGCGCGGGGCCGCGTCGCGGGGCGGGTGCGGGGCCAGCCGCGCGTCGCGGGAACCCGCGTCGGTGCGTCCCACGCCGGGACCGGCCGCGGTGGCCCGGCTGCCGTTCTCCCGCTCGGCGGCGCCGCGGTCCTCCGGTCCCGTGGACAGGCGCTCGCGGAAGCGGCGGAACAGGTCACCGACCGGGCGGTCCGGGCTCACGACGATCCTCCGACGAACGCGGCGACGGCAGCCGCCGCCATGGCCAGCGCGGCGAACCCGGCCCGCTTCCACATCTTCGGCAGGTCCCGGGTGGTGACCACCGGGTCCGGCGGCAGCCCGTACACCTCCGGCTCGTCGAGCAGCAGGAAGAACGCGCCGTCGCCGCCCACGCCGTCGGTCGGGTCGTGGCCGTACAGCCGCGCCTCCGGCACGCCCCGCTCGTGCAGCGCGGCGACCCGCGTGGCGGCCCGTTCCCGCAGCTCGTCGAGCGGGCCGTACTGGATCGACTCGGTCGGGCACGCCTGCGCGCAGGCGGGCGTCATGCCCGCGCCGATCCGGTCGTAGCACAGCGTGCACTTCCACGCCCGGCCGTCGCCCTTGCGCTGGTCGATCACGCCGTACGGGCAGGCGGAGATGCAGTAGCCGCAGCCGTTGCAGATGTCCTCCTGCACCACCACCGTGCCGAACTCGGTGCGGAACAGCGACCCGGTCGGGCACACGTCCAGGCAGGCCGCGTGCGTGCAGTGCTTGCACACGTCGGACATCATCAGCCAGCGGAAGTCGGTGCGGGTCTCCGCGCCGCTGTCCCGCCCGGGCGGCTGCGCGCCGGGCATGCCGAGGAACTCCGGACCGGCCGCCATCCGCGCCGCCGCCTCCGGCCGCCCCGGCGGCAGACCGGGATTCGTGCCGGTCTCGGGGGCCGTGCCCGCGCCGACCGCCGCGGACGCGGGGCTGGTCGCCGGGCCGGTCGGGTCACCGGCGAACGCCGGCGTACGGTGCCCGGCCGGCCGGGGCTGCTCGATGAACGCCACGTGCCGCCACGAGTTCGCGGTCAGCGCGCCGGTGTTGTCGTACGACATGCCGAGCAGGTCGAACCCGGAGTCCGGGACGCCGTTCCACTCCTTGCAGGCCACCTCGCACGCCTTGCAGCCGATGCAGACGCTGGTGTCGGTGAAGAAGCCCATCCGGGGCGGCGCTTCGACCCAGCCCGCGTCGGGGGCCGGGTCCAGCGGACCGTACAGGCTGTTGGCGTCAGGCATCCGGCTCCCCGTCCTGGTGCGCGGCGGGCGACTGCTCGTCGGTGCTGCCGGCGGCGTCGTCCCCGCCGGCCGCGTCGGTGGTCACCAGCGGGATCTTCCGGTCCGGCGTCATCCCGGCCCGCCGCTGGTAGTCGCCGACCAGGTCCAGCAGCGGCGGACCGGTGGGACGACGGCCGGGCCGGATGTCGCAGGTGCCGACCTTGCTCTCCTGGATGAGCACGTTCGGGTCCAGCGTGATGCCGAACAGGTCGTTCGCCGAGTCGCCGGTGACCAGACCCTCGGTGCCGAAGTGGTACGGCAGCCACACCTGGTGGATGATCCGCCCGTCCACCCGCAGCGGAGTGAGCCGATCGGTGACCAGCACCCGCGCCTCGATCACCGCGCGGCCGCTGATCAGGTGCGCCCAGCCCAGGTGCGCCAGCCCGACCTCGCCGGCCAGTTCCGGGGACACCTCGACGAACATCTCCGGCTGCAGCTCGGCCAGGCGCGGCACGGTACGGCTCATCCCACCGGCGGTGTGGTGCTCGGTGAGGCGGCTGACCGTGAACACGTACGGGAAGACCTGGCTGTGCGGCTCCGGCGGACTCGGGTTCATCCGGTTGATCGGGTGCTCGTAGATCTTGCGGGTCGGGTTGGCCTGCTGACCGTAGAGCGGGTTGCGCATCGGCGACTCGGCCGGCTCGTAGTGCGTCGGCAGCGGGCCGTCCAGGACGCCGCTCGGCGCGTACAGCCACGCCTTGCCGTCGCCCTGCATGACGAACGGGTCGTCACCGGCGAGCGCGGCCGGCCCGGAGGCGCCCTCCGGCGGCCGGTACGACGGCGGCTTCGTCTTCTCGAAGTCCGGCACGTCGTAGCCGGTCCACTCGCCGGCATCCGGGTCCCACCAGACGTACTTCTTGCGCTCGCTCCACGGCCGGCCCTCGGGGTCGGCGGAGGCGCGGTTGTAGAGCGTGCGGCGGTTCGCCGGCCACGCCCAGCCCCACTCGGCGGCCACCCAGTCCTGCTCGTGGCGGGACCGGCGGCGGGCCGCCTGGTTCACCCCGTCGGCGTAGACGCCGGAGTAGATCCAGCAGCCGATCGCCGTCGAGCCGTCGTCGCGGGCCTCGCCGAACGCGTGCAGCGGGCGGCCGGTCGCCACCTCGTACCCGTTGATCTCCTTGAGCACCGCCTCGGCGCTCGGCTCCGCGTGCGGACCGTGCGTGGGGTAGTCCCAGGCCAGGTCCAGCAGCGCCCGGTCGCGGCGCTCGGTGGAGCCGGCCAGCTTCTCCCGCAGCACGCGGCCGAGGTGGTAGAAGAACCACAGCTCGGAGCGGGCGTCGCCCGGCGGGTCGACGGCCTTCTCCCGCCACTGCAGCAGCCGCTGCGTCTGGGTGAACGTGCCCTCCTTCTCCACGTGCGAGGCCGCCGGCAGGAAGAACACCTCGGTACGGCACTCCTCCGGCACGATCTCACCGGTGGCGACCTCCGGGCCGTTCTTCCAGAACGTGGCGCTCTCGATCATGAACAGGTCGCGGACCACGAGCCAGTCGAGGTTGGCCATGCCGAGGCGCTGGGCGCGGCCGTGCGCCGAGCCGACCGCCGGGTTCTGGCCGAGCAGGAAATAGCCCTTCACCTTGCCGTCGATCATGTTCAGGACCTGCTGGTACGTGCCGTGGTCGCCGGTCATCCGGGGCATGTAGCCGTAGCAGAAGTCGTTCTCCGGCGTCGCCGCGTCACCCCAGTACGCCTTGAGCAGGCTCGCCGCGAACGCCCGCGAGTTGCCCCAGAAGCCCTTCTGGCCCGGGTGCCGGATGCTGTCCACCCACCTGTCGAACGTCGGGTGGTCGGCGTGGTGCGGCATCGGCAGGTAGCCGGGCAGCAGGTTGAACAGCGTCGGGATGTCGGTGGAGCCCTGGATGCTGGCGTGACCGCGCAGCGCCAGGATGCCACCGCCCGGACGGCCCATGTTGCCCAGCAGCGTCTGAATGATCGAGCCGGTGCGGATGTACTGCACGCCCACGCTGTGCTGCGTCCAGCCGACCGAGTAGACGAGCGCGCCGGTGCGCTCGCGCCCCGAGTTCTCCGTCCAGGCACGCGCCAGTTCGAGGAACTTCTCCTCCGGGATGCCGCACACCCGGGCCACCATCTCCGGCGTGTAGCGGGAGAAGTGCCGCTTCAGGATCTGGTAGACGCAGCGCGGATGCTGCAACGTCTCGTCCCGCGGGGCCTGCGCCGGCACCGGCTCGCCGTGCGACTCGTGCTCCAGCCCGGAAGCCGAGTCACGCTCCTTGCCCGTACCCCGGATCTTGGCGTTGTCCTCCTGGCCCTCGTACTGCCAGCTGGCGTGGTCGTAGGAGCCGGTGTCCGGGTTGTAGCCGGAGAACAGGCCGTCCAGGTCCTCGGTGTCGGCGAACCGCTCGCTGACGATGTTGGCCGCGTTGGTGTACGCCAGCACGTACTCCCGGAAGTCCAGCTCGTTGTCCAGGATGTAGCGCACCACGCCGCCGAGCAGCGCGATGTCCGTGCCCGCCCGGATCGGCAGGTACGTGTCGGCGAGCGCGCTGGTGCGCGTGAACCGCGGGTCGACGTGGAAGACCTTCGCGCCGCGCTTCTTCGCCTCCATCACCCACTGGAAACCCACCGGGTGGGCCTCGGCCATGTTCGAGCCCTGGATGATGATGACGTCAGCGTTGGCGAGATCCTGCTGGAAGTCCGTGGCGCCGCCGCGACCGAAGCTGGTCCCCAGACCGGGGACGGTGGCGGAGTGTCAAATACGGGCCTGGTTCTCGATCTGGAGTGCCCCCATCGCGGTGAACAGCTTCTTGATGAGGTAGTTCTCCTCGTTGTCCAGCGTCGCGCCGCCGAGGCTGGAGATGCCGAGCGTCCGGTTCAGCGGACGACCCTCGTCGTCGACGTCCTCCCAGGTCTCCGCGCGGGCGGCGAGGATCCGGTCGGCGATCATGTCGAGCGCGACGTCGAGGTCCAGGTCTTCCCACTCGGTCGCGTACGGCCGACGGTAGCGGACCTTCGTCTGGCGCAGCGGGCTGGTCACCAGGCTCTTGCTGGCCGAGCCCTTCGGGCAGAGCCGCCCGCGCGAGATCGGGCTGTCCGGGTCGCCCTCGATCTGGGTGACCTTGCCGTCGGAGTGGAAGACGCGCTGCCCGCAGCCGACCGCGCAGTACGGGCAGACCGAGCGGGCCATGCCGTCGGCGGTCTCGGTGCGGGCGGTCAGCGCGGCGGAGCGCGCCGACTGGGCGGCGGCACCGCGACCGAGCGGATCGGTGCCGGTGAGTTGCCGGTAGACCGGCCACCCCTGGATGAAGGTCTTCAGACCCACCCGGGCACCCCCTCCGCGTCGAGAACGGCTCTCACCTCTTCCTTCTCACCCTAGGCCAGCCGCCGGAGGCGTGCGAGTCGAGCCCACAGACAGAGCCGCCCCGGCCATTCGGCCGGGGCGGCTCTGGGCGTCGGTGTGCATGTCGCCTCTCGGCGAGTGGCGCGACGCGGCTCCAGCCGAACGGTATTCCGCGAAGGCAATTTAGGTGAGGCCCGGGGACACTGGACACACCGACGCTCTGCACAACGGTACCGGGGTCACGGTTCTTCCGCTCGTTCCTCGTGACCCCGGTCACCGCCGGGTCAGCTGTTCCAGTGCTCGGCGACCAGGTCGGCGGCCTGCTGCTCCCACTGGGCGTAGTGGTCGGGGTACGCGCTGACCTGGACGGTCTGGGCGGCCTTGGTCAGGGGCATGTCGCGCCAGCCGTCGACCTGCTTCAGACCCTTCAGGAACGCCATGGTCGAGTATTCGGGGTCGGTGATCTGCTCGACCGTGCCCCACCCGCTGGAGGGGCGCTGCTGGAACAGGCCCTGCGAGTCGTGGTCGTTGCGGTCACCGAGGTGGCCGAGGTTCTCCAGCTTCGACTCCTGCAGGGCGGTGGCGATGGACACGACGGCGGCGCGTTCGTCCATGCCGGCCTTCTTGGTGGCGGCGATGATGGCCTTGACGTTGGCGGTCTGCTCGTCATTGAGGTCGATGCGGGACTGGGTGCCCTGCACGCCGTGCGGGATCAGCGCGGCGCTGTCGAGCTTCGCGGCCTGCGTGGTGGTGACCGCGGCGTTGCGGGTGGTGGGGGTGCTGGTGTCGTGGTTGAGGGGGCCGGCGGCGAGGCCACCGGCGACGGTCAGACCGGCGATACCGAGGATGCTCTTGCGCAGGATCGTGTTCATGAGGGGGCTCCATTCGGGGGTCGACGCACCCGGGGGCGAGTGCGTGGGCACCGTCAGGCGCTCAAGAAGTCTTCGGGGGGATCCGGCTCGCTGCCCGTGGCTGCCGCCCCGGGATCATTCCGGGGTGCCGGGGGATGCTGCTGCGGTCGTTCACCAGGTATAACGCCCCGGCCCCGCAGGCGATTCCGCCGTGCGGGTGTCCCCGACCACCCCGAAATCAGACACCCGACGCAGACGGACACGCCCTCCCCGACACGCCCCGCTCTCCCCACTCCGGCCGTCGCAGCCCGCCGACCGCTCGGCCCGCGTACGCCAACGCCCGGGCGTCCCTGCCGCGTCGATCATGAGGTTGGCGGCACCTCGTGTCCGTTTTGTCACCGTCAACCTCATGATCAACTGGGAGGTCGGGCCGCCGACGGCAGACCCGGCGGCACAGCGGGGTCCGCGAGAGATCTTGGACGAACGGCCCCCATAAAGATCTCCCGGCAGGGCGGACGTCAACACGTGCACGCGCCACCGTGGGAGATCTTGGAAGGAAATGGCTGCCATAGGTGCCCAAATCTTCCAAGATCTCCGGCCCTGAGCGCTGCCGGCGACAAACCGGACGCCCCACGCCGTCAACTTCATGATCGACGCGGTGTGGGCGAGGAGGGTGGGAAGGGAGAGGCGCGGAAGGGAGGGGGGTGATGGGCCGGGTTGGGGTTACCCTGATGCCATGTCGGCCACCGCGCACGCGTACCTCGCCCGGCCCGGGCGACCCGCCGTGGTGGCGCGCACCCTGGACGAGCTGACCGGCCCCACCACCGGCATCGTCGAACTGCCGGTACGCCTCATGTGGAGCAGCGAGCGCGCGTTCGACCTGGCCGACCCGGACGAACTGCTCTGGATGTACGAGAACGTGCTGCGCGAGACGACCCGGGTGGAGGATCTGCGCGAGCTGATCCACGGGGGCACGTTGCGCCGGTTGTGGCCGCTGTTGAACCTGCCCCGGGGCGTACGCCTGGCCTGGGAGGGCCGGCACCGGAGCCTGCGCCCGGCGTGACCCATCCGCACGACTTCTACCGGGAGGTGGCCCGGGTGGCGCTCGCCGCCGCCGGCCCGCACCGCTTCGTGCTCGGCGGCGGTGTCGCCTGGGCCGCGCACGGCCTGGTCACCCGCCCCACCGAGGACGTCGACCTGTTCGCCGACGTGGAGGGCGCCGCCGCGGCCGCGGCCGACGGGGTACGCGCGGCGCTGGAACGGGCCGGCTACCGGGTGGCCGAGGCGGATCCGGGCGGCCTGGGCGAGGTGTTCGACGGCTTCGACCGGGACCTGCGGGACTTCGTGGTGAGCCGGGACGGCCGGCAGATCCGCCTCAGCCTGGCCCGCCTGGACCGGCACCGCAGCCCGGTGGTGATGGACTTCGGCCCGGTGATGGACGTGCGGGACCTGATCGCCAACAAGACCGCCGCGCTGGTGAACCGGCGGGAGGTACGCGACTACATCGACGTCTCCGCCGCCCTGGACCGGTACAGCGTGGCGGAACTGCTGGAGCTGGCCCGGCAGGTGGACCCGGCGCTGGACGACGAGGACGTGCGCGCCGCCGGCCGCTACCTGGACGGGCTGGCCGACCGGCGGTTCACCCGCTACGGCCTGGACGCGCCGCGCATCGCCGAGGTGCGCCGCCGGATGGCCGTCTGGCCCCGCTGAGCAACGGAACCAGACGACCCCGCCGCGCCGCGCCGGACCGACAGACGCCCGAGTCGCGCCGGACCAGACGACCGAGCCGGGACAAGCCGGACCGGCCGGATGGGCGAGCCGGGACCAGAGACGCAGCCGGACCGGACACTCACTTCGTCGGGCGGCCGCCCGTGACGCCGAGGATCTCGCCGGTGACGTAGCTGGACTCCTGGGAGGCGAAGTAGACGTACGCGGGCGCCAGCTCGGCCGGCTGACCGGGACGGCCCAGCGGCGTGTCGGTGCCGAACTGCTTCACCTTCTCCTCCGGCATGGTGGCCGGGATCAGCGGCGTCCAGATCGGACCGGGCGCGACCGCGTTGACCCGGATGCCCCGCTCGGCGAGGTTCTGCGCGAGCGCCTTGGTGAAGTTCGCGATGGCGGCCTTGGTGGTGGCGTAGTCGAGCAGCTGCGGCGACGGGTCGAACGCCTGGATCGACGACGTGTTGATGATCGTCGAGCCTTCCTTCATGTGCGGCACGGCGAACTTGCAGAGCCAGAACATGGCGTACACGTTGGTCTTGAACACCCGGTCGAACTGCTCGGTGGTGATGTCGAGCAGGCCGTTGTCCTGCGACATCTGGTACGCCGCGTTGTTGACCAGGATGTCGACGCCGCCGAGGTCGCGCATCGCCTGGTCGACGAGGGCACGGCAGTTGGCCTCCTCGCGCAGGTCGCACCGGACCGCGACGCCGGTGCGCCCGGCCTGCTCGATCAGGGCGACCGTCTCCCGGGCGTCCTTCTCCTCCTCGTCGGCGAGGTAGGTGACGAGCACGTCGGCGCCCTCGCGGGCGAAGGCGATCGCCACGGCCCGCCCGATGCCGGAGTCGCCGCCGGTGATGATCGCGCGCTTGCCGGTGAGCCGGTCGCTGCCCCGGTACGACTGCTCGCCGTGGTCGGGCTTCGGCACCATCTGCTGTTCGCTGCCGGGCGGCGTCTGCTGTTGCGACGGCTGTCCCTCACGCTGTCCGTACTGCTCGGCCGGGTGCTGCTGGGTGAACTGGTCCTCGCTCATGTCTGCGCCCCTACCCCGGTGACCGGAGGGGAAACAGCAGCACCGTGACCGTAGGGGAAACAAAACGGGCCGGTGTGGCGCACGCGACATGTGGTGGTTATGGTGCGCAACGGCGCCCACGAGGCGCGTACCCCCATTGGAAAGGCACCTCATGACTTCCTCCTCCGGCGCCTCCCGGCGCCAGGTGCTGGCCGTCGCGGCCGCCGCCGCGACCGCTCCCCTGCTGGCCGGCGCGCCCGCCGAGGCGAAGCCGAAGCAGCCGAAGACCTGGGACCTGACGATCCTCGGCACGTCCGACACCCACGGCAACGTCTACAACTGGGACTACTACAAGGACGCGGAGTTCGACGACAGCAAGCAGAACGACGTCGGCGTCGCGAAGCTCGCCACCCTGGTCAACCAGATCCGCGCCGAGCGCAAGGGCAGAGCGACGCTGGTCCTCGACGCCGGCGACACCATCCAGGGCACGCCGCTTGCCACGTACTACGCCAAGCAGGAGCCGATCACCAGCACCGGTGAGACGCACCCGATGGCCCGAGCCATGAACATCCTCAAGTACGACGCGGTGACGCTCGGCAACCACGAGTTCAACTACGGCCTGCCGCTGCTGGCCACCTGGATCGAGCAGCTCGGCTTCCCGGCCCTGGCCGCGAACGCGCTCAACGCGAAGACCGGCAAGCCGGCGTTCCTCCCGTACGTGATCAAGGAGGTCAAGCTCGGCGGGCACGGCGCGCCGAAGCTGCGCGTGGGCGTCCTCGGCCTGACCAACCCCGGCGTGGCCATCTGGGACAAGGGCAACGTCGAGGGCCGCCTCGTCTTCGCCGACATGGTCGCCACCGCCGCGAAGTGGGTGCCGGAGATGCGCCGCCGCGGCGCCGACCTGGTCGTCATCTCGGCGCACGGCGGCGACAGCGGCACCTCCAGCTACGGCCCGGAGCTGCCGAACGAGAACCCGACCGCGCTGATCGCCGAGCAGGTCCCCGGCATCGACGCGATCCTGTTCGGCCACGCGCACAACGAGGTGCCGGAGAAGTTCGTCACCAACCTCACCACCGGCGAGCGGGTCCTCACCTCGGAGCCGTCGAAGTGGGGCCAGCGGCTGACCCGGATGGACTTCACGCTGACCCGGGAGAAGGGCCGCTGGACGGTCACCGCCAAGTCGGCCACCACGCTCAACACCAACACGGTGGTCGAGGACCCGGCGGTGCTCGCGGCCGTGCGCGGCCAGCACACCAAGACCGTCGAGTACGTCAACCGCGTCGTCGCGCAGTCCAGCGTGGAGCTGTCGGCCGCCGAGTCGCGGTACAAGGACACCCCGATCCTGGACTTCATCAACCACGTCCAGACCGAGGTCGTCACCGAGGCGCTCGCGGGCGGCGAGTACGCGGGCCTGCCGGTGCTGTCCATCGCCGCGCCGTTCAGCCGTACCGCGGTGTTCCCGCAGGGCGACGTGCGCATCCGCGACGTGGCGGGCCTCTACGTGTACGACAACACGCTGGAGGCGGTCGTGCTGACCGGCGCCGAGGTGAAGGCGTACCTGGAGTACTCGGCGAAGTACTTCGTCACGCTGCCGGCGGGCGCGCCGGTGAACCCGGAGACGATCAGCGACCCGGCGGTGCCGGACTACAACTACGACGTGTTCTCCGGCGTCGACTACGACATCGACATCGCCAAGCCGGTCGGCCAGCGGATCACCCGGCTGGTGCTGGCCGGCACCGACACCCCGGTCGCGGCGGACGCCCGGTTCGTGGTGGCGGTGAACAACTACCGGCGCAGCGGCGGCGGCAACTTCCCGGGCATCGTGAAGACCCAGGTCTACAACGCCCAGCAGGAGATCCGTCAGCTGCTCATCGACTGGGCGCAGGCCAAGGGCGTCATCGACCCGGCCGACTTCTTCGTACCCAACTGGAAGCTGGTCCGCGACGGCGTGCCGCTCTTCTGACCGTGCGGCGGCGGGGTCCGGGCCGGTGGCCCGGACCCCGTCAGCCGCCCGCGCGCAGGTGCCACTCCGACTCCCCGCCGACCGGGTCCGGCCGGTCCGGCGGGGTCTCGGTCTCCACGGACCCCGTGAGGTCCTCCGGGCGTACCCGGACCGGCAGTTCGCCGAAGCGGACGTGCCGCAGGAACGCGTACTCCTCGTCGGTGAACGACTCGGCCGGCTCACTCATGACCGCATTGTGCGCCCGCCCGTCCCGCCGGCGCATCAACCACCACGGCAGGGGTATGCCGCCGCGACGACCGTCGGCGACGAGGTGGAGGAGACATGCGCGCAGTACGGATGACCGCACCCGGGGTGCTGGAGCACACGGAGGTGCCCACGCCCGACGCCGGCCCCGGTGAGGTGCTGCTGCGCGTCGGCGCGGTCGGCGCCTGCCACTCCGACCTGCACATCCTCGACGCGCCTGCGGGCGTGTTCCCGATCCCGATGACGCTCGGCCACGAGATCGCCGGCACCGTCGACACGGTCGGCGCGGGGGTGACGGGCTGGTCGCCCGGCGACCGGGCCGCGGTCTACGGGATCATCGGCTGCGGCCGGTGCCGTGCCTGCCTGCGGGGCGAGGAGAACCGGTGCCGCGTCACCCCGGTCGGCGGCGTCGGGCTCAGCCGCGACGGCGGGCTCGCCGAGTACGTCGTGGTTCCCGCGTCCCGGCTGCTGCCGGTCGGCGACATGGACCTGACCCAGGCCGCGCCGCTCACCGACGCCGGGCTGACGCCGTACCACGCGGTGGAGCTGGCCCGGCCCCGGCTGCGGCCCGGCACCACCTGCGTGGTGATCGGCATCGGCGGGCTGGGGCACATGGGGTTGCAGATCCTGCTCGCCACCACAGCGGTACGGATCGTCGCGGTGGACACCAGCGCCGCGGCGCTGGACCTGGCCGGCCGGCTCGGCGCGCACCACGTGGTGCAGGCCGGCCCGGACGCGGTGGAGAAGATCCGTGAGCTGGTCGGGCCGGCCCCGGACGGCGCGGACGTGGTGCTCGACTTCGTCGGCGCGCAGGCGACCCTGGACACCGCCCGGCAGGTCGTCGCCACCGGCGGTCAGCTGCTGCTGGTCGGCCTGGCCGGCGGCACGCTGCCGGTCCGGCCGGTCGCCGACGAGCCGCCGCCCGTGCCGTTCGAGGCCGCTGTGGCGGTGCCGTTCTGGGGCACCCGGGCCGAACTGCACGAGGTGATCGCGCTGGCCCGCGACGGCCGGCTGCACGCCGACGTGCAGACGTTCCCGCTCGCGGAGGCGCCGCAGGCGTACGAGGCGCTGCGCCGGGGCGACGTGCACGGGCGGGCGGTCATCGTCCCCTGACCGGGGGCGTTCAGCCGTGCTGGAAGACCGGGGCGAGCACCTCGGCCAGGCGTGCCTTGACCGCGTCGCGGTGCGGCTGCGGCAGCGCCGGGGCGTCCCGGCTCGGCCCGATGCCGGTGTCCAGCAGCACGTACAGCGCCCGTAGCGTCCGCATGCTGTTCGAGGCGTGCGCGGGTGTGGTGCCTCGGGGCAGCGCGGCGTAGCTCGCCGCGACCGGGTCCAGCCAGGCGAGCGCGTCGGCGCCTGATAGGCCGGGCCGGGCCAGCACCAGCGCGATCGCGCGGGCCAACCGGTCGTCCTCCTGCTGCGCGAAAAGGTGGCCGGTCGGCGCGACGAGGCGGGCCGCGGCCAGGTCGAGCATGCTCGCCGGGTCGACAGACGGGTGGCGGCCGAACGTGGCCAGCAGGTCGGCGCCGTGGGCCACCGCGTGCAGCCAGCCGAGCGTCGCGTCGTACCCGCGCAGGTCGGTCTCGGCCGGGTACCAGGCACTGAACGCGGCCGGCCAGGCCGGGTCGAGGTCACCCCGGCTGACGATCATGTCCAGCACCAGCGGCGCGAACGTGCGGGCCTGGATCTCCGGGTCGGTGAACCGCTCGGCCATGATCGCGCCCAGCTTCGCCCGGCGGCCGGCGTCGATCACGTCCCGGGCGATCCAGGTGCGCAGCACCACGTAGGGCGCGCCGTCCCGGACCGCCGGGTCGGGGTCGCGCAGCGCGGCGGCGAGTTCGGCGACGAGGTCGTCCAGGTCGCGGCCGTCCGGCACCGCGAAGTCGCGTTCGCAGACGAGATCCCAGTCGGTCACCGCGCCAGGTTAACCGGCCACGGCCCGCGCCCTCGCGGGCAGGCGGTCGAGCACCGCGAGCCCGGCGCGTACCGGCCGCCGGTCGAGCATCTCGGCGAAGCTCGCCCGGCCCTGGCAGAACCGGACGAACATCCGCCAGCCGGGCGGGCTGGCGAGCATCGCGTGGAACACGTCGGGCCGCCGCTCGAACGTCTCCAGCAGCCGGTGCCCGGCGCGCATCTCCGGCGTCAGCCGCCGGTCGACCTCCCGGGCGTACGCGCCGAGGTCACCGGCGGCCACCGCTTCCCCGGCCAGCCGGCCGGAGCGCAGCGCGTAGCTGATCCCCTCCCGGCTCCACGGCTCCAGCAGCCCGGCCGCGTCGCCTGCGACCAGCACCCGCCCGTGGCGCAGCGGCGAGTCGTCGGCGCGGCAGCGGGTGAGGTGACCGGAGTCGTGCTCCGGCGTCACCCCGGACAGTCCGAGCCGGTCGGTGAAGTCGCGCAGGTAGGCGCGGGTGCGGTCGCCGTCGCCCCGGGCCGAGATGACGCCCACGGTGAGCCGGTCGCCCTTGGGGAACACCCACGCGTAGGAGCCGGGCAGCGGCCCCCAGTCGAGCAGCACCCGGCCGCGCCAGCGTTCCCGTTCGGCACCGTCCACCGGCAGTTCCAGTTCCAGGCCGAGGTCGACCTGGCGGAAACGGACACCGACGTGGCGTGCCGTGACGCCGGAGGAGCCGTCCGCGCCGATGACGGCACGGGCGCGCACCACCTCGCCGTCGGCCAGACGCAGGCGTACCTCGTCGGGGTCCTGCTCGACCGCGCGGACCGCGACGCCCTCGCGGACCTGAGCCCCGGCGGCGACGGCGGCGGCGCGCAGCCGGTCGTCGAACTCCTCCCGGCGGATCATCGTGACCAGCGGCGACGGGTGCCGGCGGGTGAACGCGCGCCGCCCGTCGCGGGTGAACGTGATCCGGTCGACCCGGTCGTGGGCGGGCACCTCGAGGCGGTCGGCGACCTCGGCCAGCGAGGTGCCGATCAGGCCGCCGCCGCAGGTCTTGTACCGGGGGTGGGTGGCCCGCTCGACCACGAGCGTGCGGACGCCGGAGCGGGCCGCGGCATGCGCGGCGGAGAGTCCGGCGGGCCCACCGCCGACCACGACGAGATCCCAGATGATCACTGGTGCAGCCTAGGGCACCGCCGTGCCGCCCCGCCCGGCACGACAGTCGAACGGGTGAGCATCATCGCGGCCCGTCCGGGTAACCGCCGGTCGCCGGCCGTCCGCGGGTCGGACGGTCCACGCCGAGGAGGGAAGCGATGCCTCAGGTCCAGCTGTCTGCGGTCGAGGAACGGGTGTACCAGGCGGTGTCCGCGCTGGAGGTGCAGGGACACGTCCCCTACCCGGACCTGATCGCCCAGGAGACCGGGATGACCGAGGAGGAACTGCGCGAGCCGCTGCACTCGCTCACCGAGCGAGGGCTGCTGCACCGCGAGGACTCCCCGATGTCCGGCCTGGACTTCGGGCCGCGGTGGTGCGCGCGCCAGGTGGCGTGATCGGATCGTGCCGGACACCGGGTACGACGATCGGCGTCGCTGGCGCGCGCTGAGCGTCGGCCTGATCGCGGCGTTCATGACGCTGCTGGACGTCAGCATCGTCAACGTCGCGGTGCCGTCGATCGACCGGGCGCTGCACGCCACACCGAGCGACCTGCAGTGGGTGCTGTCCGGGTACGCGCTGACGTTCGGCCTGGTGCTGGTGCCGGCCGGGCGGTTCGGCGACGCGCGCGGGCGGCGTACCGCGTTCGTGGTCGGGGTGGGCCTGTTCACGCTGACCAGCGCGCTGGCCGGGCTGGCCCGCTCGCCGGAGTGGCTGGTGGTGGCCCGGCTCGTCCAGGGCGCCGCCGCCGGTGTGGTGAACCCTCAGGTCAGCGGCATGATCCAGGAGCTGTTCCGGGGCGCCGACCGGGGTCGCGCGTTCGGCCTGCTGGGCGCGACGATCGGTATCTCCACCGCCGTGGGGCCGCTGCTCGGCGGCCTGCTCATCCAGTTGGGCGGCGCGGAGCACGGCTGGCGGTGGGTGTTCTTCGTGAACATCCCGGTCGGGATCGTGGCGATGCTGCTCGGCTGGCGGCTGATGCCGACCCGGGCGACGAACCCCGCCGGACGGGGCCGCCTCGACCCGATCGGCGTGCTGCTGCTCGGCGCCGGGGTGACGGTGATCCTGCTGCCGCTGGTGCAGCGGGAGCAGTGGCGGGGCCCGGGCAAGTGGCTGCTGATCCCCGTCGGCCTGCTGCTGCTCGCCGGGTTCGCGCTCTGGGAGCACCGGTACGCCCGGCGCGCCCAGCCGCTGTTCGACCTGCGGCTGTTCACGGTGCGCTCGTACACGCTGGGCGCGCTGATCGGCCTGATCTACTTCGCCGGGTTCACCGCGATCTTCTTCATCTTCACGCTCTACCTGCAGATGGGGCTCGGCTACAGCGCGCTCGTGGCCGGTCTGGCGATCACGCCGTTCGCGCTCGGTTCGGCGCTCGCCTCCGCGCTCGGCGGCCGGGTGGTCACCCGGTACGGCCGTCCGCTCGTCGCGATCGGGCTGCTGGCGGTGGTGGCCGGGCTGATCGCGACCGACCTGGTGCTGGCGGGCGGGCCGCACGACAACGTGCCGCTGCGGACCGCGCTGCCGCTGCTCGTCGCGGGGCTGGGCAGCGGCCTGGTGATCGCGCCGAACCAGACGCTCACGCTGTCCGAGGTGCCGGTGCCGATGGCCGGCAGCGGCGCGGGCATGCTGCAGACCGGGCAGCGCATCGGCTCGGCCGCCGGCATCGCCGCGGTGGGCGCGCTGTTCTTCTCCACGATCGCCGACGACCACGGCGACTGGGGTACGGCGTTCCGCCACTCACTGCTGCTCGCCGCCGGGATCATCGTGCTGGCGCTGGGTGCCGCCGTGGCGGACATCGTGGCCGGTCACCGGCGCTCGGCGGGCCGCTCCTGATCGGCGCCGGGCAGCAGCACGGTGGTGAGCAGCCGCCGGGTGCGGCCGGGCCCGGGGCCGAGCGCGGCGTACTCGGCGAACAGCTCGCGGAACCGGGTGACGAACTCGGCGGTCTCGGCGTCGGTGGCGTGGAACGCGTTCTGCCGGTAGCCGGCCATGTCGCGGGCCAGGTCGGGGTCGCCGCGGTCGAGGTAGCCGTCGAAGTCGGCGAGCAGGCCCGCGACGAAGGTGAGGAATGCCTGGCGGTGCCGTTGCGGGCTCATGGCCCGGGCCTCGTCCGGGTCCACCGACGCGGCGGCCTCGTGGAGCCGGTAGCTGCGCTCGACCGCGCCGCGGGCCCGCCGCTCCCCGACCGTGTGCAGCACGCCGTTCTCGGCGAGCGTGGCGACCTGCCGGTAGAGCGTGGCCGGCGGCACGTCGCTCAGCTCGCTGCGCAGGTCGGCGGTGGTCAGCGTGCGGCCCCCCAGGAACGCCTGGACGATGCGCAGCCGGACCGGGTGCATCAGCAGCTCCACGGTGTCGAGTGCCACAGTCGCTCCCCTTTTTTATCGCATCCGGTAATGTTCTCACCGACGATAACAGAACCGAGGAGCGCGCCGATGGCCACCATCGACATCACCCCCGACCGCATCGACGTCCGGCTCACCACCGCCGAGAAGATCTGGGCCCTGCGCGGCGACCTGTCGTTCCCCCGCTCCGCCGTCGCGGGCGCCGTCGTCGTGCCCGACGGGGCGCGCGCCACCCGCGGCATCCGGGCGCCCGGCCTCGGCGTGCCCCGCACGCGCAACGTCGGCACCTGGCGCGGCAGGGCCGGCAAGGAGTTCGTCAGCGTCCGCGGCGGCCAGCCGGCCGTCCGCATCACCCTCACCGGCCAGGCGTACGACTCCCTGCTCATCGGCGCCGACGACGCCTCCGCCCTGGCCGCGGCGGTGCTGCCGTGACGATCGACCGTCCGCTCCTCGTCGACTCGGGCGAGCAGCGGCTGTCCGGCACGCTCACGCTGCCCGACGGCGCCGGAGGGCACCCGGTGGCGCTGCTGCTGCCCGGCTCCGGGCCGATCAACCGCGACGGCGACCACCGCCGCCTGCCCCTGGGCATCCAGCGGCACCTGGCCGCAGCGCTCGCCGGGGCCGGGATCGCGGTCGCCCGGTACGACCGGCGGGGCGTCGGCGAGAGCACCGGCGAGTTCCTGCGTACCGGCTTCTTCGACAACGTCGACGACGCGGCCGCCGTGTTCGCGGCGCTGCGCGACGACCCGGCCGTGGACGCCGGACGGATGTTCCTGGTCGGGCACAGCGAGGGCGCGCTCACCGCTGTCGCGCTCGCCGCGCGCGGCGTACCGGTGGCCGGCCTGGTCCTGCTGTCCGCGCCCGGGCGCACCGGCGCCGAGGTGCTGCGCTGGCAGGCCGGACGGCTGCTGCCCACGCTGCCCGCGCCGGTACGCCTGGTGCTCCGGCTCACCTGCACCGACCTGGTGGCGAAGGTGGCCCGCAACCACGAGAAGATCCTCGCCACCGACAAGGACGTGGCGTGGGTCGGCGGGCAGCGGCTCAACGCCCGCTGGTTCCGGGAGTTCCTGCGCTACGACCCGCGGCCGGACCTGGCCCGCGTCGATGCCCCGATCCTCGCGCTCACCGGCGACAAGGACCTCCAGACCGACCCGGCCGACCTGCCGGTCATCGCCGCCCACGCGGGCGGGCCCGTGCAGACCGGCGTGCTGCCGGATGTCACCCACGTGCTGCGGCGCCAGCCCGGTCCGCCGTCGCTGCGGGCGTACCGGGACGAGGCGAAGCAGCCGCTGGACCCGTCGGTGGTCGAGCCGGTGCTGTCGTGGCTCGCCGCGCACAGCGGCTGAGGGCACGCGAAAGGCCGGCACCCGGATCGGGTACCGGCCTTTCGTCGGGTCTTACTTGTGCCAGTGCTCGGCGACGATCTCGGCGGCCTGCTTCTCCCACTGCGCGTACGCGTCGGGGTAGGCGCTGACCTGCACGGTCTGCGCGGCCTCGGTCAGCGGCATGTCCTGCCAGCCGTCGACCTGCTTGAGGCCCTTGAGGAACGCCAGCGTCGAGTACTCGGGGTCGGTGATCTGCTCCGGCGTACCCCAGCCGCTGGACGGCCGCTGCTGGAACAGGCCCAGCGAGTCGTGGTCGTTGCGGTCACCCAGGTGACCCAGGTTCTCCAGCTTCGACTCCTGCAGCGCGGTGGCGATCGAGACGACCGCGGCCCGCTCGGGCAGGCCCGCCTTCTTGGTGGCCGCGATGATGGCCTTGGCGTTGGCGATCTGCTCGTCGTTCAGGTCCACGTGCGACTGCTCGCCCTGCGGGCTGACGCCCTGAACCGCTGCCGCGGCCGGCGTGGCGGTCTCCGCCGCGTGGGCGGCGACCGGACCGGCGAACACGCCACCGGTGAAGGCGAGACCGGCGATACCGAGGATGCTCTTGCGCAGGATCGTGTTCATGGTGGGCTCCGTTCGGGGGTCGACGCATCGGGGGGATGCGTGGGCACCGTCAGGCGCTCGAAGTTCTCGGGGGGATCCGGCAGCGCGGGGCGTGCCGGGTGCATCTGCAACGACCGACGCCCCGGGCTTGTTCCCCGGGGGCGCTCGCCGGCGCCACCCCGGTCGCGCACCGGCTTACAACGCCCCCCGCCCCGCCCCCACCCCGCCCCGCCGATCTTGGAGTTGTGGCGCCCAGGATGTCCGGTATCCGAGGTATGCGAGGCACCACAATTCCAAGATCGGCGAGAACGGCCGACCCCGGAGGGCCGGCCGTTCGCTACGGGTGGGTCACCAGACCTGCTGGACGATGTCCGCCGCCTGCTCCTCCCACTGCGCGTACGCGTACGGGTAGGCGGACACCTGGACCGTCTGCGCGGCGGTGGTCAGCGGCAGCTCGTGCCAGCCGCCGACGTTCTTCAGCGCGTTGAAGAACGCCTTGCTGGAGTACTCCGGGTCGGTGATCTGCTCGGACGTGCCCCAACCGGACGACGGGCGCTGCTGGAACAGGCCCTCGGAGTCGTGGTCGTTGTACGCGCCGAGGTGACCCAGGTTGTACAGCTTCGACTCCTGCAGCGAGGTGGCGACGCCGATCACGGCGCCCCGCTCCCCCACGCCGGTCTCCTTGGCCGCCTCGACGATGGCCTTGGCGTTGGCGAGCTGCGCGTCGTCGAGCGGGATGCGCGACTGCGCGCCCTCGACGCCGTGCGGCACGAGCTTCTCCTTGGCCGGCCGGTCGGCCCTGGTCGGCAGCTTGTCCAGGCCGGTGGTCTGGCCGGGCTTGACCGCCTCGGTCGAGGTCTGCTTGCCGGTGGCCAGGTCGATGGCGGCCTTGGCGCCGGCGTGCGGGCCACTGGTCACGGGCGCGGCCACGGCGGTGGGGCCGACGGCCAGCCCGCCCAGGACGGCCACGCCCGCCACGCTCAGCACGGCGCGGCGGTTCTTGGCGACGGCGACGGTCTTCGCGACGGCGGTCTTCGCCACGGCGGTCTTCGCGATGGCGGGGAGCCATCGAGTGAAGTGCTGCTTCACGATGGTTGCCCTTTCGATCGTTACGACGCGCTCCGGGATGAGCGCCCCTCGGGGGACTACCGCCGGGTAGGTGTTTGGGTTCCGACGGTATGGGGGACACAACGAGCCCGCAGTGTCGGTCATTCCGGAAATGCCGGGCAGCGCCGAGGCTGCGGTCCAGGTCACCCGCGATTCCGGGCACCCGGTCCGCATCCTGGGTAAGGGCGAGGAACGGGACGATCAGGGCGAGACGCCGCACCGGACCAGCGCGTGCCGGAGCTGCTTGAGGTGCTGCAGCGTCACCGCGGCCGGTCCCCGGTCCGTCACGTACCACCGACGGACGCGGCGGCGCGGCCGATCACCTCGGCGTGCAGCTGCTGTCCCCGGGCGGGCGAACCCGGCGTGCACTCGAGCGGCGGGATGTCAGGCCCGCGTAACTCGGCGTCCACCGGCAGCACGAAGCCGGGTGGAAGCGCAGCGCCACGCGGCGATCCCCTCCGGGACGCCCACACGGTTTTCCGGATCCGTCCGAAGCGGACGGACATCCGGCGGTGCCCGGGCGCGGACGGGCCGGAAGACGCCGCACGCGGGCCCGGACCGGACTGCTCCGGCCGGACCCGCGCGGGTGTGTGGTCCTCAGTGGCCCCGGGCGATCCACTCGTCCAGGTGCGGCGCCTCGGCCCCGATCGTGGTGTCGTCGCCGTGCCCGGTGTGCACCACCGTCTCCAGCGGCAGCGTGAGCAGACGGGTACGGATCGACTCGACGATGGTGCCGAAGTCGCTGTACGACCGGCCGGTGGCGCCCGGTCCCCCGGAGAACAGGGTGTCGCCGGTGAAGACCGCGCCCAGGTCGGGCGCGTACAGGCTGCACGCGCCGGGGCTGTGGCCGGGGGTGTGCAGCACCCGCAGCGTGGTCCCGCCGACGGTGATGGTCTGCCCGTCGGTCAGCTCGCCGTCCGGGGCGGTGCCCGGGTGCACCATGTCCCACAGCACCCGGTCGGCCGGGTGCAGCAGCACCGGCGCGCCGGTGGCCCGGGCCAGCTCGGGCGCGACCCGGACGTGGTCGTCATGGGCGTGCGTGGCCACGATCGCCACCACCCGCCGGTCGCCGATCACCTGGCGGATGGCCGCGACGTCGTGCGGCGCGTCGAGGACGAGGCACTCGGCGTCGTCACCGATCACCCAGACGTTGTTGTCGACGTCGAACGTCTGGCCGTCCAGGGAGAACGTGCCGGACGTGACGGCGTGGTCGACGCGGGCGGTCACGGGAAGACCACCACCGAGCGCAGCACGTCGCCGTGGTGCATCCGGCTGAACGCCTCCTCGACCTGGTCGAGGGCGATCTCCTCGGTGACGAACGCGTCCAGGTCCAGCCGGCCCTGCCGGTACAGCTCGGTCAGCATCGGGAAGTCGCGGCTGGGCAGGCAGTCGCCGTACCAGCTGGACTTGAGCGCGCCGCCGCGACCGAACACGTCCAGCAGCGGCAGGTCGACAGTCATCTCCGGCGTCGGCACGCCGACCAGCACGACCGTGCCGGCCAGGTCACGGGCGTAGAACGCCTGCTTCCAGGTCTCCGGGCGGCCGACCGCGTCGATCACCACGTCGGCGCCGAAGCCGCCGGTGGCGGCGCGAATGGCTTCCACCGCGTCGTCCTCGGAGGCGTTGACGGTGTGGGTGGCGCCGAACTTGCGCGCCCAGTCGAGCTTGCGGGAGTCGGTGTCCACCGCGATGATCGTGGTCGCGCCGGCCAGGGCCGCGCCGGCCACCGCCGCGTCGCCGACGCCGCCGCAGCCGATCACCGCGACCGAGTCGCCCCGGGTCACGTTGCCGGTGTTCATGGCCGCGCCGAGGCCGGCCATCACGCCGCAGCCGAGCAGGCCGACGGCCGCCGGCCGGGCCGACGGGTCGACCTTGGTGCACTGCCCGGCGTGCACGAGCGTCTTCTCGGCGAACGCGCCGATGCCGAGCGCGGGGGTCAGCTCGGTGCCGTCGGTGAGCGTCATCTTCTGCGTCGCGTTGTGGGTGGCGAAGCAGTACCACGGGCGGCCGCGGCGGCAGGCCCGGCACTGCCCGCAGACCGCGCGCCAGTTCAGCACCACGAAGTCGCCGGGTGCCACGTCGGTGACGCCGTCGCCGACCTGCTCGACGATGCCGGCGGCCTCGTGGCCCAGCAGGAACGGGTAGTCGTCGTTGATGCCGCCCTCACGGTAGTGCAGGTCGGTGTGGCAGACGCCGCACGACTGGATGCGGACCACCGCCTCGCCCGGTCCCGGGTCGGGCACCACGATGGTGGTGACCTCCACGGGCGCGCCCTTGCGCCGCGACACGACTCCCCGGACTTCCTGGCTCACAGTGCCTCCCTTGTTGCGTGCTTCTGCACCCCGAACCTACCGCTGATCATGACCCGCGAACCAATGAAGCCCGCCGGATTGTCCTGGTCATGACCGGGTACCCGGTGTGCCGGTTCTACCAGGTGGGACGGGAGTGATCATGAGGCTGTCGCATGCGCCGCTGCGGGTCGCCATCGGCGCGTACATCTTGAACTCCGGGCTGGGCAAGCGGGGCCTGGAGGGTGAGGCTGCCGCGGGCATGCACGGCATGGCGGCCGGCGCGATGCCGCAGCTGCGGCAGATCCCGCCGGACCGGTTCGCCGTGCTGCTGTCCCGGGGCGAGACGGCGCTCGGCGCGGCGCTGCTCGCCCCGTTCGTGCCGTCGTTGCTGGCCGGGGCCGCGCTCACCGCGTTCGGCGCGGGGCTGGTGCAGCTCTACCTGAAGACGCCCGGCATGCGGGAGGGCAGCAGCCTGCGGCCGAGCCAGGAGGGCATCGGGCTGGCCAAGGACGTGTGGCTGGTCGGCGCCGGGCTGACGCTGATGCTCGACTCGCTGGTGCGACACCGGCGCTGAGCCGCCCGCGCCGAAGCCGCTCCGGGCCGGCCGCGTACTCAGACGGGGGCCGCGGCCGTCGCGGCGGCCCGGTCGGCGGCGATCCGGCGGGCGGCGTTGCGGTAGCGCAGCACCTGCGCCGCGCCGAGCGCCCAGAGCAGGAACTGCACGGCGAACGCCCAGCGGAACGCGGACAGCGGCGGCGCGTCGTGCCCGGCCGGGGTGGCCAGGTCGAGCACCAGGCCGACGGCCAGGATCAGCACGATCGAGGCGGCGAAACCGCCGACGTTGACGATGCCGGTGGCGCTGCCGATGCGGTGCACCGGGTTGAACGAGCGGGCGTAGTCGAATCCGATCATCGAACCGGGACCGTTGACCGCGAGCACCACCACGAGCGCCACCAGCAGCGCGTGCGGCGCCCGGCCCGGCCACGCCAGCACCACCGCCCATATGCCGGCGGTGCCGGCGGTGATGGCGAAGACCAACACCGAGCGGTGGAACGGGAAGCGGGCGCACAGATGCGCGAGCACCGGCCCGCACACGAGCGTCACCATCGTCATCAGGGTGAGCAGCCCGGCCGCCGCCGTGGGCGAGAAGCCCTGGCCCTGCACCAGGAACGGGTACCCCCACAGCAGCGCGAACACCGAGCCGGAGAACTGCGTGACGAAGTGCGTCCACAGGCCCAGCCGGGTGCCCGGCTCGGCCCACGCCTCGGCGAGCTGGCGGCGCACGGTCGCCAGGTCGGGCGCGAGCGCGGTGGCGTGCTCGGCGTGCGGGGTGTCGCGTACCGCGACGAGGATCATCAGCACCACCGTCGCGCCGAGCGCCGCGGCGGTCAGGAACGCCGGGGTCCAGCCCGCGCGGTGCAGCAGCAGCACCAGGGGTACGGCGCCGAGCACCGCGCCGAGCTGGCCGACGGTGCCGGTGAGCTGCACCAGCAGCGGGTTGCGGCGGCCGGGGAACCAGAACGCGACGATGCGCAGCACGCTGATGAAGGTCATGGCGTCACCGAGGCCGACCAGCACCCGCGCGGCGACGGCGGCCGGCACGTCGGTGGCGACCGCGAAGACGATCTGCCCGGCCACCATCAGCGCGCCGCCGGCCAGCAGCAGCCGGCGCGAGCCGTAGCGGTCCAGCAGCACCCCGACCGGGACCTGCATGGCGGCGTAGACGGCGAGCTGGGCCACGGAGAACGTGGCGAGCGCGGAGGCGTTGATGTGGAACCGATCCGCCGCGTCGACCCCGGTGACGCCGAGTGAGCTGCGGTGGAACACGGCGGTCAGGTACGCGGTCAGCGCCACCGCGTACACCAGGGCCGCGGGCCGGCGGGACACGCTCACCGCAGCGTCCCGAGCATCCGCGCGGCGGTGTCGATGTGCCCGGCGACCGCGTCGCGCCACGCCTGCGGGTCGTCGCCGTCGAGCGCGGCGAGCTGGCCGGCGTGCTCGGCCAGGGCGACCTCGGCCCAGCCGGGTGAGAGCCGGAAGCTCGCCTCGCCCATGCGCAGCTGCCGGTCGCGCAGGCGGTGGTACAGCTCGGCCAGGATCTCGTTGCCGGCCGCCTCGACCACGGCGGCGTGGAACGAGCGGTCGGCGCCCATCAGCGCGCTGATGTCACCGGCGGCGTGCGCGCGTCGCATCTCCTCCAGCCGGCGGGCCAGGTCTGCGCGCAACTCGGCGCGGCGGTCCCAGACCCGCTCGGCGGCGTGCAGCTCGACCAGCCGGCGGGCCTCGATGACGTCGGCGATCTCCCGGGCCGACACCGGCCGGATCAGCGCGCCGCGCTTCGGGTAGAGCTTGACCAGACCCTCGGTCTCCAGCCGCAGCAGCGCCTCCCGGACCGGAGTGCGGGACACGCCGGTCGCGTCGGCGATCTCGCCCTCGCTCACGAGCTGGCCGCCCGGGTAGACCTGTTCCAGGATGGCCTGCTTGAGGTGCCGGTACGCCCGCTCGGCGGCGGACGGCGCGGTCCGACTGGGATGCGTCATGTATCTAAGCTTGCTCCGCGGCTGGTCGCGCCGATCCGGCGCGGGTCCGGGCAGTGGCGCAGGCCACCGCGGGTCAGGCCCACAACTCCCGCAGCAGCGCCTCCACCTCGGCGGTCCGCTCGATCTGCGGCATGTGCCCGGTGTCGCGGAACAGATGGCGGCGCGCGTGCGGCAGCCGGCTGCCGGCGTACGCCAGGTGCGTGGCGGGCAGGATCAGGTCACGGTCGCCCCAGACGAGCAGCGTGGGCAGGTCGAGCGCGGCCACCGCGTCGAGCAGTTCGGCGCGCCACCGCGGCTTCACCCCGCGCCAGGTGCCCAGGTCGCGGACCAGCTCCAACATCACCCGGGCGGCGTGCGGCTGCCCGGCGACGGCGAGCGCGGTGGCGATCCGCTCCTCGGTGACGTACGCCGGGTCGAAGAAGATGGCCCGCTCGCTGCGGCGGGCGATCCCCGGATGCGGGCGCAGCAGCAGCGGCGCCAGGGGGCGGATCGCGAGCAGCCGCAGCGCCACCGTCACCTCCCGGCCGAAGCCGGCGCTGTTGAGCAGCGCCAGGCTGGCCGCCCGCTGCGGCGCGTCGACCGCTAGGCGCATCGCCACCGCCCCGCCGAGGGAGCTGCCGACCAGGTGCGCCGGGCCGGTCACCCCGGCCACGTCGAGGAACCCGGCGACCGCGCCGGCCAGGGCGGGCAGCGTGTGCGGCCCGTCCAGCGGCGCGGAACCGCCGTGCCCGGGCAGGTCCACCGCGAGCACCAGGTGGTCGCGGGCCAGCGCGGCGTGCAGGGCGGTGAAGTCGTCGAGGGTACGGCCGATGCCGTGCAGTAGCACCACGGGCGGCCCGTCGCCGCTGATCCGGCAGCGCACGCGCCGGCCGTCGACGGTGCGCTCGTCGGCCGGCGGGAGGGCCACCGTCACGCCGTGCGTCCGGGTTCCCGCGCGGCCTCCTCGCCGGGCGTCTCGGCCCGCGGCGCCGGCGCCCCGGCGACGGCCGCCGCCGGGCGGGACGGGCGCATGCCCAGGGCGAGCACCCGGCCGTACCCGGCGGGGGCCACCCGGGCCAGCAGGTCGGGCAGCTTCGCCGACCAGCCGATCAGCACCCGGCCGCGACGCCGCTTCGCGCCGCGCAGGATCGCCTCGGCGGCCTTCGCCGGGTCGATGGTGAGCAGCTTCTCGAACTGCCTGAGCCCGGTCTCGTACTCAGCCCGGTCAACGCCGCTGCCGACCCGGGCGCTGGCGGCGATCCGGGTGCGGATGCCGCCCGGGTGCACCGACGTGACGCCGACGCCGTCGTCGACGAGTTCGTGCCGCAGCGCCTCGGTGAAGCCACGGACGGCGAACTTGCTCGCCGCGTACGCGGCCTGCCCGGCGGGCGCGATGATGCCGAACAGGCTGGAGACGTTGACCAGGTGCGCGCCGGGTTCGGCCTTGAGCGCGGGCAGCAGCGCGTGGGTCAGGCGCACCACCGCCCGGAAGTTGATCTCGACGACCCAGAGGAACTCCTCCACTGTGACCTGGTCGAAACGCCCGCCCAGCGCCACCCCGGCGTTGTTGATCAGCAGCCGGATGCGGGGATGCGCGCGGTGGATCTCGGCGGCGATCCGCTCGGTGGCCTCGGCGTCGGCGAGGTCGACCACGTGCGTCTCGACCCGGAGGTCCGGGTGCGCCGCCGAGATCGCGGCGGCGACCGAGGTCAGGCCGTCGGCGTCGCGGTCGAGCAGGACCAGGTCGGCGCCGCGCCGGGCCAGGCCGTGGGCCAGCGCCGCGCCGATGCCGCTCGCCGCGCCGGTGAGCACCGCGGTGCCGCCGGGAAAGACGAGGTCACGCATCGGTTCCTCCCGAGGTGGCGGCGGCGGGCACACCGGCGCGGGCGAAGCGTACGCCGTCGGTGAGCGGGCCGTGCCGCATCAGGCGTACGTCGCGGGGGTAGTTCTGGTGCAGCCGCCACGGCGCGCGCGGCCCCTGCTTGGGCAGCTGGTCGACGGCGCGCAGCACGTAGCCGGACTGCAGGTCGATGATCGGCGCCAGGTCGTCGGTGTCCGGGGCGAGCGGTGTGACGATCTGCTGGCCGGTCTCGTCGAGGTGGCGCAGCAGCCGGCAGACGTAGGTGGCGACGAGGTCGGCCTTGAGCGTCCACGAGGCGTTCGTGTAGCCGATCGTCATGGCGAAGTTCGGCACGCCGGACAGCATCATGCCCTTGTAGGCCACCGTCGAGGCGAGGTCGACGTCGGCGCCGTCGACCGCCAGGGTCATGCCGCCGAGCGCGAGCAGGTTCAGGCCGGTGGCGGTGACCACGATGTCGGCGGGCAGCTCCTCGCCGGAGGCGAGCCGGAGCCCGTGCTCGGTGAACGTGTCGATGGTGTCGGTGACCACCGACGCGCGTCCCTCGCGCAGCACGGTGAACAGGTCGCCGTCCGGCACCACGCACAGGCGCTGGTCCCACGGGTCGTACCGGGGCGAGAAGTGCCGCTCGACGTCGTACCCGGCGGGCAGCCGGCCCTTCGCGGCCCGGCGCAGGAACCGCTTCACCACGCCGGGGGCACGCCGGCTGAGCTGGAAGTTTGCCACACCGAGCGCGACGTTCTTCCACCGCGCCACCGTGTACGCGGCCTTCGGGGGCAGCCAGCGCCGCGCGGCGTCGGCGAACGGGTCGCGCGAGGGCAGCGCGATCACGTACGTGGGTGAGCGCTGGAGCATGGTGACGTGGGCGGCCCGCTCGGCCATCGCCGGCACGAGGGTGACGGCTGTGGCGCCGCTGCCGATCACCACGACCCGCTTGCCGGTGTAGTCCAGGTCGTCGGGCCAGTGCTGCGGGTGCACGAGCGTGCCGGCGTACCGCTCGACGCCGGGGAAACGCGGCGTGTAGCCGGAGTCGTAGCGGTAGTAGCCGGAGTTGGTGAACAGGAACCCGCAGGTGATGGTGACGTCCTCGCCGGTGTCGTCGCGGCGGGCGTGGACCGTCCAGCGGGCGGTGGCGCTGTCCCATTCCGCGCGCACGGCCCGGTGGTGGAAGCGGATGTGCTGCTCGACGTCGTACTCGCGGGCGGTCTGGCGCACGTACGCCCGGATGGAGTCGCCGTCGGCGATGGCCTTCGGGTCGGTCCACGGCTTGAACGAGTAGCCGAGGGTGTACATGTCGGAGTCGGAGCGGATGCCCGGGTAGCGGAACAGGTCCCAGGTGCCGCCGATGGCGCCCCGGGCCTCCAGCACCGCGTAGGTCTTGCCGGGGCACTCGCGTCCGAGGTGGACGGCGGCGCCGATGCCGGACAGGCCGGCCCCGACGATGAGGACGTCGACGTGGTCTGCGGCCATCGGTTTCTCCCGTTCGCACCGGCGGTGGACCGGACACTATCCATCGCCGTCGAGCGCAGTCAACACCGTGTCGAGCTTAATCGACAGGGTGTTGAGCGGGTGTAACATCAGCCGACATGACCACCGCCCGTACGCCGGCCGGCGCCGCGCCCAGCCGCGGGCGGCGGACCGGCCGCTCCACCGGCGACGAGCGGGAGACCGCGATCCTGGCAACCGCCGAGCGGCTGCTGCGGCAGCGCGCGTTCGGCGACATCTCCATCGACGACCTGGCGCGCGGCGCGGGCATCTCCCGTCCCACGTTCTACTTCTACTTCCCGTCCAAGGACGCGGTGCTGCTCACGCTGCTGGACCGGGTCACCGAGGAGGCCGACGCGGCGGCCGGCGGCGTGTTCGACCGGCTCGCCGAGGACCCGCGCGCCCACTGGCGGGAGCTGATCGCCCGGTTCCACGCCACGTTCGGCGGGCACCGGGACGTGGTGCTGGCCTGCGCCCAGGTACGCGGCACCAACGCCGAGGTGCGGCGGCTCTGGGCCGAGGTGCTGGAACGCTGGGTCCGCGCGGTGCAGGCCGCGATCGAGACCGAACGCGCACGCGGCGCGGCCCCGGACGGGCTGCCCGCCCGGGACCTCTCGATCGCGCTGAACTCGATGAACGAACGGGTCTGGTACGCCACGTTCGCCGGGGACGGCCCGGCGGTGGCCGAGCGGGACGTGGTCGACGTGCTGCTCGACGTCTGGCTGACCGCGATCTACCGGACCACCACCCCGCCGGTCATGCCGTCCGCCGGAACTCCATGACCCAGTTGGTCTCCCAGGCGTGCCCGCCGTCGGTGGAGAACGCCTGCTCCCAGCGGCAGGAGACCGGGGTGATCGCCGACCAGAGGAACCGGCAGCGCACCGGGCGGCCCTCGTCGGTGTCGTCGGCGTGGAACTCACCGACACCGCCGGTGAACCGGCCCACCACCGGCGGCTGCTCCAGCACGCCCCGCGCGCTGTGCATCCAGTAGATCGACCACAGCCCGGTCGCCGGGTTCAGGACGCGCACGCTGGAGCCGGAGAAGCCCCGGCTGGGGCAGCGCATCTCGTCGAAGCTGCCCGCGCCGTCGAAGAACGAGCGGGCCTCGCTGACCCCGGTGAACTCGTCCCAGTCGTCGCAGCCGACGTGCCGCTGCCGCAGACGCCGGTTGGTCACGTCCCAGGTGCCGACGAGGAAGTCGAAGTCGCCCATCAGAACCCCACCGGCCCCTCGGGCCGGGCGTCGGCCAGGTAGCCGGCCAGGTCCGGCTCGTCCGGCGCGAGCACGTGCCGGATCCAGGCGGCGCGCTCGTGCTCCAGCACACCCAGCTCCCAGACGCAGCCCACCCCGGGACGCTCCAGGTCCACGAAGCGCGCCGGATCGTCGTCCGGGCAGTCGAGGGCGGACTGTCCGGCGATCGCGATGCGGCACTCGACCACGTTGTCGAAGAACCAGGTGTACGCCAGCAGGTACGCGCCGCTGTCCGCGCCCCGGTGCAGCACCACCCAGCTCGCCGGCGGGGTGCCGCCGTCGGGACCGGGCAGCAGCTTGGGAAGGTACGCGTACGCGGCCTCGACCACACGTGGTTCGAGGCGGCGGTCCGGCTGGTCGATGTGGTAGCGCTTGACGTGCCGGCCGGCGACCTCGATCGTCCCCGGCACCGTCAGCTCCTTGTCGTGGAAAGCCATGATCGGGACGGTAGGGGCGGTCCCCTGACAGCTAGTGTCAGCGGAATGCGTGCGAGTCGACTCCTGTCCATCCTGCTGCTCCTGCAGGCGCACGGCCGGCTCACCGCCGCCGACCTGGCCACCCGCCTCCAGGTCTCGGTACGCACCATCTACCGGGACGTCGAGGCGCTGCACACCGCCGGCATCCCGCTGTACGGCGAGGCCGGACACGACGGCGGCTACCGGCTCGTGGAGGGCTGGCGGACCCGGCTGACCGGGCTGACCGCCGAGGAGGTCGACCGGCTGCTCTTCGCCGGGCTGCCCGGACCGGCCGCCGAACTGGGCTACCAGTCGGTCGTCGCCGCCGTACAGCTCAAGCTGCGGGCCGCGCTACCAGCGCCGCTGGCCGACCGGGCCGCCCGGCTGGAACAGCGGTTCCACCTGGACACGCCGGGCTGGTACTCCGACGGCGACCCGTCGCCATACCTCGCCGAGGCGGCCGAGGCGGTGTGGCGGGAGCACCGGATCCGGGTGCGCTACCGGGGCTGGCGCGGCGAGACAACCCGGGTGCTCGAACCGTACGGGCTGGTGCTCAAGGGCGGGCGCTGGTATCTCGTGGCCGCCCGCCCGGACCGCGCCGGACCGGCCACCTACCGGGTCAACCAGATCCTCGACCTGGCCCCGCTGGACGAGACGTTCGAGCGGCCTGAGTTCGACCTGCCGGCCTGGTGGCGCGCCCACGTGGTGGAGTTCCGGGCCGGGCTGCACCGCGACGAGGCGCACATCCGGCTGTCGCCGCGCGGGTTCGCCCGGCTGCGCGAGATCGGCAGCGACGTGGTGGTCGCCGCCGCCGAGGCGAGCGCCGGCCCGCCCGACGACAGCGGCTGGGTGCGCGCGGTCATCCCGATCGAGTCGCTCACCCACGCCCACGGCGACCTGCTGCGGCTCGGCGCCGACGTGGAGGTCCTGTCCCCGGCGACGCTGCGCGCCCGTCTGGCCGAAACCGCCACCGCCCTGGCCGCCCTCTACCCCCCACCTCTCCCTCGTTGATCAAGGAAGGGCGTGGAGGGCATCGGCCACCGTGGACAGGGCGCGGTCGATCTCCGACGGCGGGGTGGCCGCGTACCCGAGGACCAGGCCCGGCGGCTGCGGACGCTGGCCGTGCCAGGACAGCGGGTGGACCTTGACGCCCCGGCGCAGCGCCGCCGCCGCGAGCGCCAGGTCGTCCACGTCGCCGGGCAGCGTGACCGTCAGGTGCAGCCCGGCGGCGGCGCCGTGCACCACCGCCCCCGGCAGGTACGCGCGGACCGCCCGGATCATCGCGTCGCGGCGGCGTACGTGCCGGTGGCGCAGCAGCCGCAGGTGCCGCTCCAGCGCTCCCGACTCCATCAGCTCGGCCAGCACGAGCTGCGGCAGCGCCGCGTTGCCCAGATCCGCCGTCCGCTTCGCGTCCACCACGTCGGCGTGCAGCGACGGCGGCACCAGCGTCCACCCGATCCGCAGGGCCGGGGCGAGCAGCTTGGAGATGCTGCCGGTGTAGCAGACCCGGTCGGGGGCCATGCCGCGCAGCGCCGGCACGGGCGGGCGGTCGTAGCGGTGCTCGGCGTCGTAGTCGTCCTCCAGCACCAGGCCGCCGTCGCGCGCCCACCTCAGCAGCCGGCGACGCCGCTCACCGTCGAGCACCACCCCGGTCGGGAACTGGTGCGCCGGGGTGAGCAGCACGGCCGGCGCGCCGGACCGCTCCAGCTCGTCGACGCGCAGGCCCCTGTCGTCCACCGGCACCGGCGGCGTCGCCATCCCGGCGTACGTGAGGTGCTGCCGCACGCCGAGCGAGCCGGGGTCCTCCACCGCGACGGTGCGCGTACCCCGCTCGTGCAGCACCCGCGCGAGCAGGCCGAGCGCCTGGGACACCCCGGCCACGACCACCACCTCGGCCGGGTCGGCGCGGATGCCCCGGTTGCGGGCCAGCCAGTTCGCGACGGCCCGCCGCAGCGCGGGCGTGCCGGTCGGGTCGCCGTAGCCGAGCGCGGCGGGCGTGGCCCGGTGCAGCACGGCCCGCTCGGCCCGCAGCCAGGCCGCGCGGGGAAATGCCGCCAGATCGGGTACGCCGGGCGTCAGGTCCACCCTCGCGGGGGCGGCGCGCAGCGCTTCGAAGACGTCGAGGCCGGGCCGGCCGGTGAACACCTCCGGTGCTCTCCTCGGCTCGGGTGGCCGGGCGCGCACGGCGGCCGGGGTGGCCACCACGACGGTGCCGGCCCGGCCGCGCCCGGCGACCTGGCCGTCCTCGCCCAGCCGCTGGTACGCCTCGGTCACCACGCCGCGCGAGACGCCCAGCTCGGCGGCGAGCACCCGGCTGGGTGGCAGGCGGCTACCTACTGGCGCGCGGCCGTCGGCGATCGCCGAGCGCAGCCGGGCGGCCAGCCAGTCCGCGCGGCCGCCGGGCGGGGCCTCGCCCACATCGAGCTGGAGGAAGTCCGCGCCGACCGATTTGGACCTGTCGGAAACGACGGCTTTGGCCCTGTCCACCGGACCATTATGGCCAGAGGCTGGACGGGTGACCATCGCCTTCCTGCTGACGGCACTCGTCGTCGCCGTCACTCCGGGCACCGGGGTGACGCACACGCTCGCCACCGCCGTGACCGCCGGACGCCGCGCCGGGCTGGCCGCCGCGGCCGGTGCCACGCTCAGCCTCGTCCCGCACGTGATCGCCGCGGTGACCGGCCTGGCCGCGCTGCTGCGCGCCGGCACCCCGGCATTCCGGGTGGTGACCTGGCTGGGCGTGGCGTACCTGCTCTGGATGGCCTGGTCGGCGTGGCGCGACCGGGGCGCGTTCACCGTCGACGCGGACCGGCCGCCGCGCCCGGCGTCGGCGGTGTTCCGCGACGGAGTGTTGCTGAACCTGCTGAACCCGAAGGTGACGGTGTTCTTCGTGGCGTTCCTGCCGCAGTTCGTACCCCCGGGCACGCCCGCCGCTCCCGTCCGCATGCTCGCCTGCGGCCTGGTGTTCATGCTGGTCACGCTGCTGGTGTTCGCCGGGTACGCGGTGCTCGCCGGCGCGTTGCGCCGCCGCGTGCTGGCCCGGCCCCGGCTGAGGGCGCTGCTGCGGCACGCCGTGGCCGGCAGCTTCCTCGCCCTGGGCCTCGGCCTCGCGTTCACCGCCTAGAAGGAGTTCATCAGTGCGTTTCCGGCACTCCCCCGAGATCTGGTCGTCCTTCCCCGAGCTGACCTGCGGCGTCCTGCACGCCACCGGGATCACGCCCGACGCCGACGTCACGCCGCGCCTCGCCGGTCACCTCGGCGTCGCCCGGGACCGGCTCGCCGCCGCACCGGAGGGCGGCTTCCCGGAGATCCAGGCGTGGCGGCGCGCGTTCACCCGGATGGGCTGCCCGCCGACGCGCTACCGCTGCGCGGCCGAGTCACTGCTGCGCCGGTTGCGCCGCGACGGCGACCTGCCCCGGCTGCACCCGCTGGTGGACCTCGGCAACGCGCTCTCCGTCGGGTACGCGGTCCCGGTCGCCGTGCTCGACCTGGCCGGGATCGACGGCGACCTGACCGTGCGCCCGGCCGACGGCACCGAGTCGTATCTCGGCCTCGGTGGGGAGTCCGAGCAGCCCGCGCCCGGCGAGGTGATCTTCGCCGACGAGGGCGGGCAGGCGCACGCCCGGCGCTGGTGCCACCGGCAGAGCGGCGCCTCGGCGGTACGTGCCGACACCGTCGAGGTCCTCGTGGTCATCGAGGCGATGCACGCCGGGGCGGCGCCGACCGTACGCCGGATGCTGGACGAACTGGCGGCGGCGCTGGCCGAGCAGTGGCGCGTGCCGTCACGGACGGCGTTGCTCACCTCGCAGGCCCCGGAGTTCGCCGTGCCCGTCCGGACCGCCTGACGCCGGCTCGGACGGCTCGCTGTGCAGCTCGCGCAGGGCGTCGGCGAGCCGGTCGTCGGCGGTGCCCCACCACTGCCGGGCCAGCTCGACAGTGCGGCCGAGCGAGTCGTCGCCCGCCCGCTCGGCGTGCAGCTCGGCGCTCATCATGCGCAGGAAGCGAACGGTCACGGCATCGGACTCATCGGCTATCACGTCCGTACCCTAGCCACCGCCTCCGACGAAACCGGCGGCCGAGTCGAGGTCGTCCGCCCGGTTGAGGTCGCGGCGCGCGGGTAGTGCTCGGTCATGCCCCAGCGATACGGGCACTACGACCGGGGTCGCGATCGTCACCGGCGCGGACTCCGGCATCGGCGGCCGGGGGCGACCGTGCCCGGCTCAGGGCAGTCAGGCTTGGTCCCTGCTCCGGGCAGGGTCGTCCCCGACCCCGTCGTGGGTCAGGTGCGTTCGTTGCTGCCGGGTTCGCCGGTCGGCACGCCGACCGGTCCGCTCTCCGGGTAGTGGCAGGCGGTGAGCTGCCCGCCGTCGTCCCGGGTGGTCAGGGCGGGTTCTTCGGTGGCGCAGTGGTCGGTGGCTTTCCAGCAGCGGGTGCGGAAGCGGCAGCCCGATGGCGGGTTCAACGGGGTGGGGACGTCGCCGGTGAGGCGGATCCGTCCGGCGGGCCCGAGCGTGGAGACGTCCGGAATCGCCGACAGCAGGGCCCTGGTGTAGGGGTGCTGGGGCCGGGTGTAGATATCGTCGCGGTCGCCGATCTCGACGATCTTGCCGAGATACATGACGGCGACGCGGTGGCAGAAGTGACGGATGACGGCGAGGTCGTGGGCGATGAACACGAACGCCAGGTCCAGGTCGCGTTGCAGGTCGCGTAGCAGGTTGATGACCTGCGCCTGGATCGACACGTCCAGCGCCGAGACGGGTTCGTCGGCGACGATCAGTTTCGGTTTCAGCGCGAGGGCGCGGGCGATGCCGATGCGCTGGCGTTGCCCGCCGGAGAACTCGTGCGGGTACCTGTTGTAGTGCTCCGGATTCAGCCCGACCAGTTCCAGCAACTCCTGGACCCGTTTCTTCACGCCGCCGGGCGGGTTGATGCCGTTGACCTGCAACGGCATCGCCACGATCCGCCCGACCGTGTGGCGGGGGTTCAGTGAGGCGTACGGGTCCTGGAAGATGATCTGCAGGTCCTGCCGCAGCGCGCGCAGCTCACGGCGTCCGCCGTGGGTGATGTCCCGCCCCGCGAACATGATGCTGCCCGAGGTGGGTTCCAGCAGGCGGACCAGCATCCGCCCGGTCGTGGTCTTCCCACACCCCGACTCCCCCACCAGGCCGAGCGTCTCACCCGGCCGCACATCGAAGTCCAACCCGTCGACCGCCCGCACCGCACCCGTGCTACGCAGGCCCTGCCGGACGGGGAAATGCTTGGTCAGCCCTCGCACCGACAGCAGCGGCTCGCCCGCGAGCCGGCCGGCGTCGCCCGCCACCGCCGCCTGCCCGTTCGTCACACCGTTCATCGAGCCACCCCCACCTGCGCGACCTCGTCCCGGTAGATCCGCTCCCGCGCGGCGACCGGCAGATGACACGCCACCAGATGACCCGGCGCACCAGCAGGGCCCAGCTCCGGGATCTCGGTGCGGGACCGGTCGCCGTTCACGCCAGCCCACCGGCAGCGCGGATGGAACGCACACCCCGACGGCAGATTGATCAGCGACGGCGGGTTACCCGGGATCGGCACCAGGTCCGCATCCGCGTCACCGTGCAACGACGGCACACTCGACAACAACCCCCACGTGTACGGATGCTGCGGCGCCCGCAACACCCGCTCCACACTCCCGTGCTCCACCGCCCGACCCGCATACATCACCAACACGTCATCAGCCACCTGAGACACCACACCCAGGTCATGCGTGATCAGAATGATCGCCGACCGGAACTCCGCCTGCAGATCCGCCAGCAGGTCCAGGATCTGCGCCTGCACCGTCACATCAAGCGCCGTCGTCGGCTCATCCGCGATCAACAGATCCGGATCGTTCACCAGCGCCATCGCGATCATCGCCCGCTGCCGCATCCCACCCGAGAACTCATGCGGAAACTGATCGAACCGCTTCGCCGGCTGCGGAATCCCCACCCGGCCCAGCATGTCCACCGCCCGCGCCCGGGCCTCCCGCCGCCCGGCCCTCGGATGATGCACCCGATACGCCTCCGCGATCTGCCGACCCACCGAGTAGTACGGATGCAACGCCGACAACGGATCCTGAAAGATCATCGCCATGTCCCGGCCCCGCAACCGACGAATCTCCTCCTCACCCAGACCCACCAACTGACGACCACCGACCGAGATCTCCCCCGAGATGGTCGTCCGCTTCACGTTGTGCAGACCCAGGATCGCCAGCGACGTCACGCTCTTACCGGAACCGGACTCCCCCACGATCCCCAACGTCCGACCCCGCTCGACAGCGAACGACACCCCGTCCACGGCCTTGACGACACCGTCCTCGGTGTCGAACCGCACCCGCAGATCCGTGACCCGCAGGTACGGGTCCTCGCCGCGTCGCGGCGTCGGAAGCTCCACCATGTCCGTCTCCTCCTTCCTCAGCCCAGCCGGACCCGTGGGTCGATCACCGCGTACAGCACGTCGACGACGATGTTGGCGACCACGATGAACACGGCCGCCAGCAGCACCGTCGCCATCACCACCGGCAGGTTGAGGAACTGCACCGCCTCCACTGTCGCCTTGCCGAGGCCCTGGAGGCCGAAGATGGTCTCGGTGATGAACGTGCCGCCGAGGCTGGTGCCGATGTCCAGCCCGGCGATGGTGACGATCGGCGTGATCGCCGCGCGCAGCGCGTGCCGGGTGTGCACCTGCCGCGCGGGCAGCCCTTTCGCCCGGGCGGTGCGGATGAAGTCCTCCGACAGGGTCTCCAGCATCTGCGCCCGGGACAGCCGGGCGTACAGCGCCGAGTTGAGGAAACCCAGCGTCATCCAGGGCAGCAGCAGCCCGGCCGCCCACCGGGCCGGGCTCTCGGTCAGCGGCGTGTAGCTGGGGAACGGCAGCAGCCCGGTGGAGTAGACGAGCAGGTAGAGCAGGATCAGACCGAAGAAGTAGACCTGCATGGACGCGCCGGCCAGGGTGACGCCGATGGCGGCGCGGTCGAACGGCGTACCCCGGCGCAGCGCCGACACCATGCCCAGGGAGATGCCGAGGCCGAGCCAGAGCACGGCGCCGCCGAGGACGATGCTGAACGTCACCGGGGCGCGCTGCGCGACGATCTCGGTGACCGGCTGGTTGTTGCGGAACGAGTAACCCAGGCAGGGCGCCGGGCAGTCCTGCCGGAAGTCCCCCTCGCCGTAGGTACGGCCGGCGAAGACGCCCCCGACGAAGTCCGCGTACTGCCGGGGCAGCGGCTGGTCGATGCCGAGGCGGCGCTCGACCTGGGCGATGTCCTCGGCCGTGCAGTTCTTGCCGCACATCACCTTCGCCGGGCTGCTCGGCACCGCGAAGAAGAGACCGAATGTGACGAGGCTGATGACGACCAGGGTCAGGGCGGCGACGAGCAGCCGCCGGACGACGAAACGGAGCAACGGGAGCACCTCCCCCGGGTGGGGCGCGGGGACGGCCGCCGTGGCAGCCGTCCCCGCGCGGCTGTCACTTCTTCACGTAGATGCCGTTGAGCGAGATGATCCCGAACGCGTCGCTGAGGAAGGCGTTGCCGACCTTCGAGCCGTGCAGCTCGTAGGTGGCGTCGTAGTAGCAGGGCACCACCGGCGCGTACTTCTCCATGATCATGCGGTCGAGCGCCATCCAGCCGGCGTCCTGCTCCGCGGCGGGCAGGGCGCGGACCCGGTCGATCTCCGCGCCGACCGACGCCTCGTTGAGGTACGACAGGTTCTGGTTGCCCTCGGCCACGATCTCCCGTCCGTCGTAGACCGGCGGGATGACTGTGGAGCCGGTGGGCCAGTCCGAGCCCCAGCCGGTGAGGTACAGGTCGTAGGGGTTGTCCTTGCGGCCCACCTCGTCGTAGTAGCTGCTGTTGTCGATCGGCTTCATGACGATGTCGAAGCCCATGTCGGTGAGGTTCTTGCGCAGCGCCTCGGCCTGCTGGGTACGCAGTTCCAGGCTGGAGTGGGCGAGCACCAGCTTCGGCCGCTTTCCGGCGAGCAGCTCGGCGGTCTTCGCCTTGTCGCCGGTCACCGGGGCGTTGAACACGTCGTACGGCACGAAGCCGGCGGTGGTGGGTGACATCAGCGTGGTCGCGGGTGTCCCGGCGGCCTGGCCGCCGAGGACCTTGAGCAGGGCGTCCTTGTCGACCGCGTAGTTCAGCGCGCGCCGTACGTTCAGGTCGGTGACCCGCTGGGTGTTGATGCTCAGCACCCAGTTGTACTGCGTCGGGCCGCGGACGACCCGATCGGCGACGCCGGCGCCGGTAGTGCGGGGCAGCACCGACGGCGGCACGTCCGACCAGCTCAGCGCCGCCTGGTCGGCCGGTCCGTCGGCGACCAGCCGCTCGGCGATCTGGGCCTGCTCCAGGCCGAACGTCATCCGGACCGTGTCCGGGTACGCGTTGCGGATCGGGTCGGTCGCCGGATCCCAGTTCGGGTTGCGTTCCAGCTCCAGCGACACGTCGCGCTGGTAGGACTTGACCCGGTACGGGCCGGACGAGAACGGCCGCAGATCGTAGTTGGCGCGGGTGTCCTTGGCGGCGGGCACCGGCGCGCTGGTGGGCAGCGCCGCCGCGTACGGCATGTCGCAGTGCGGCTGCGGGAACGTGAACCGGATGGTCCGGTCGTCGGGGGTGGTGACGCCGTCGGGCACCGGCTTGCCGCCGTCGTACGGTCCCTTGTAGGTGGCGTTGTACGCCCCGCCCGGGTAGAGCCACTGCTGGATGTAGTGCGGGCCCTCGTTGAGGTTCGCCGCGAACGAGCGGGCGATGCCGTGGGCGACGTCCTTGCTGCTCACCGGCGTGCCGTCCTCGTAGCGCACGCCGTCGCGCAGCGTGAACTCCCAGACCTTGCAGTCGCCGTCGACGTCCTTGCCGGGGTTGGTGGCCAGGTCGCCGACGAGCAGCAGCTTGCCGGTGCCGTCCTCCTTGTAGCCGTTGAGCGGGCGGTAGAGCATGCCGCCGGCGACCTGCTGCACGTTGACGTAGTTGCGGGCCGGGTCGAGGTGTTCGAAGTCGGCCGGCTGCATGACGGTGAGGGTGCCGCCCCGGGACGCGCCGTCGACGGGCTTCGCCGGGCCCTGGTTGTCGGCGGCCTCGTACGAGATCGAGCCGCTCTGGGTCTTGGTCTTCTGGTCGTCGCCGCCGCTGTCGTCGGGCGTGGGGTTGCAGCCGGCGGCGGCCAGCGCCGCCGCGGCGAGGACACCTGTCAGTGTCCGGGTTCGTGCGCGCACGGTGTGCTCCCTTCGTGCCCGGCGGCCCCCGCCGGCCGGGCGTGTGATGGCCGTGGGGACTACCGGGTGGAGCGGGGATCCAGCGAGTCGCGCAGCGCGTCGCCGAGCAGGTTGAACGCCAGGACCAGCAGGAAGATCGTCAACCCGGGGAACAGGGTGTACCAGGGGTCGCTCGCGACGTAGCCGATGCTGTTGAAGATCATGCGGCCCAGGTCGGGCGTGGGTTCGGTGACGCCGATGTTGACGAACGCCAGCGCCGCCTCGATGGCGATGAACTGGGGCACCATCAGCGAGACGGTGACCAGGATCGGCGCCCAGATGTTCGGCAGCAGCTGCCGCAGCAGGATGTGCGCGGTGCCGGCGCCGGCCGCCCGGGCCGCGTCGACGAACTCCCGCTCCCGCAGCGAGATCACCTGCCCGCGGACCAGCCGCGCGGTGTACGTCCAGCTGAACAGGCCGAAGGTGGCGACGATCAGCGCCACCCGGAAGGCCGGCGACGGCGCCTCCCGGTCGGAGTAGAAGCGGTCCTGCAGGATCGGGATGACCGCGAGGGCGAAGATGAGGAACGGGAACGCCAGCGTGAGGTCGATCAGCCAGTTGACGAGACTGTCCAGCCAGCCTCTGGCCCATCCGGCCAGCACACCGACCGCGACGCCGATGCACGAGGCCAGCAGCGCCGAGGTGAACGCGATGAACAGCGACGTTCGAAGACCGTAGACCAGTTGCATCAGGATGTCCCGGCCACTGCCCGGCTCAAGGCCCAGCCAATGATCGGAACTGATCCCGCCGGCATACCCGATCGGCATTCCGAAATCGTTCAACCGGTCGACGAACTTGTCGGTCGGGTCGATTCCGGTGAGCCGCCCCAGCAGCGGCGCGCCGAGCGCCACCACCGCGGCCACGAGGAGCGTCAGGGCGCTGACTCGGGCCGTACGGTCCCGCTTGAGCCGCAGCCAGGCGAGCTGGTTCGGTGACCGGCCGACGAACTCCGCGGTCCGGCCGACAGGTTCGGAGTCGGCCTGGATCTCGGGGCCGGGAATGGTCGCTTCGGCGGCCGTGGTCCGGGGCGGCGGGTGTGAGAGATCGCTCATGACAGTCCCTCCGACGGGGGCGAAAACGCCCTGCCACCCGACGGTAAAGGGATACGGAGCACCGGAAAGAATCGTTACGGTAACGGCCGTTCCGGTTGTCATCCATTGACAACGATCCGGCGTACGGAATGCATCGGCGCAATAACGGGCCGATTCGGTTGTCAGCCTTTCAGGCAGGCGTCACGCTTATTCGGAATGCGTTTGCGCGAGGCGCGGAAGCGGTTGTCAGCCGTTTGGGCATTCCCGTACGCCGATGTCACACCGAACGTGCGACGCGGTCGGCTGGTGTAACACTTCGTGACTCTTCGCGTTCACACCGTCCACCTAGGGTTCTCGGCGGCCCGGTTCGCACGACGGACCGGGCCACCCATCGGCCCCGCACCCCGGGGCCCCGACGGAAGGACCACCCATGCCCTTCGCCCGACGTACCGCCGCACTGGCCCTGGTCGCCGCGCTCGGCGCGCCGGCCTCCCCCGCGCAGGCCGCGCCGCGCCCCGGCCCGCAGACCCCCTCGGTGCTGCTGCTCACCGTCGACGACGGCGCCGGCGTACGCGCCACGGTGCTGACCTGCGGGCCGACCGGCGGTCTGCACCCCGACCCGATCACCGCCTGCCGGCTCGTCGCCCGCGTCGACGGCGACCTGGACGCGCTCGACGTGGACGGCGCGCCGTGCACCTCCCAGTACGCCCCGGTCGTCGCCCGCGCCGCAGGCTTCTGGCAGAACCGCCCGGTCTCCTACACCCGCACGTTCGCCAACCCCTGCCTGATGCAGCGCACCACCGCCTCCCTCTTCACCTTCTGACCCTCCCCTCTCGTTCTGGTTGATCATGAGGTTGGCGGCGGTTGCCGTCCGTTTTGTCGCCGTCAACCTCATGATCGACGGGGTGGGTGGGGTGGGGGTGGGGTGGGTGCGGAGAATGGTGCGGGTGGACGGGGGTGCTGTGGAGGCGCGCACGGTCGGTGGCGGGCGGGAGCTGCGGGCGGACTGTTCGCGCTGCGCCGGGGTCTGCTGCGTCGCGCCGGCGTTCACCGCGTCCGCCGACTTCGCCATCGACAAGCCCGCCGGACGGCCCTGCCCGAACCTGGGCGCCGACTTCCGCTGCGGCATCCACACCGAGCTGCGGCAACGCGGCTTCCCCGGATGCACCGTGTTCGACTGCTTCGGCGCCGGCCAGCACCTCACCCGGCACACGTTCGCCGGCCGCGACTGGCGCGCCGACCCGGCCACCGCAGCGCGGATGTTCGACACCTTCGCGGTGTTGCGGCCCCTGCACGAGTTGCTCTGGTATCTGACCGAGGCGGTACGCCTGACCCCGCCCGGCCCGCTGCGCGACGAGCTGACCGCCGCGCTCGACGAGACCGGCCGGCTCGCCGACGGCACCCCTGACGAGCTGCTCGCACTCGACGTCGACGCGCACCGGGACCGGGCCAACCGGCTCCTGTCCCGCGCCGCCTCACAGGCCCGCGCCGGGCGGGCCGGCCCGGACCGCCGGGGCGCGATGCTGATCGCTGTGGACCTGCGCCGTACGCCGCTGGCCGGGGCGAACCTGCGCGGCGCCTGCCTGATCGGCGCGGACCTGCGGGGCGTACGGCTCGGCGCGGCCGACCTGACCGGCGCGGACCTGCGCGGAGCCGACCTGCGCGGCGCAGACCTGAGCGAGTGCCTGTTCACGCACCAGTCGCAGCTCGACGCCGCGCGCGGCGACCACCGCACGGTCCTGCCGCCGGGGCTGCGCCGCCCGGCTCACTGGTCCCTGACGCTGACCCCGGCCCGCCCGCGGCCACGCCCCCGCCGCCGCTGACCCGCCCGGCCCACCGGTCCGGACACTGGGCGACGATCAAGGAGTTTGTGGCTGGTTCGGGGCCGGATCGGGACACAAACTCCTTGATCAACGGGGCGAAGGGGGCCGGAGGGCGGAGGGGGCGGGGTTTGGTGGGGATGGGGTGGGGTAGGCGTCGCGGACGACTGTTGGTCGACGGGAGGGGCACCGGTGGGATATCGGGCACGCGACGGTGAGGAGCCGGTCGATCCGGCGCACGCCGAGGACGAGGCCGGGCAGGTTCCGCTGGTGCAGACGGCCGCGGACACCGACGTGCCGGCGCCCGCACCCGGCGCGCCGAAACCGGACGAGGTGACCGAGGACGACGGCTCCGGCATGGCGGGCGGCGCCTCCGGCAGCAGCTCGGGCGGCTCCTCGATGCCGACCCACCCGGACGCGGCCCGCGGACGGGACGCCGCCGGCTGAGCAGGCGCGAGCACCGGCCGGACACCAGGCCACCCGAACGTTTGCCGTCACCCGCTGCGGGCAGGAGTGCGACATGACCAGTGAAGAGGCCTTCGGCCGCGCGGCCGGCGACGAACCCGACGGCGTGACCGCGTACGAGGCGTCCCTGCGCCCGCCCGGCGAGTCCCTGCACACCACTGACGACACCGGTGACGACTTCGCCGACCTGCCCGCCGAGGACCGCCGGTCCGCGCGGGAGGTCAGCCGCGCCGGCTACGACGTCGACGCGGTCTCCGGAACCGGCGACCCGTCCGAGGAGCCGGAGGAGATCGAGGAGGGCCGGCCGCTGCGCTGACGCGTGCGCGGGGCGGCGGCCGTGCCGCTCCGCGCCTCGGTCATGCCCCGGTTCGCCAGCGCGTCCGCGCGTTCGTTCTCCGGGTGCCCGTTGTGGCCCTTCACCCACAGCCACGTCACGTCGTGCCGGGCACAGGCCGCCTCCAGCGCCTGCCACAGGTCGGCGTTCTTCACCGGCTGCTTCGCGGCGGTCAGCCAGCCGTTGCGCTTCCAGGCGTTCAGCCAGCCGGTGATGCCGTTGCGTACATAGGTGCTGTCGGTGTGCAGCCGTACCGTGACCGGGCGGGTCAGGCTCTCCAGCGCCCGGATCGCGGCGGTCAGCTCCATCCGGTTGTTGGTGGTCGGGGTGGCCTCGCCGCCGCACAGCTCCCGCTCGTGCCCGCCCCAGCGCAGCACCGCGCCCCACCCGCCGGGCCCGGGATTGCCGCTGCACGCGCCGTCGGTCCAGATCTCCACGACCCGGCCGGTCTCCGCCTCCGCCATGCCCGGCAACCTACCGGGTACGCGAGCACGCGGGACCACCCGACCCGCCGCGCGCGGCTACCGTGCCGGTATGACCGCTCCCCCGGACTTCGCCACCCTCTGCAACTTCCGTGACCTCGGCGGCTGGCGGACCGGCGACGGCCGCACCGTCGCCCGGGGCCGCCTCTACCGCTCCGACTCGCTGGCCAAGCTCGCCGGTGACGACCTGCAGCAGTTCGCGGCGCTCGGCGTCCGCACCGTGATCGACCTGCGCTACCCGTGGGAGATCGCCGACCGCGGCCGGGCCCCGGAGAGCCTCGGCGTGACCTGGCACAACCTGAGCATCGAGCACCGGCCGTACGTGCAGGCCGACATCGATCCCGACGTGGACCCGTGGCGCTACCTGGCCGACCGGTACGCCGAGGTGGCCGAGGACGGCGTGGCCGAGCTGCGCCGGGCGGTCGAGGTGATCGCGGACGGCGAGCATCCGCTGGTGTTCCACTGCGCGTCCGGCAAGGACCGTACCGGCCTGCTCGCCGCACTGGTGCTGTCCCTGCTGGGGGTGGACGACGACCAGATCGCCGCGGACTTCGCGCTCACCGAGCACGCCACCGACCGGCTGGTCGCCGAGTGGCGGGACCGCAACGGCGGCGCGACGCCGGGCTGGCCCGCGTACGGGCGGGCGCCGGCCGAGGTCATCCGGCTGGTGCTGGCCGACCTGAGGGCCGCACACGGTTCCGTGCACGGGTACGTGACCGGCCGGCTCGGTGTCGACGCGCAGACGATCGACGCGCTGCGCGCCCGGCTGCTCACCGGCGACACGGACCCGCTGCCGACCCAGGGCACCACCGGCGCCACGCCGACGACACTCGCCCGCTGAGCGCCGCCGCCCGGCCGAGCACGCAGCGACGGAGAACCGGCGGCCGAAAAGCGAGCGACGGCGGCGCGGCGGTCTGGCACGCTGCGAGATCGTGGACACGCGGTGGGACGGCCTGCGGGCCGAGGTACGGGACACGATCGACGAGCTGGTCTCCTCCGGCCGGGAGGCCGGTGTGCAGGTGGCCGCGTACCTGGACGGGGTGGCGATCGTCTCCGAACACGCGGGGCTCGCCGACACCACCACCGGACGGCCGATTACCGCCGACACGCCCGTGCACGCGGTCTCCACCGGCAAGGGCCTCACCGCCACCGTCGTGCACGTGCTCGCCGAGCGGGGACGGCTCGACTACGACCTGCCGCTCGCCGCGGTGTGGCCGGAGTTCGCCCGGCACGGCAAGGACGCCATCACGCTGCGGCACGTGCTCACCCACACCGCCGGCCTGCCCGCGCTGCCCGCCGACGTCACGCCGGAGGACTTCACCGACTGGACGCGCATGTGCGAGCTGCTCGCAGACGCGCGGCCGCTGTGGGCGCCCGGCGAGCGGCTCGCGTACCACGCCTGGACGTGGGGGTGGCTGCTCGGCGAAGTGGTCCGGCGGGTCACCGGCGCGCCGGTGTCGCGGGTGCTCGCCGACGAGATGGCCGGGCCGCTCGGCGTGGACCGGGAACTGTTCCTCGCCGTACCGGAGGCGGACCTGGCCCGGCTGGCCCGGCTGGAGGACGCCGGCCTGTCCGCGCTGATGACCTGGGCCGGGGCGAACCTGCCGCACTTCGACGCGGTCGCCCCGCCAGCGGTACGCCCCGACACCGTCATCGGTTCCCGCCCCGACGTGCTGCGCGCCGACGTGCCGTCGGTCGGCACGATGAGCGCCCGCGCGGTGGCCCGGATGTACGCGGCGCTACTCGGCCCGGTCGACGGGGTACGGCTGATCTCCGCCGCACGGATGCGGGAGGTGTCCGCCCCGGCGGTACGCGCCCAGGAGTGGGTGTTCGGCCAGGAGAGCACGTTCGGGCTCGGGTACGCGGTCGAGGACGACGGATCGTTCGGCACCGCCGGTAGCGGCGGCAGCCTCGCGTTCGCGTACCCGGATCTGGGGTTGACGGTGGCGGCGGTGCGCAACCGGCTCGGCGCGGGCGACGGCGACCCGATGGAGCAGCTGCGGGTGCTGGTGCGCGACCGCGTCGCCGAGGCGACCGGCCACCGGTAGCGCCGAGAAGGCAGACGCCGGCCACGACCCGGGCAGGCGAGCAGACTAGCGGCGCAGGCGGGCCCGCAGCCGGCCGGCCGCGTCGCCGAGCACCGCGCCGGTCATCGGCAGCAGCGGGCTGGACCGCATCACCGCCAGGTCCTCGGCCGGGCTGGTCACGCCGTCGAGGAACCGCAGCACCCGCTCCGCCGGGTTGCGGTCGAACAGCCGCTCGAAGAACTCCACCCCGCCGACGTGCCCCCGGTCCAGCGCGCGCAGCGCCACCGCGTCCATCCACAGGTGCCGCCCCGGGTACGCGGGCGCGGGCACCGGCGGACGGCCGGCGGCGAGCGCCCGGGCCACCTGGTCGGCCTGGCGCAGCATCGCGGAGAACGTGAAGCCGGTGGACGGGCGGGTCGCCCCACCGGCGGTGCCCAGCCGCACCACGCGTGGGCTCGGGCGGGACTCGAACGGGCCGTCGGTCATCGGGATCACGCCGTCCTCGACCTCCCGCACCCGCAGCGCGGTCAGGTCCAGCCCGAGCAGGTCGGCGTAGCCGCGCAGCGCCGTGTCGTAGCCCGCGTCGTCGAGCAGGGCCGGGCCGAACTCGGTGTACTCGACCAGCGCGAACCGGTCGTCGACAGGCAGCACGTACCCGAAGGAGACGCCGCGCTGCGGCTGTGGGGTGCGGAAGTCCATCAGAACGGCCCGCTGCGGATCGAACGTCGGCCGGTCGGCGGCCAGCCACCAGCCCCGGAAGTGCTGCAACCAACTGGTCCGCCCCGGTCGTTTCGGCCGCCGTGGCCGCGAGTCGAGCACCCACCCGGCCCGCACCAGCTCACGCCCCTCGGGGTCGCAGACAGTGACCCGCTCACCGTCGTCGTGCAGCTCCCCCGCCGGAGCGCTGATCCGGACCGCGTCCAGCCGCCGCTCGGCCGCGGCAGCCCGGTCGTAGACCGGGGCGGAGCGCAGCATGGCGTACCGCAGCGGGTCGAGCGTGAGGACGCGGCGGCCGGCGCGCGTGACCACGTCGACCTGCGACCAGCTCGCGCTCAGCAGCGGGTCGAGGTCGTCACCGGGCAGGCCCCAGAACGCCCACGTGCGGTCCTGGCCGCGTTTGTGCACCGGGTCGACCACCGCGACCCGCAGCCCGGTCACGTCGTAGCGGTCCAGCGCGGCCAGGACCAGGGACGCGGCGCCGCCGCCGCCGACCAGCGCGAGGTCGACGTCGACCGCTGAGGATGCCTGCACCCGACCACGCTGTCACATCGGCGGGCGCGGCCCTCGGCCGACCCGCGCTCAGGCCACCGGGGCGGGCTCCTGCGGGGCCGGCTGGGCGTAGGCGGCGGCCACCGTCGCCCGGTCGAAGACCCGCCACGTCGCGGCGATCACCGCGACCGCCACCACGAAACCCACCCAGTACGGCGCGGTGATGCCGAACCGGGCCGCCACCACACCGCCCAGCAGCGCGCCGACGCAGTTTCCGCCCGCCGCGACGAACAACGTGGTGCTGCCGACCCGGCCCATCAACGCGGGCGGGGTGAGCCGCTGCCGCAGCGAGTTCGCCACGATGTTCCACAGCGCGCTGTGCGCCCCGAACGCGAACAGCGCGAACCCGACCACGGCGGCGCTGCGGGACGCGGCCAGCGCCAGGTGCAGTCCCGCCTCGACCAGCAGCCCGGTCCGCACCGTCCAGGTGGGCGTGATCGCGGCGATCAGCCGGTCCCCCACCACCGAGCCGAGCACGCCGCCCACTGCCATGCAGGTGAACAACGCGCCGTAGCCGACCGAGCCGAGACCCAGCCGTTCGGTGGCGAGCAGCACCAGCACCGCCACGGCGGCGGTGAGCGTGACGTTGAGCAGGCCGATCAGCACGGTCATGGTGCGCAGCAGCCGCTGCCCCCACAACCAGCGGAACCCCTCCGCGACCTCCGCCCGCGCCGAACGCCGCCCGTCCGGCGCCGGCCCGGCCCGGTACGTCCCGGCGAGCAGCCCGACCAGCACGGCGCTGAGCGCGTACGTGCCGGCGTTCAGGGCGAACGGCAGCGACGCCGCCAGCACGAACAGGAACCCGCCGAGCGGGCCGGCGATCATGTTCTGCATCACCTGGGTGCCGCCGCCCAGCCACCCGTTGGCGCGTTCCAGCAGCGAGCGCGGCACCACCGCCGGCAGCACCGCCTGCGCGGCGGTACGGAACACCACCTCGCCGGTGTTCACCACGAACAGCACCGCGTACAGCAGCGCGATCCCGGCCCGGTCGGCGAGCATCGCCGCCGCGAGCACGGCGAGCGCGCCGACGCGTACCCAGTCGATGAGCACCATCAGCCGCCGCCGGTCCACCCGGTCGGCCAGCACGCCGCCGGGCAGCGCGAACAGCAGCCACGGCAGCCACGACACCGCCGCCCCGGCCGACACCACCAGCGGATCGTCGGTGAGCGACGCCACGTACAGCGGCGCGGCCACAGTCGCCGTCCCGCTGCCCAGCGCGGACAGCGTGCTCGCCGTCCACAGTCGGGCGAAGCGCCCGCCGAGCCGTTCCCCCGTCACGGCGAGGCAACCTACCAGCGGCGACGAACCCTGCCGACCGGTTTATCCGGGGCGGTGGGAGTTGAGGCGGGCCGCCTGCCGGTTGAGGTGGTCGCGTTCGGCCAGGCTGGCCGCGCGACGGGCCGCGTCGGCGTACAGGCCGGCCGCCCGGTCCGGGTCGCCGTCGCGTTCGTGCAGGTACGCGGCCACCGCCGTGTACCGGGGCAGCGTGTCGTCAAGCGCCGCGAGCGCCGCCAGCCCGGCGCGCGGGCCGTCCGCCTCGCCGACCGCGACCGCCCGGTTGAGCCGGGCGATCGGGTTCCCGGTCAGGCGCACCAGCTCGTCGTACCACTCGACGATCTGCACCCAGTCGGTCTCCGCGGCGGTGGGCGCGTCCGCGTGCAGTGCCGCGATCGCGGCCTGGGCCTGGAACTCGCCGAGCCGGTCGCGAGACAGCGCGGTCTGCAGGATGCCCACGCCCTCGGCGATCAGCGCGGTGTCCCACCGGCCACGGTCCTGCTCGGCCAGCGGCACCAGGCTGCCGTCGGGCGCGGTCCGGCCGGCCCGGCGGGCGTGGTGCAGCAGCATGAGCGCGAGCAGCCCGGCCACCTCCGGGTGGTCGATCGCGGCGGCGAGCTGCCGGGTGAGCCGGATCGCCTCGGCGGCCAGGTCCACGTCGCCGGAGTAGCCCTCGTTGAACACCAGGTACAGCACGCGCAGCACGGTGGCGACGTCACCGGGCTGGTCGAAGCGAACCCCGGAGACGGTGCGCTTGGCCCGGCTGATCCGCTGCGCCATGGTGGCCTCCGGCACCAGGTACGCCTGCGCGATCTGCCGGGTGGTGAGCCCGCCGACGGCGCGCAGCGTCAACGCGACGGCCGACGACGGGCTCAGCGACGGATGCGCGCAGAGGAAGTAGAGCCGCAGCGTGTCGTCCACGGCGGGCACCGGGCCGGGCGGCGGCTCCTCCTCGATCAGGTCCTCCCGTCGGCGCCGGGCGGCGTCGGCGCGGACCGCGTCCAGGAACCGGCGCCACGCCACTGTGACCAGCCAGCCCAACGGGTCGCGGGGCGGGTCGGCCGGCCAGACACGCAGCGCCTCGATCAGCGCGTCCTGCACCGCGTCCTCGGCCGCCGCGAAGTCTGCTCCGCGGCGGACGAGGACACCGAGCACGCCCGGGATGAGGCTGCGGAGCGCGACCTCGTCCATCGGACGGATCACTCGGTGATGGTCGGCGGCGCGGTGAGGAACGGACGCAGCTCCAGCCACTCGTGGATCGGCTTGCCGCCCTGCCCGGGCGCGGCCGACAGCTCGGCGGCGAGTTCGAGGGCACGCTCGTAGCTGTCCACGTCGATCACCATCCAGCCGGCGATCAGGTCCTTCGTCTCGGCGAACGGGCCGTCGGTGACCGGCGGGCGTCCCTCGCCGTCGTAGCGGACGAACGTGCCCTCCGGGGCGAGCGCCTGGCCGTCGACGTACTCGCCGCTCTCCTGCAGCCGGGCGGCGAACTCCTGCATGTAGTTCACGTGCGCGGAGATCTCCTCCGGCGTCCACTTGTCGATCATCGGCATGTCGGTGACCGGGGTCGGGCCGCCGCGGTAGTGCTTCAGGAGCAGGTACTTCATCTGTGTCTCCTCGTGGAGGGTGCGACCCATTCTGGCCGCGTTCACTCCGGGGACGAAGCCGCCTGCCCGTTCTCGACATCGGTGGCGGAGGAATTTCGAGCGTCACATCGCGTAGGGCATCCTAGGAGGCTAGTTCTGGAGGCCGGGCCGCCTGCCCCCGTCGCGGCGGCCCGGCCCGTCAGGCGGCGGCGCGGCGCAGGCCGGTGATCAGCACCGTGCCCGCGACCAGGTGAAACGCCACCAGTGTCAGCGTCGCCGCGCCCCCCACTCCCCCGCTTAGCGGACCGAGCAGCGACACCAGCAGCACCAGGCCCGCGACCACCGTCCAGACGGTCCGGGCGCGGGCGGTGAGCCGCTCCAGCAGGGCCAGCAGCGCCCAGCCGGACAGTCCGGCGAGCAGCGTGCTCACCGCCACCGCCACCGGCGTCACCCGCTGCACGTCCGAACCGGTGCGCGCGGTCAGCTCCACCCCGGCCAGCGGCACCGCGACCACCCAGCCCAGCAGCGTGGCCACGGTGGCGGCGAGCACCGTCAGCAGCCGCACCCGGCGGCGGGTCGGGCGGGTGGCGGCGGTCGGAATCGTGGTTTCCATCGGTAGCTCCTCGGCATCGGGACGACTGCCGCAGACGCTAGGTCCGGCGGGCCGCCCCGCGGATCGCGCCGCGGAGCGGTTTCCGGCTCCGTCGCCGGACCGATCACCCGCCCGGATCTCGGTCTGGCGACCGATGAGAAGCGGTGCGCCCGCGGCCTAGCATCCGGACATGAGGTGCGCGTCCCGGTCCCGGTTCCTGCTGCTGCTCGACGGCGGCATCGCCACCGTGAGCCTCGCCGTGTGCCTGCTCGCGCTGCTGGCCTCCGACGCCGGCCCGGACACGAGCGGCGCGACCGCCGTCGCGGTCGGCCTCGCCGTCGCGCAGGCCGGCTGTCTGCTGTGGATCCGGCGCCACCCGGGGTACGCCCTCGGCGTCGCCGCGCTCGCCGGCGTCGGTCTCGAGGCGCTCTGCCCGCAGCTCGGCTGGCTCGGCCTGGTCGCGGTGCCGATGGCGTACGTGGCCCGGCTGCGCCCGCCCCGGTACTCGCTCGTCGCGCTCGGGCTGCTGCTGGCGCCCACGCCGTGGAAGCTGGTCACCGGCGGCTGGCGGGACCTGCTGCTGGCGGTGACCGCGCTGGGCCTGAGCTGGACGCTCGGCGAACTGCAACGGGGCCAGGCGCAACGGCGCGGCGAGCGCGAACGGCAGGTACGCGCCGCCGAACGGGAGCGGATCTCCCGGGAGCTGCACGACGTGGTGGCGCACCACGTCGCGGTCATCGCGGTGCAGGCCGCCGCCGCCGAGGACGTGTTCGACGAGCAGCCGGAGCAGGCCCGCGCCGCGCTCGCCGCGATCGACACGGCGGCCCGGTCGGCGCTGACCGAACTGCGGGCCATGCTGCACGCGCTCGCCCTCGACGACGGGTCCGAACCGGACCGACCGCAGCCGGGACTGGCGCAGCTCGACGCGCTCGCCGACGCGGTACGGGCGGTGGGCCTGCGGGTGACGCTGCGGCGCGACGGCGACGGCGAGGCGCTGCCCGGCGGGGTGCAGCTGTCGGCGTACCGGATCGTGCAGGAGTCGCTGACGAACGCGCTGCGCCACGGGCATGCCACCCGCGCCGACGTGGACGTCGATTACCGCGACGGCGTACTGCGGCTGGAGGTCGTCAACGACGGCCCGGCGCCCGCCCGCCGCCCCGGCACGACCACCGGGCGCGGCATCGTCGGCATGCGGGAACGGGCCCGGCTGCTCGGCGGCACACTGGACGCCGGCCCGCTGCCGGCCGGCGGATTCCGGGTCCACGCCCGGCTGCCGGTGGAGGCGGCCCGATGACGGTACGGGTGGTCATCGCCGACGACCAGGAGCTGATCCGCGCCGGGCTGCGCACAGTCCTCGACGCGCGGCCCGACCTGAGCGTGGTGGGCGAGGCCGCCGACGGCGTCGAGGCGGTCGCGGTGGCGACGCGTACGCGGCCGGACGTGGTGCTGATGGACGTGCGGATGCCCCGCCGCGACGGCATCGCCGCCACCCGCGACCTGGTGGCCGCCGGCAACCCGGCCAAGGTGGTCATGCTGACCACGTTCGACCTGGACGAACACGTCTACGCCGCGCTGCGCGCCGGGGCCAGCGCGTTCCTGCTCAAGGACACCCGCCCGGCCGACCTCGCCGAGGCGGTACGCGTGGTGGCCCGGGGCGAGGCGCTGCTCGCGCCGACGGTGACCCGGCGGCTGCTGGACCGGTACGCCGACCGGCTGCCCGCGCCCACGCCCACCGGTGACGCCCTCGCCGTGCTGACCGCCCGCGAACGGGAGGTGCTGACGCTCACCGCGCGGGCACTGTCCAATGCGGAGATCGCCGCCCGGCTGCACCTGAGCACCGCCACCGTGAAGACACACGTCTCGGCGATCCTCACCAAGCTGGGCCTGCGCGACCGGATCCAGGCGGTGGTGCTCGCGTACGACACCGGGCTGGTCCGGCCGGAACCGCCCGTCCGGTAGGCGCGAAACGGACAGCGGACCCAGACACGGCGAAGCGGGACGGCTCGCCGTCCGGCCTGGCCCGGCATGTCCACCCTCCGACGGCGGCAGGGAGCACACCGGACGGCAACGAAGATTTCTCAATTACCCCCAGTGACCGCCGCAACCCTCCTAGTGTTGGCCACACCGGTGCTCGTCACGGAGTTGGCCACCCGAACGACGTCCCACGCCTACAGCGGACGAAAAGTGAGGGAAGACGCGGATGAAGGCACAGTCATTTCTCGGATCGGCGGCGTTCGGCGTGGGCCTCGGCGCACTGCTGCTCCCGGCCGCCGCGCTGGCGGACACCAGAGTCTCACCCGCCGCCACCCCGGTCGGCGGCACCGTCGTGCTGACCACCACGTGCAACCCGAACGCCGGTGACGCGATCTTCCGGGTCACCGGCCCGGACCGGGACCAGAACGTCCGGTCCACCACTGCGGCCGCGGGCGGTGGCCTGAGCGCCGAGCTGTTCACCGCCGGGTTCACGCTCGGCACGTACACCGTCGCCACCACGTGCGGCGACGGCAGCGACGGCGGCAGCGCCACGTTCACCGTCACCCCGATCGGCGGCGCGCAGGCCGGTGGCGGCGGGCGCGACGGCGACACCGGGGTGCTGGTCGCCGGGGGCGTGCTGGCCGCCGGGGCGCTCGCCGGTGGCGCGTACGCGGTCATCCGCCGACGCCGCGCGGGCGCCGTCGCCTGACCGGATCGTCGAGCGGTCCGCCCGCGCCGGAGCACCCGGCGCGGGCGGCACGTCCCTGTCGGACGGAGGTGGGATGCTGTCGGAGTCGCAGCGCCGGTCGCGGTTGCGCACCGCCGTCGTGGTCACCGCCGTCACCGTCGCCGCCGCCACCGGCACCGGACTGGTCTCGGCCGGGCTCGGCACCACGTCGACGCCACCGCCACAGCCCGGCGTCTCCGCCGCGCCCGCCACCGAACGACCGGGTACGGCAGGTCCGGCGCTCCCCCGCGCCACACCGGTGCGGGTGACCATCCCGCGCATCGGCGTGGACGCCGAGATCGTGCCGGTGGCCACCGACGCCGACGGCGCGCTGGAGGTGCCGCCGCTGGAACGCCCGGAGGTCACCGGCTGGTACCACCCCGGTCCCGCCCCCGGCCAGGCCGGCAACGCGGTGCTGGTCGGGCACGTCGACTCGCAGCACGGCCCGGCGGTCTTCTTCGACCTCGGCCGGCTGCGCCCCGGCGACACGATCCGGGTGCTGCGCGCCGACGGCCGGACGGCGGCGTTCACCGTGGACGGCGTCGGGGCGTACCCGAAGGAGCGCTTCCCCACCGCGCGGGTCTACGGCGGCGACGCGGCTGCGCGGCTGCGTTTGATCACGTGCGGCGGGCGGTTCGACCCGCGGACCGGCAGCTACCCGGACAACATCGTGGTCTTCGCCACCGCTACCCGCTGACGCTCAGCCTTCCAGGTCGGCCAGTTCCGCGTCGAGCAGCTTCGCCAGCAGCGCCACCCGGCCCGGGTCGTTGTCGGCGGTGATGTTCCGGCTGGGCATCTCGACGGTCATCAGCAGGTAGAGGTACAGCCGGTACAACCCGAGCCGCCGCCGCGCCCCGGCGTCGAGCGGGAACGGCGCCGCCGCCCGGTAGGCGCGCACCAGCGGGTCGTCCGGCTCGTCCTCGGCGCGGCGGAACAGCAGCGGCGACACCAGGTCCATCAGCGGATCGCCCCACAGGTAGCGTTCGCCGTCGACCAGGCCGGTGAGCCGGGGTGTGCCGTCCGGCCCGTCCACGGCGAGCACGTTGCCGGCCCAGCCGTCGAAGTGCAGCAGCGCCGGGCGTCGTACCGTGTCGAGCACCGCCGCGTGCCGCGCCACCAGCTCCCGGATCCGGGACGCCGGCACCGGCAGCGGCACCGCCCAGTCGGCGGCGTCGGCGAGCATGTCGTCCACCATCGCCGTGTACGCGTCCCGCCAGGTAGCCCCGTGCGCCCGGTCGCCGTCGTAGCCGTACCGCTCGCCGGTGACGGCGTGCAGCGCGGCGAGCGCGCGGCCGAACTCCTCGCGTAGCGGCCCGACGTCCGCGCCGGCCTGGCTCAGGTCCCAGAGGGTACGACCTGGTAGCCGCGCCATGATCAGCCAGTCGCCCAACTCGGGGTCGGTTCCGTGGTGCAGCAGCGCCGGCGTCGGCACCCCCGGTGCGCGGTCGGCGACCAGGCGCAGGTAGTGCGCCTCCGCGCCGACCATGTCCCGCTCGTAGCGCAGCAGCGGCACGTGCGGCGGCGGACCGACCTTGAGCACCACGTCCCGGCCGTCGGTGAGGCGTACCTGCCAGACGGCGGCGAAGCCGCCACCGGTCAGCGGGCCGCAGTCGGCCACCTCGACGCCGGGCCCGAGCGAGGCGGTGAGGTATCGGCGGACCTGATCGGGGTCGAGGACACGCTGAGTCGGACTCACGCTCATGGTCCGGGAAGCCTACTGGGTTGAGGTGTAAGGAGGGGCCCCCTGTTAACGCCTCCGGTAGAGGAAGGGCCCCTTGTTAACACCTCTCCGAGGCTTGGGAGAATCGCGGCATGGCGAGACGGGGTGAACGGACGGCGGCATGCCCGTGCGGCACCGGCCGGCCGTACGCGGACTGCTGCGCCCCGGTCCACCGGGGCGAGGCGACGGCGGCGACCGCGGAGGCGCTGATGCGGTCCCGGTTCAGCGCGTTCGCGCTCGGCGACGCCGCCTACCTGCGGCACAGCTGGCACCCCAGCACCCGGCCCGACCGGCTGGAGCTGGACCCGGGCACGCGCTGGACCCGGCTGGAGATCGTGGAGACCGGTCAGGGCGGCCTGTTCGACAGCGCCGGCACGGTCCGGTTCCGGGCGCACTACCGCGAGGGTGGCCGGGCGGGCGTGCTGGCCGAGCACAGCCGCTTCGCCCGCGAGGACGGCCGCTGGGTCTACCTGGACGCGCTGCCCGAGTGACGCCTCCCCGGCGCCGACGCGCGCAGCCTGCGGCGGCGGGTGTTAACAAGGGGCCCTTCCTCTACCGGAGGCGTTAACAAGGGGCCCTTCCTTTCGCCTAGGCCGGGCGCGGGGCGGGCTGGGCCAGCTCGGCGATCTCGCGCGGCAGCTGGGACAGCGCCCGGTTGAACTGGGCGGGCCCGACCACCCGGTGCAGCGCCTGCAGCACCGCACGGGCGCCCCGTTCGGCGTCGGACGGTGTCACGCCGGAGCGTTCGGCGACCCGGCGCAGGAACTCGTCGTACCCGAAGACCTCCGGGTCCTCGACCCGGGCGCGCGCCAGCAACGGACGCAGCTCGTGCGCGACGTGCGCGGACAGGTCGTCGGCCTCGCCGCCGCTGATCCGTTCGGCGAGCGTGCGCAGCGTCGCCTCGGTCAGCGCGCGGGCCGTCTCGACCGGTACGCCGGCGCGGGCGGACACCCGCGCGTAGAACTCCGGTTCGGCCATCGTCTGTCCTCCCGTCGCAACGGCAGCGTGGCTACCCGCCGCCGGCCTCGGCAAACACCGCCGCTGACCTGGCCCCGGCGACCAGGCGTTCAGGCCAGGGCCCGCGCCGCCGAGACGATCGCGCCGACGCCGATGCCGGCCCGGTCGAACTGCTGGGCGGGGGTGCCGGAGCCGGGCAGCCCGCGTACCGCCAGGTGGTTGACCCGGGACGGTTCGCCCAGGTCGGCGAGCGCCTCCAGCACCGCTGAGCCCAGCCCGCCCTCCGGGTAGTGGTCCTCGACCACCACCAGCCGCCCGCCGGTCTCCACCACGGTCTCGGCGAGGCGCTGCCGGTCCACCGGCTTGATCGAGTACATGTCGATCACGCGCGCGTCGATGCCCTCGCGGGTCAGTTCCTCGGCGGCGGTGAGGCAGAGGTGCACCGTTACGCCGGTGCCGAGCAGCGCCACGTCGCCGCCGTCGCGCACCATTCGGCTGCCGCCGATCGGGAACGGCTCGCCGTCGTCGTAGAGCACCGGGTACTTGCCGCGCGTGGTGCGCAGGTAGGTGATGCCCGGGTGGTCGGCCACCTGGGCGACCAGCGCCGCGCAGGAGACCGCGTCGGCCGGGCTGAGCACCGTGGAGCCGGGCACCGCGCGAAGCGCCGCGATGTCCTCCAGCCCCATCTGGGACGGGCCGTCCGGGCCGATCTCGACCCCGGCGTGCGAGCCGACCAGCGCGATGTCGGCCCGGGACACCCCGGCCATCCGGATGAAGTCGTACGCCCGGGACCAGAACGCGGCGAACGTCGCCGCGAACGGCCGGTAGCCGCGTACCGCCAGGCCCACCGCCGCGGCGGCGAGCTGCTGCTCGGCGATGAACATCTGGAAGAACCGATCGGGGTACGCGGCGGCGAAGCTCTCCGCCCGGGTGGAGTCGCTGACCTCTCCGTCGAGCGCGACCACGTCGGGCCGGGCGGCGCCGAGGGCGCGCAGCGCGTCGCCGTACGCGTTCCGGGTGGCCACCTTCGTCCCGCGCTCGTACCGGGGCAGCTCCGGCTGCCGGTGCTCGGCGGCGGCGGTGCGCGGCGCGGCGGGGGGTTTCGGCCCGGCGACCCGCATCCGGCGGGGGCCGCCGAGCGCCCGTACGGCCCGGTCGGCCAGTTCCGGGTCGAACGCCTTGCCGTGCCAGGCCGGGTCGTTCTCCACCTCCGGCACGCCCTTGCCCTTGACCGTGCGGGCCAGCACCACTGTCGGCCCGGTGGCCTCGCGTGCCTGCCCGTACGCCTCGTCGATCGCGCCGAGGTCGTGGCCGTCGACGACGATCGCCCGGCAGCCGAACGCCTCGACACGACGCCGGTAGGTGTCCAGGTCCCACTCCAGCTCGGTGGGGCCGCGCTGGCCGAACCGGTTGACGTCCACGATCGTGGTGAGGTTGCGCAGCCCGTAGTGCCCGGCCTTGTCCAGCGCCTCCCACACCGATCCCTCGGCGGTCTCGCTGTCGCCGCAGAGCACCCAGACGTGCGCGGGTGACCGGTCGAGGTACTGGGCGGCGAGCGCCACCCCGACGCCGACCGGCAGCCCCTGCCCGAGCGAGCCGGTGGCGACGTCGACCCAGGGCAGCACCGGCGTGGGGTGGCCCTGCAGGCGCGACCCGGCCTGCCGGTACGTCTCCAGCAGCTCCTGCTCGCTGATCGCGCCGGTGGCCCGGAACACCGCGTACAGCAGCGGCGAGGCGTGCCCCTTGGAGAGGATCAGGTGGTCGTTGCCGGGGTTGCCCGGGTAGGACCAGTCGTAGCGCAGGTGCCGGGCGACCAGCACGGCGAGCAGGTCGGCGGCGGAGAGACTCGATGTCGGGTGCCCGGAGCCGGCCATCGTGCTGCACCGGATGGCGTCCACCCGGAGTTGGGCGGCCAGCTCCGCCAGCCCGGTCAGGTCCTCGTCGCGCAGTGTGCGCTCTGCTTCCAACGTCACCGCGATCGTCTCCCCGGGGTCGCCGATTTTCCGGACCCACGCTAGGCCGCGAACGCGACCATTGGTCCCTTTTCTGGCGATTCATGCTCGACCGGTGAACAGCCACAGCGCCACCAGCAGGTACGGCAGCACCGCGACCGCGAAGGCAGCCGGGTTGCCGACCGCGCCGGCGAGCAGCCCGTACCCGGCGTAGAAGGCGACGATGGTCAGGTCGGTGGCCATCCCGGCCAGCGACGTGACGGTGGCCCGCGCCGACCCGGCGATCCGGGCCTGCAGCCGCACGTCGGCGAGCACCGTGGCGAGCTGGAACGCGGCGAACGCGGCGGCCAGCAGCACGAACCCCGCCGGGTGCCGCAGCAGCGCCCCGGCCGCCGTCGCGCCCGCCGCGAACACCAGCAGGCCCGCGTACCCCCGGTGGGACAGCCGCTCGCCCAGCGGCGCGAGCAGCCCACCCACAGTCATCCCGGCCCAGACCAGCAGGAGCAGCAGCGGTACGCCCACCTCGGCCATGCCGGTGTCGGCGGCCAGCAGCCCTGTGTACTCGTCCAGCCCACCCCAGATCGCTGTCACCGCCGCGACCAGCAGCACGGCGGCCCGGACGCGGCGGTCGGCGCGCACCTCGCGCAGGCCCAGGCACAGGCTGTTAAGCCAGCCGGGCTCGTCGTCACCCGGCGCGGCACTCGCGCGCGGCCCGTCCGGCTCGCCACCTGGAACCGGCGCGGACGATCGTGGGCGGTGTTCCGGGAAGCGGGCCGCGACGGCTGCCGCCAGCAGGCAGGTCGCCACGCTGGCCGCGCCGACCGCGAGGTAGCCGCCGAGCGCGTACGCCGGCCCGGCGAGCACCCCGGACCCGACGGCGCCGAGCACCTCGGCGGTGCGGGCCCGGCCGATCAGCCGGGCGTACCTGTCGGCCGCACCGAGACGTTCCAGCTCGGTGAAGACCAGTGCCTCCAGCGCGCCCGAGCGCAGCGCACCACCGGCGCCCCACAGCAGGAAACCCACGGCGAACGCCGGGTAGGACGGCAGCAGCACCCAGAGCGCGAAACCGGCGGCGGCGAGCAGCGGCGCCAGGCACAGCAGCAGCCGGCGCGACACCGTGTCGGCCCACACCCCGGAGGGCACCTCCAGCACGATGCCGGCGGCCGCCCAGAGCACGAACAGCGAGGAGATCTGCCCGACCGACAACCCGGTGTCGGCGAACAGCAGCACGTAGAGCGGGTAGAGCAGGACGAGGTCGGTGAGGAACGCGTACCCGTAGAGCGTCGCCGCCAGGCGGCGGGTCGCGGATACGCGGGCAGGAGCGACGAGCATGGGACCTTCCCACGGGACGTGACGGACACCGGCCGGAATGCACGGCGTCCGCGGCGGCCCGCGGCCTCGTCGCTCAGTAGGGCATCAACATCGCCAGGTCATGCCGGGATCCTATCCGCCGCGAGGCGCCCCGGTGGTCCCCCGGCGGGCACGAGATCGGGGCGGGACCGTGCGGTCCCGCCCCGAGTGTCACTGCCGCCAGGTCAGCGGCGGAACTTCTCCACGTCGGCCTGCGGGATGACCATGGTGGCCTCGCTGTCCGCGGCCTGCTCGGCGGTCGGCTGACGCGGCGTGGCCGGCTGGGTGCGGTCGGAGTCCGCGTACGCCGGAATGTGCTGCGTGGCCTCCGCCGGCACCGGCTCGGTGGCGTCCGCACCGGCGGCGGCCGGGGTGGCCGGGTACGCGGGGACGGGCTGCGTACGGTCCGCCTCGGCGTCCCGGCTCACCGGCTGGGTCAGCTCGGAGTCCGCGTACGGGCCGGTGGCGGCCAGACGGGCCTCGACGTCGCGGCGCCCGGCCTGGTACGCGCGGGCGTGCGTGGCGATGGTGCGCGACTCCTCCTCGGCCCGGGTCAGCCAGTTCTCCCAGCGGCTCTGCATCGGCCGGACCAGGCCGCCGCCGACGCCGACGACCAGGATGCCGCCCACGGTGGCGAGCACCGCGATCAGCACCGGAGTGGTGACAGTGGTGGCGACGCCGATCTGGTTGAGCGCGGCGATGACGCCGAGGCCCAGGATGAACACCGAGGCGAGGTTCGCCAGCACCCGGCCGTAGGAGAGGCCGCCGAGCGCGCTGGAGATGATGTCCTTCACCGCACGGGCGATGGCTGCGGCGACCACCACGATGACGATGGCGACGAACGCCCGGGGCAGCCAGGCGATCACACCGGCGATCAGGTCGGAGATCGGGTTGGGGCCCCAGATGCCGAACGCGAGCTGGAGCGTGACCAGCAGCACGCCGTAGTAGGCGAGCTTGGCGACGATGTCGCTGGCGTCGTACTTGGAGCGGGCCAGCGCGGTCTTGATGCCGCCGCGCTCGACGGCCCGGTCGAAGTGGACCCGCTCCAGCACCTTGTCCACGAGCTTCAGCACGGCCTTGGCGATCAGCCAGCCGGCGATCAGGATCGCGACGAACGCGACCGCCTTGGGCAGGAACAGCATCACCGAACGGAACGCGTCGCCCACCGCGTCCCCGAAGTTGTCTCTCATCGAAGGGCCTCCACGTACGTGGTCCAGGTTTGTTCGGGTGGGGCTACCCGGACCCGCGCGCGGGGAAACGCGGTCAGCCGCCGGGACAGCGGTATCTGACGCGGGTGCCGGCCTGCATCGGCGCCGGTTCGATGATGTTGACGGTGGCCGTGCCGACTGTCGTGCCCACTCCGGAGAACGTCCACTCCAGGGTGAGGGTCGCGGTGTGCTGCCCGCTGCCGACCCGCTCGGTGAGCACCGCGCCGGGCGGGCCGTCCGAGCGGAACCACTGGTAGCGGATCGTTCCGGCGCGCCCGTTGGTCCGTACCGTGGCCACCACGTCCACCGTCACGTCGCACGCGACACCGGCCGGCCGGTTCGCCGCCACCGACACCTGCTCGACCTCCATCGGGCGCAGCCGCTGCCACAGGTACAGGCCGACAGTGAGCAGCAGCGCGGCGGTGAGCAGCGTGGACAGCACCGAGACGACACGCCGCCAGACCGGTCGCGGCCGGATCGGGGGCGCGGTCGGCCAGGGCGGCGCGGGCGGCGGCGTCACCGGTACGCCCGGCCCGAAGCGCAACTCGCCGCCGGGCGCGGGCGCCGGGACGCCGCTGGGCGCCCGCGCGCCCACGGTCCGATCCGGGTACGCCCCGGCGCCCGTTGCCGCCGGCGGCCCGCCGGCCTGGTGCCCATGCGGTACGCCGGTGGGCTGCCACGAGACGGTCGGCTCCACGCCCGGGCCCCTGGCCGGCGGCGCCGGCCGCGGACGCACTGTCGCCTGCCCGGTCACGGTGCCCGGGGCCGGAATCGGAGCCGTTGCCGGAGCCGGAGCCGGACTCAGGTGGACGGTCGGCTCGGCATCTGGCGAGCGGTCCACCTCCGGCCGGGCGAGTGGCACAGTGGGTTCCGCGCCGTCCACGGCCAGCGGCACCGTCGGCTCGCCGTTCACCGCAGACAGAGAAACGGTCGGCTCCGCCTCGGCGGCGGCGCGGGGCGCGACGAGGTGGACTGTCGGCTCGGCGGCATCGGCGTCCCCGGGCGGGGTCACCGGCAGGGCGCGGGTCGGCAGCGCCTCGGTGGGCTCGTCGGGCCGGGTCACGCCGGACGTCCCCGGAACGGGATGCGGTGCTGGGCAGCGGGCACTGTCGTACTCCTAGCCGGGGGTGCAGTCGTGGTAGAGCGTCACGTACACCGGTGACGCCGAGGTGGTCGTGTTGCCGGCGGCGTCGGCGGCGGTGACCCGGATCGGGATGCGGGCGCTGCGCTTGGGCGTGGACAGCGGGCCGAGCGTGCCGGTGAACACGCCGCGGCCGGCGGTGGCCATCCGGACCGTTCCGGTGGCGCCGTCGAGGGTGTAGCCGAAGGTGACGGTCAGCGCGGCCGGGGAGCTGCGGTCGTCGGTGACGGTGGCGGTGACGGTGCTGCTCTTCGCGCCGTAGGGGCAGCCCTTCGGGTCCAGCTCGCCGGGGTCGGCGCTTACCCCGTCCACGACCGGCGCGGTCACGTCCGGCGGTGGCGGGGTGGTGCTGCGCGACGCGCTGGGGGTGGGCGTGCCGGCGCGGGTCGGCGACCCGGTCCGGTCCGGGGTGGCGGACGGCGCGGGCGGTGGTGACGCGGTGGGCGGGGTGGGTGTCGGCGACGGGCTCGGCGTCCCGGCGGCGGTCGGGTCCGGTGTGGGCGCGGTCGTGGTGGCCGGGGCGGCGCTCGCCGGGCCGGTGGGGGCGGCGGCGTCGGTGCCGTCGTTGGCGGCGTAGCTGTAGCCGGCGCCGCCGGCCACGACGGCGGCGGCCAGGGCTCCGGCGGTGAGTGCGGTACGGGTGCGGCCCTTGCGGAACAGTCCGCGCCGGCCGGAGCGCGCGCCGAGCGCCGTGTCCGCCACCTCGGTGTGGGCGACGGCGGTGGCCCCCTCGGCCCGCTCGGGGAACGGCCACAGCGCGGCCAGCAGCGCCGCCCGGCGGCCCAGCTCGCGCAGCCCGCGTTCCTCCCACTGCGGGCCGTAGCCGGCGCCGGCCACCTGTTCCAGCAGGCCGAGGAACGCCTCGGCGGACTCGGGTCGCTCGTCGGGGCGCTTGGCCATGCCGTGGCGCAGCAGCTCGTGCACCGGCGGGGGCGCCGCCTCGGCGGGGATCGGCGCCAAGGCGTGCTGGTCGCGCAGCGAGAGCAGGTCCGGTCCCTGGTACGGGGGCCGGCCGGTGAGGCATTCGAAGAACGTGGCGGTGGCGGCGTAGACGTCGCACGTCGGGGCGGCGGGGGCGCCGGTCCACTGCTCGGGGGCCATGTAGCGGGGCGTGCCGGAGACAGTCGTGTCGGAGCCCTGGCCGACCGGCATGGCGATGCCGAAGTCGGCGAGTTTGCTCAGCCCGGCGCCGGTGATGAGCACGTTCTCCGGTTTGTAGTCGCGGTGCACGACACCGTGGGCGTGGGCGGCGGCCAGGCCGGCGAGTGAGCCCTTGAGGACGCAGAGCGCGGCCTCGGGCGTGGTCGGACCGTGCGCGCGCAGCATCTGGCGCAGCGACACGCCGTCGACCAGTTCCATCACGATGGCCGCGCCGTGCGGGCTCTCCACGTACTCGTAGAGGCGGCTGACGTGCGGGTCGTCGATCTCGCCGAGCAGCCGGGCCTCGGCGCGGAACGCGGTCCGGAACGACGAGTCCTCGCCCAGGTCGCGGACCAGGTACTTGATGGCGACCGGGGTGCCGGTCCGGTCGTGGGTGGCGAGCACGACGCTGCCGGACGCGCCGGCGCCGAGCCGGCGGACCGGCGTGTAGCCGGACAGTTCCCAGCCGCTCATGCGACAGACTCCACCGCGTCCCACGGGCGGGTGTCGGATGCCGCCTCGCTGGTCATTCTCACCGGGCCGGGGCGGCCGGCCATCGGCGCAACGGCTGCTTCCGGTCGCCGGTCGGCGGCCGGGCGCCCGCGCGGCACGGCGCGGCGCGGTAGGTGGTCGGTTTCGGACACACCGCCACGAGTACCAGATCCCGGCAACCACCCTCACCTCGTTGATCATGAGGTTGGCGTGGACAAAAGGGACCGACATCGCCGTCAACTTCATGATCGACGGAACAGGCGGAGGGTGGCGGTCAGAAGCGGCGGGGTGGGGGGATGCCTGCGGGCGGAGGGGTGCGGAGCAGCCAGATCGGGTTGCTGGCGCCCACGATCTCGCCCTCGCGGTCGCGTACCTGGGTGCGCACGTACGTGCCGGCGCCGACGCGCACCGGCTGGTCGTGCCAGCCCGCCCGCAACTGCCGCCACGGGACCCGCCCGACCCGGACCGCCGGAGTCGGGTCCGCGACACCGGCCCGGTCGACCTCGCCGGTGACCACCTCCAGTGTGGCCCCGGCGGGCAGGTCGGTGGCGCGCAGCCGCACCGTGACGGTGTCCTCGGCGAGCACGGCGAGCGCGCCCATGCCGCTGCGGCCACCGAGTTCCAGGTCCAGCGCGCCCCGGTAACCGGCCAGGTCGGCGAACCACGCCTGCCCGGCGCGCAGCGCCGCGACCAGGTCGTCACGGCCGGTCGAGGCCGCCCAGACGGAGGTGACGTTCCGGTCCCGGCCGGCCCGCCAGTCGGTGCCGTCGTGGTCGTCGGTGACGCCCACGGCGGTCAGCGGGATCGCGTTGCGGGCCGCCACGTCGTACGCCCAGAGGTAGTCCTCGACCGGCCGGCGCCCGATCTCGATCAGGTCGACGCCGAGCGCGTTGCGGCTGACCAGCAGCCGGGCCAGTGACTCGCGGCGTTCGGTGTCCAGCGGATGGTTCCAGCACACCACCCCGCCGTGCGAGTGCAGGAACCGCACCATCTTCTCGGTGGCCTCGACGTCGTTGTCCCGGTACGGCGGGGACGGGAAGCTCGGCAGCGTGCCGTCGCCGCCGAACCAGTTGAGGTGCCGCACCATCGACACCTCGTACGCGCGGTGGTGGGTCACGCCCGGGTACGCCCCGTCGTAGCCGCGCAGCACCTCGGCGCGCATCTCCTCGCCGGCCTGCCCGGCGCGGCGGGCGCGGTCGAAGACGAGCCGGTCCACCAGGTACGCGCCGCGCGCGCCTCCTGCCACCGTGACGCCGAGGCGCAGCCCGCGCAGCGAGTTGTCGCCCGCCACCAGGCCGGGCCAGAGCCGCCGCACGTCGGCGAGCAGCTCGAACGTGTGCCGCTGCCAGGCGCCGGCCGGGGCGGGCCGCTCCACGGTGCCGAAACGGCCGTCGACCGAGTGCCGGACCGTGTCGACGCCGCCGAGGCGGTAGCGCAGCACGAGCTGCCCGGCGGGGCGGCCGGGTCCGGCGGGGTGGTGCGACAGCGCGATCTCCACGGTGAGCGTGGCGTCCCGGCCGGCGGCTTCGGGGCGTACGTCGAGGTGCAGCGTGGTGTCGGAGATGTTGGAGGTGTGCGTCCAGTTCCACGCCTTGCCCGCGTACCAGTGGGCGCCGGTCCCGGCGGCGACCAGGCGCAGCGCGCGGCCGGGACCGTCAGGGGCGTCGGGGACGTCCACGAAGTCGGCGGCCGACGCGGTGAGCCGCCCCTCGGTGGCCGGCTGCCACGTCCAGGCCAGCCCGCCCTCGCGTTCCTCCGGGCCGTCGAAGTGGACGACCCGGCGGTGGTCGTGGGCGGCGACCCGGAAGTCGTGGTCGGTCCACCAGAGCACGTCGACGGCGTTGCGGCGGGCCTGGTCGAGGTGGGCGGCGTAGCTGGCCACGCCCTCGCTGAACGAGGCGTGCAGGTGCATCGCCATGCTGATCGGCCGCCGTCCGCGCGGCGCGGGCGGCGGTGGCCGGTCGTTCGTGGCGGCCAGCCCGACCGGCACGCCGATCCCGGCCACCGCGAGTCCGCCCGCCGCGACGAGCACGCTGCGCCGGTCCAGCCGTGCGCGACCTGCCATGCCCCTCCCCCATCCGCCGGGGCCAGCGTACGGGCGGACGGTCAGCGTGGGGGCGCCGCCACCCGGCCGGCCAGCGGCCGCCCGGTCAGACGGCGGATCGTCAGGTACGCCTCGCAGCCGAGGCAGAGCCCGAACGCGGCGTTGAGAAAGGCGGCGGCGAGCGCCGCGCCGGTGGCGGCCAGGCCGAGCGCGGGCAGTCCGGCGAGCCAGCCGGCCGCGCCGACGACGCTGAAGACCAGGCCGACGAGCTGGGCGAAGCGCACCGGGGCGACCGGCTCCAGCTCCGCCGGCGGGTCCAGCCGGGGCGCCACCAGGGCGCGGAACAGCAGGCCGTACGGGCCGAGGCGCGGGTTGAGCGCGGTGAGCGCGAACACGACGGCCTGGGCGAGCAGGAGCAGCCCGGAGCCGGTGACGAGGACGATGGCGAGGACGACTGTGGTGAGGACGGCGGCGAAGCGCGGTCCCCGGGGGTCGAGCAGCATGGGGTGGGTCCGTTCGTGCGGGGGCGGTCGGTCAGGCGGGACGGACCGGCGCACAGAGGCTCGCGGCGAGCCGCCCGTGGTCCACCACCCGGCGGCGGGTCAGCCGTACGCCGGTCATCGGGCCGCCCCGGCGGTGAGCGCGGCGATCAGCTCGTCGCGGTCGGGCACGCCCGCGGCCCGGCGCACGACGCGGCCGGCGCCGTCCACCACCAGCACGGTCGGGGTACGCCACACGTCCAGTTCCCGGGCCGCGTCGAGGTGCTCGTCCACGCCGACCTCCAGCACCGTGACCCCGTCGAGGCGGGCGGCGACGTCGGCGAGGACCCGGCGGGCGGCCCGGCAGGGCGCGCAGACCGGGGCGGAGAACTGCACCAGCGTGCGCTCGCCGGGGCGTACCCCGAGGGCGGTGAGGGTGGCCCGGTGCGGCGCGGCGGCGTCCGATGGGCGCTTCCGGACGGCGCGCAGCCGCCCGTCGTGGCGGCGGCGCCACCAGCCGAACGCGGTGGCGGCCGCGAGCACCGCGACGAGCACGAGAATCCCGGCCGGGCTGGGCGACTGCACGGGTCCAGGCTGCCACGGCCGATCACGACGCGACATGGTCCGTCCCGGTCAGCGGACGTGAGATCGCCTACTCCGGCGGTAGGAGCGGCCCGGCGAACGTCGCTTTTGTCCTCTGGCGCGCCGCGCCGCCTTGGCAATATTCTCCACCTCGCGCGCAGCCGTTGGAGTTCCTTTACATCACCCGGCCCCGGCCGGGCCATCGAGGAGGCGGAATGCACTTCGACCACCCCGAGCTGGACCGCCGTACGCTGCTGCGGGCCGGCCTCGGCGCCGCCGCGGTCGCGGTCGTCGGGAGCGAGCTCGTCCGGCCGGCCGCCGCGCACGCCGCGCCGGGCGCGGACCTCGACTGGATCATCGGTTGCGACGAGTGGGCCGCCCGCCCGCCGGCCGATCCGCTGTCGGTGAGCGCGACCCCCACCAACAAGATCATCGTGCACCACATGGCGTTCCCGAACGTCACGGACTACTCCGAGGAGCACGCCAAGCAGCTCGCCCGCGACTGCCAGGACCTGCACATGGACGGCAACGGCTGGTCCGACACCGGGCAGCACTTCACCGTCAGCCGCGGCGGCCACGTCCTGGAGGGACGGCACGGCAGCCTGGACCGGCTGCGCGCCGGCGACCGGCAGATGATCGCCGCGCACTGCCCGGGCGAGAACGGGCGGGCCATCGGCATCGAGAACGAGGGCACGTACGTCACCGAGACGCCGCCGGAGGAACTGCTCGACTCCCTCGCCCGGCTGTGCGCCGCGATCTGCCGGCAGTACGGGCTGCACGCCCACGACATCTTCGGCCACTGGGACTTCCGGGCCACGCTCTGCCCGGGCGCGATGTTCTACCGGGAGTTCCCGGCGCTGCGCCGCGCGGTGTTCAAGCAGCTCGGCACCAGGCTCGGCGACGTGCCGGCCCGCCGCTGGCCGGACATCTGGCGCTTCGTCGGCGGCCCGGTGGTCCAGGTCGCCCAGCGCCTGCTGACGTTCCGCGGCTACACCGTGCCGGTCACCGGCGTGTTCGACGCGGCCACCGTCGCCGCCGTGCAGGACTGGCAGGCACGCAACGGCATCCCGGTCGACGTCGACGCCACGCTGACCGCGCCGACCTGGGAGACCCTCGCCCCGGAGCTGGACCAGAAGTCCACCGGCGTCCCGGTGGCCGCGGCGCAGTTCATGCTCGCCGCCAAGGGCTACGCCGAGGTGATCGAGACCGGCGAGTACGACCACGCCACCCGCACGGCGGTGAAGGACCTCCAGCGCCTGCACGGACTACCGCCCAACGGCAAGATCAGCACCACCACCTGGTGCGCGCTGGTGGGGGGTGTGGTGCGCCAGTCGTTCCACAAGCACTGACGGCGCACCGGCGGGGAGAGCGGTGGGGGTGGCAACGGTGCCACCCCCACCGCGTCGTTACGGCCGGGATCGCGGCGAAACGTCGGCATTGACGACTGGTGAACGACGGCTATCCCGGACGGCGGTGGTGCCCCGATCATTGCCCGCAGATAGATATGAGTCATTCTCACCTCCGGGCAGGACGCCCGGGCGCGGAGGCCGAGACGCCGTCAGCCGGGCGTACCGAACGGCCCTACTCCGCGTCCCCCGGAGGATCGCCATGCCATTACCCGCCATCCGTGCCCGCCTCGCGGCGCTCACCACCGCCGCCCTCACCGCGAGCGTCCTGACGGTCATCGCGCCGTCACCGGCGCTCGCCGCCACCACGTTCACCCCCGACGACTACTGCCTCGGCCAGTGCGCCGACATCCTGCCGCCCGGGCAGAACGGCAACGCCACGCTCGTGGCGATCCTCGCCCACCAGACGCTCGGCACCCGGCCCGCGCACTCCAGCGACCAGCTCGACGAGTACGCCAACCTGGTCTACAACTACGCCGGGCTGACCGACGAGCAGATCGCCCACTTCTACAACGACGCCTCGTTCGGCGTCCCCGACGCGCAGGTCGAGAGCAGGATCTCGCCACGCTCGGACGTCACCATCGTGCGGGACAAGGCCACCGGCGTCCCGCACATCACCGGCACCACCCGCGGCGGCACCATGTTCGGCGCCGGGTACGCCGGGGCCCAGGACCGGCTCTGGGTGATGGACCTGCTGCGGCACGTCGGCCGCGGCAACGTCAGCTCGTTCGCCGGTGGCGCCCCCGGCAACCGCGAGCTGGAGCAGAGCGTCTGGGCCAACTCGCCCTACACCGAGGCGGACCTCCAGGCCCAGGTGGACGCGCTGCGCCTCAAGGGCACCCGGGGCCAGCAGCTCTACACCGACGTGGCCGACTACATCGCCGGCATCAACGCCTACATCGACAAGTCGATCGCCGACGACAACTACCCCGGCGAGTACGTGCTCACCGGCGCCGGGAAGCCCAAGCACTTCACCATGACCGACCTGATCGCCACCGCCGGCGTCATCGGCGGGCTGTTCGGCGGAGGCGGCGGCAGCGAGGTCCGGTCCGCGCTGGTCCGGGTGGCCGCCCGCGCCAAGTACGGCCCGACCGAGGGCGACCGGGTCTGGGCGGCGTTCCGCTCGCAGAACGACCCGGAGACCGTGCTGACGCTGCACGACGGGCAGAGCTTCCCGTACGGCGCGACACCGCCCGGCGCCACCAGCGCGGTGCTGCCGGACGCGGGCACCGTGGTCGCCGAGCCGCTCGCGTACGACGCCACCGGCGGGGCCGCTGCCCGCACCGGCAGCAGCGCCGCCACCAAGGACCTGCTCGGCGGCCTGTCCACCCTGCGCACGCACGGCATGTCCAACGCGGTGGTGGTCTCCGGCCGGCACACCACCACCGGCAACCCGGTGGCCGTGTTCGGCCCGCAGACCGGCTACTTCGCCCCGCAGCTGCTCATGCTCCAGGAACTGCAGGGGCCGGGGATCAGCGCGCGCGGCGCCGCGTTCGCCGGGCTGAACCTCTACGTGCTGCTCGGCCGCGGGCAGGACTACGCGTGGAGCGCCACCTCCGCCTCCCAGGACCTGACCGACACGTACGCGGTGCCGCTGTGCACCACCGACGGCACCGCGCCGACGCTGCGTTCCAACCGCTACCTCTACCGCGGGCAGTGCGTGGCCATGGAGGTGCTGGAGAAGCGCAACTCGTGGTCGCCGACGCTCGCCGACTCCACCCCGGCCGGCGCGTACACGCTGCGCGCGCTGCGCACCAAGTACGGGCTGGTCGCCTACCGGGGCATGGTGAACGGGCAGCCGACCGCGTTCACGAAGCTGCGCTCCACCTACCGGCACGAGGCCGACTCGGCGATCGGCTTCCAGGCGTTCAACGACCCGGCGGCGATGGGCAGCGCGGCGGCGTTCCAGGCGTCCGCCGCGAACGTCGGGTACGCGTTCAACTGGTTCTACGTCAACTCGACCGAGGCGGCGTACTACAACTCCGGCGCGAACCCGGTCCGCCCGGCCACGCTCGACCCGAACCTGCCGGCCAAGGCCGAGCCGGCGTACGAGTGGGTCGGCTGGAACCCGGACACCAACGACGCCACCTACGCACCGGCGTCGGCCCACCCGCAGTCGGTCAACCAGGACTACTACGTCAGCTGGAACAACAAGCAGGCGCGGGACTTCGGCGCGGCCGACGGCAACTTCAGCTACGGCGCGGTGCACCGCGGTCAACTGCTCGACGGCCCGGTGAAGGCCGCCATCGCCCAGCGCAAGCTCAGCCGCGCCGACGTCGTCCGGATCACCGCCGAGGCGGGAGTCACCGACCTGCGTGGCCAGCAGGTCCTCGGCGAACTGCTGCGGGTGCTGGACAGCACGCCGGTCACCGACCCGGCGCTCGCCGCCGCGGTGACCAAGCTGCGGGCCTGGCAGCAGGCCGGGTCCCGCCGGGTGGAGACGTCACCAGGCTCGAAGGTCTACCAGCACGCCGACGCCATCCGGATCTTCGACGCCTGGTGGCCGCTGCTGGCGGCGGCGCAGTTCCGGCCCGGCCTCGGCCCCGACCTGTACGGCGCGCTGGTCGACGCGCTGCAGGTCAACGAGTCGCCCTCGGGCGGGCAGAACGCGGCGCGCGACGGCAGCGTGAGCTGGGCGTCGCAGGGCCAGGCGCACAAGGGCTCGGCGTTCCAGTACGGCTGGTGGGGCTACGTCGACAAGGACCTGCGCGCGGTGCTCGGCGACCCGGTGGCCGGCGGGCTCGGGCGCACGTACTGCGGCAACGGCAACCTGGGCGCGTGCCGGCAGGCGCTGCTGGACACGCTCGGCCAGGCCACCGCCGCCCCGGCGGCCACCGTCTACCCGGGTGACTCGTCCTGCGGTGCCGGGGACCAGTGGTGCGCCGACGCGATCGCCCAGTCCGGGCTCGGCGGCATCACCCACCCGTTGATCGGCTGGCAGAACCGGCCCACGTACCAGCAGGTCGTGTCGTTCCCGGCGCGCCGGGGCGACACGGTGACCAACCTGGCGCAGGGCCGTACCGCCACCGCGTCCAGCACGCAGTTCCTGACCAGCAACACCCCGGCCAAGGCGGTCGACGGCAGCCTCGGCACCCGGTGGGCCAGCAGCTACAACGACAACCAGTGGCTGCGGGTCGACCTCGGCTCGGCCCGGACGATCAGCCGGGCGGTGCTGCGGTGGGAGGCCGCGTACGCCACCGGCTACCGGATCGAGGTCTCCGCTGACGGCAACTCCTGGCAGCCGGTGTTCAGCACCACCACCGGCAACGGCGGCGTCGACAACGTGACGTTCGCCCCGGTCAGCGCCCGCTACGTGCGGATGTACGGCGTCACCCGGGCGACCTCGTACGGCTTCTCGCTCTACGAGTTCGAGGTCTACGGACGGTGAGGCGCACGCGGCCGGCCGGCGGGAGCCATCCGCCGGCCGGTCGCGTGCGTCCGGGCAGGTCAGCCGTACCTGTTCGAACATGTGTGCGAGGATGGCGGGGTGTCGAGCGAGGCCACCATCCTGCACGCCGACCTGGACGCGTTCTACGCCTCGGTCGAGCAGCGCGACGACCCCCGGCTGCGCGGCCGGCCGGTGATCGTCGGCGGCGGCGTGGTGCTCGCGTGCAGCTACGAGGCCAAGGCCCGGGGCGTGCGCAGCGCCATGGGCGGCCGGCAGGCGCGGCGGCTCTGCCCGGACGCGATCGTGGTGCCGCCCCGGATGGCCGCGTACACGGCCGCCAGCCGGGCGGTGTTCGAGATCTTCCGGGACACCACCCCGCTGGTCGAAGGGCTCAGCATCGACGAGGCGTTCCTCGACGTGGGCGGGCTGCGGCGGCTCGCCGGAACGCCGGCCGCCGTCGCGGCCACGCTGCGGGAGCGGGTACGCCGCGAGGTCGGCCTGCCGATCACCGTCGGCGTGGCCCGGACGAAGTTCCTGGCGAAGGTCGCCAGCGGCGTGGCCAAGCCGGACGGGCTGCTGGTGGTCGAGCCGGAGCGGGAACTGGCGTTCCTGCACCCGCTGCCGGTGGAGCGGCTGTGGGGCGTCGGCCCGGTCACCGCCGCCCGGCTGCGCGAACGCGGCATCCGTACCGTCGGGCAGGTGGCACGGCTGGACGAGCCGGCGCTGGTGTCGCTGCTCGGCGCGGGCGCCGGCCGGCACCTGCACGCCCTGGCGCACAACCGCGACCCCCGGGCGGTGCAGGTGGGCCGCCGCCGCTCCTCGATGGGCGCGCAGCACGCGCTGGGGCGCGGCCCGCACTCCCCCGCCGAGCTGGACGCGGTGCTGGCCGGTCTGGTCGACCGGGTGACCGGGCGGATGCGCGCGGCCCGGCGCACCGGCCGCACGGTGACGCTGCGGCTGCGTTTCGCCGACTACACGCGGGTCACCCGGTCGCACACGCTCGACGAGCCGACCGCGCAGACCGCGCCGCTGCGCGACGCCGCCCGTGACCTGCTGGGCGCCGCGCTGCCGCAGATCGCGCTGCGCGGCGTCACGCTGCTCGGCGTCTCGGTGGCAAACCTCGGCGGCGGGCACACCCAGCTGGCCCTGCCGTTCACCGCCGACCCGGGTCCGGCGCTGGACGCCGCCGTCGACGCGGTACGCGACCGCTTCGGATCACGGGCGCTGACCCGTGGGGTGCTGCTCGGCCGCGACCCGGGCGTCGAGATGCCCCGGCTGCCGGACTGACCGCTCCGCCTCCTCCCCCGGTAGGAGGCGCGCTCCGACCCGGGGTCACGGACGCGGCCTGCGGACGGGCGCGCGGGTCCCGGTCCGCCACCAGCATCTACAGGCATGACTACCGTGCGGAACCGGGCGGCCGGATGGCACCGCCCCCTGATGCTCCTCGTGTCCGCGATGGCGGTGCTCACCGTCGTCGCCGCGGTCGGCGTCGCTGCCGACCCGCGCGTGCTGACCGGCGCGCCCATCTGGGCCAAGCCGCTGAAGTTCGCGATCTCGTTCGTGCTCTACGGCGTCACGCTGGCCTGGATGCTGTCCCTGCTGCCGTGCCGCAGCCGGGCCGCCGAGCGGGCGGCCACACTCATCGTGGCCATGGCGGTGCTGGAGATGACGATCATCGTGGGCCAGGTGCTGCGCGGCACCGCGAGCCACTTCAACGGCGCCACGACACTGGACGCGATGCTGTACAGCGTCATGGGCGCGGCGATCACCGTGCTGTTCGCCGCCCAGCTCGTGCTGGCGGTCGTGCTGTCCCGCCGGTCGCTCGCGGACCGCGCCGGCGGATACGCGGTACGGCTCGGCCTCGCCGTGTCCCTGCTCGGCATGGTCGTCGCGTTCCCGATGGTCATGCGGCAGCCCGCCGGAGCGCCGGCCGGGATCAGCGGCGCGCACAGCGTCGGGGTGCCCGACGGCGGTCCCGGGCTGCCGCTGCTCGGCTGGAGCACCACCGGCGGCGACCTGCGCGTCGGGCACTTCGTCGGGATGCACGCGCTGCAGGCGCTGCCGCTGCTGGCGATCCTGCTCGACCGGTTCCTCGGCCGGCGGCTGGACGGGCTGACCCGGGCCCGGCTGGTGCTCGTCGGCGGGGCCGCGTACGCGGGACTCACGCTGCTGGTGACCGCCCAGGCCCTGCGCGGGCAGCCGCTGCTCGCCCCGGACGCGCTCACGCTCGCCGCGGCGGGAGTGCTGGTGGCGGCCACGGCAACCGCCTCCGCGCTGGTGCTGGCGCGCCGGGCCCGCCGCGCCGGGGTGGTGCTCGTCGGATGACCGGGATCCTGTTCGACCTGACGTTCCTGCTCGCCGCCCCGTTCTGGACGCTGATGATCCTCGCGCCGCGCTGGTCCTGGACCGCCCGGATCGTCGGCTCACCGCTGATCGTCGCGCCGGTGCTGCTGGTCTACGCCGTCCTCGTGCTCCCGTCGCTCGGAACGGTGCTGCCGGTGGTGACAGCGCCCACCCTCGACGGTCTGCGGGACCTGCTCGGCACCGCAGACGGCGCGGCGGCGGCCTGGGCCCACATGATCGCCTTCGACCTGTTCGTCGGCCGGTGGATCTGGCAGGACGCGCGGGAGCGCGGGCTGCCGGCCCTGCTCACCGCTCCGGTGCTGCTGCTCACCGTCCTGCTCGGCCCGCTCGGGCTGGCCGTCCATCTCGGACTGCGCGCCGTCCGGCGGCGGCGAGCCAACGCGGTGGCCCCGGCCGCGCCGGTTGCCTAGGCTGACGCGGTGGGCTGGGTCGGTCGGCTGTTCGACGCACGCGACACGCTCGCGCGGATCCTGCTGCTGGATCTCAGCGGCATCGGCTACCTGGTCGTCGGCGTGCACGGACGCCCCGGGCCCACCGGAACGCAGTGGGCGCTGGCGGTCCCGGCGTTTCTCCTGGCGCTGTTGTGCCACCGCCGGCCGCTGCTGAACCTGCTCCTCCAGTCGGCGCTGCTCGCGGCGGCGTTCCCGCTGGTCGACGACGTGATGATCAACCAGGTCGGCGCGAGCTGGGCGCTGCTGGAGCTGACCATGCGGGCCACCCGGCCGCGCACGATCTGGCTCGGCGCCGGGCTGCTCGCCGCCGTCGACCTGACCAATTTGATCGGCGAACCGGTCCGCACAGCGCTGACCGGGCTGTTCGGGCTCGCCGTCACCGTCTGCCTGCCCCTGCTGCTCGGGCTGGTCGTGCGGACCACGAGGGAGCTGAGCCGGCAGGCCGAGGAGCGGGCCGAGGCGGACCGGCGCCGGCGCGAGTCGGAGAGCCGGGCGGCCCGCGCCGACGAGCGCGGCGCCATCGCCCGGGAACTGCACGACGTGCTCGCGCACCACGTCGCGTCGATGGTGCTGCGGGTCGGGGTGGCCCGGCACGTGCTGCCCGACCTGGACCCCCGGGTCGGCGCTGTGTTCGACGACGTGCACGCCACCGGCACGGCGGCGCTGACCGACCTGCGGCGGCTGGTGGCGGTGCTGCGTGACCCGGACGGCGTACGCGGCGACGCCGCCCTGACCGCGATCGAGCCGTCGGCGCTTCCGGCGGCGCTCGGCGCGGCGGTGGACCGGGCCCGGCAGGCGGGCGTCGTGGTGGAGGCCGACGTCGACCCGGCTGTCGGCGCGCTCGACGCGGTACGCGGCCAGGCGGTGCTGCGACTGACCCAGGAGGCGTTGACGAACGTGGCGAAACACGCGGGCGCGGCGGCGCGGGCGCAGCTGACCGTGTCGGTCGAGGACGGCGCGGTGCACTGGGCGGTGTCCGACGACGGGCGGGGCGCGGCGCCGGCCGGGGTGCCCTCCGGCGGCGGCCACGGCATCGTCGGCATGCGGGAACGGGTGGAGGTGCTCGGCGGTCGGCTGGAGGCCGGGCCCACCGGGTCCGGCTGGCGGGTACGGACCGTGCTGCCGGCGGCCGGGCCCGCCCCCGACACGCCCCGCCCCCGCGCGGGCACGCCGGAGCCGGCGTGATCCGGGTGCTGCTGGTCGACGACCAGCACCTCATCCGGGCCGGTCTGCGGATGCTCTGCGACGCCCAGCCCGACCTCGACGTGGTCGGCGAGGCCGACAACGGCCGGGACGCGATCGCCCTCGCCGCCCGGCTGCGGCCCGACGTGGTGGTGATGGACCTGCGGATGCCCGGCGTCGACGGCATCACCGCGACCAGCCGGATCCTCGCCGACCGGCCCGCCACCCGGATCATGGTGCTCACCACGTTCGGCGACGACGACCACCTCTACCCGGCGCTGACCGCCGGCGCCTGCGGCTTCCTGCTCAAGGACGCGCCCCCGGCCGACCTGCTGGACGGCATCCGCCGCGCCGCCGCCGGGGACAGCCCGTTCAGCCCGGAGATCCTGCGCCGGCTGGTCGAACGCGCGGTGCACGCCCGCGCCGGCGCGCCCCGGCGCGCGGCCGAGCTGACCGCCCGCGAGCGGGACGTGCTGGACCTGGTGGCCGACGGACTGTCGAACACCGAGATCGCCGACCGGCTGCACATCGGCGTGACCACGGTGAAGACGCACATCACCAGCCTGATGACGAAGACCGGCAGCCCCAACCGGGTACGCCTGGCGCTGTGGGCGCGCGGCGGCTGAGCGGCTCACTCCTCGATCGCGCCGCCCACGGCGCGCAGGTGCGCCCGGAACGTCAGCGCCGGGTCGGCCGCGCGGGCCGTCAGGTAGGCGGCGAAGCCGACCTGCGACCGCAGCGACTCGCCGGCCCGGATCCGGTCGGCCTGCCGCCGCTCGGTGTCCCGGATGGACTCGGCCAGGTCGAACAGGTCCCCGGCCCGGTCGGCGGGCACGAACAGCACGCCGTCGTCGTCGGCCAGGGCCAGGTCCCGCGGGCCGACGGTGAACGACCCGACCCGGGCGTGCTCCAGCGCCCCGTCCGGGCGCGGGTCCAGCTCCAGCGGCCCGCTCGGGGTGGCGCCGAGGCTGAACACCGGCAGCCCGACCGCCACCAGGTCGGCGGTGTCGCGGTGCGCGCCCCACACCACCAGGCCGGCCAGCCTGGCGGCCCGCGCCTCCAGCACCACCAGGTCGCCGACGCAGGCCCGGTCGGTGCGCCCTCCGTCGTCGATGACGAGCACGTCCCCCTCGGCGGCCCGCTCGATCGCCTCGAGGAAGACGTCCACGCTGCCGACGTGCCGGGCCGGGCGGACCGGCCCGGCGAGCCGCCGCCCGGGCAGCACCGGGCGTACGGCGGCCGGAGCGCACCGGACCTCGACGCCGGCGCGCAGGCAGGCGTCGGCGACGTGAGCGGTGGTCAGCGCGGCGAACCGCGCGACCAGGGCGGCGTGACGGGTGTCCATGGGCCGACGCTAACGAGCCGGACCGGCCGGGGCAGGTGCCAGTTGCCGCCCGGTGGCCTTCGGCGGCGCTCAGCCGACGCGGGTCGGCGGGCGGAACATGTCCGGGCGCCGACCGGGCACGCCCCGCCCGGCCACCCGGCGCCGGACCGGCCGGCTCATCCGGGCCCGGATCGGCGGGCGCGCTTCGGCCTCGCCCGCGCCGGCGGCCCGGCGCACGCTGCCGTTGGCGTCCTCGGCCCGGCAGCCGGTGGCCCGCAGCAGCTCGCTCTGCGCGGTCCGCAGGTCGCTGATCATCGCTTCGCCGTAGGTGCGCACCCCCTGCGACCACGCGCGTCCGGCCAGCTCCGCGCCCTCCCGCACCAACTCCCGGGTGCGTTCCAGGTCCTCGTCGTCGCCGCCGCGGCAGGCCCGGTTCAGCTCCCGCGTGGCCGCGCCGAGGCGGACCACCGCGTCCGGCAGCGCGGGCGGGATCGGCTCGTCGTACTGCAACGCGGTGGCGGAGCGCCGGGCGATCGACCGGGCGTAGAGCACCAGCCGTTCCAGGTGCTGCGTCGCCTCGGCGTACCTGTGGAACTGGGCCCGGCGGCGCCAGCGGACGGGCGCGATGGTCACCACCTCCTCGGCCCCGCTGAGCGCGTCGTTGAGCCGCCCGATGTCCGGCTCGAGTCCGCGCAGGTCCTCCAACGCGCGCTGAGCCTCGTCGGCGTCGCGCCGGGTCAGCGCGTGCGCGACGGCGTCGAGTTGCGCGGTGAGCCCGGCGGTCACCGGCTCCACCGCCTTGCCCAGCACCCGGATCGGGTTGACCGGCAGCAGCAGCGCCACCACGAACAGGCCGACCAGCCCACCCACCAGCGCGTCGAAGAGCCGGGGCAGCTCCAGACCGGGCTGCACCGGCGCGAGCGTGGCGATCAGCACCGCCGTACCACCGGCCTGGCCGACCAGCGCGCCGCCGCGCCCGGCCACCAGCAGCGCGGTGGCGATGGCGAGCGTGACCACCAGGCCGGTCTGCCAGGAGCCGCTGCCGAGCAGGGCGCGCAGCAGGTCACCGACCACGATGCCGAGGCCCACGCCGATGAGCAGTTCGAACGTGCGCCGGGCCCGCTGGCCGATCGCGGTGGCGATGGTGCCGACCGCGGCGGCCGGGGCGAAGACGTGCCCGCCGGAGCCGAGCAGCCACTGGGCGAGCAGCGCGGCGAGCGCCGCGGCCAGCCCGGCCTGCGCGGAGATCACCACGGTGATCTCCAGTTGGCGCATCCGGTTCCGGCTGGCCATGCCGCCCTCGGCACGGGCCCGGGCGAGGGCGCTGCCGCCCCGCTCGACCACCCGGTCCAGGGGCGAGCGGACGGTGTCGCGAGGGCGGTCGGCCATGTCGCCGGTTACCCGCCCCCGTGCCGGTGAATCGTCCGCCCGGCCCGGCCGGCGCCCGGATCAGCGCCCGAAGGTGCGGTCGAGCAGGTCGAACAACGCGGCCCAGTGCCGCTTCGTGGCCTGCTCGTCGTACATCGGCGTGTCCGACTGGGTGTAGCCGTGGCGGGCGCCGGGATAGACCTCGGAGCGGTAGGTGACACCGGCCGCGTCCAGCGCCTTCTCCAGCACGGCGATCTGCTCGGCGGTCATCGACGGGTCGGCGTCGGCGTGCCCGAAGTAGAGCTCGCCGGTCACCGCGCCGAGGCCCAGGTGCGGGCTGTCCGGCGCGTCGGTGACCACCCGCCCGGCGTGGAACGCGGCCGCCGCGGCGATCCGGTCCGGCAGCGCCTCGATCGCGCGCAGCGCGTTCATGCCGCCCATGCAGTACCCGGTGATCGCCGCCGGACCCGGCGCGACGTCCGGCTGGGCGGCGAGGAAGTCCAGGTAGGCGGCGGTGTCCCGGGCCACCGTCTCCGGCGTCAGCGCGGCCATCATCGGCCCGATGCTCTCGAACAGGGCGCCGCGGCGGCTGTCGTCGGCGAGCGCGCCGAGGTCGATCAGCGGGGCGCGTCCGGCGCGGTAAAACAGGTTGGGCGCCAGCACGACGTATCCGCGCTCGGCGATCGTCGCGGCCATCTCCGCCACCCGGGGCCGCAGCCCGAAGGCGTCCATGAACAGCAGGACGGGCGGGAAGGGGCCACCGGAGTCCGGCCGCGCCAGGTAGGCGTCCGCCGTTCCGTCGGGGGTGGGCACGTCCACGGTCGTCGGCTGCACTGTCGGGGCCTCCTTGCTGCGGGTTCCGGGCTGCACGCTACCCCCGGCCCGGCGGCGCCGGCGCCTCGGGCTCGCGACCCGTTTGCCGACGTCCAGCGTGGGAATCCGGCAATCCCAGCGGAGGAAGGCGGCGAGATGGACCAGGATCAGTTCATCGGCGCGGTGGCCCGGCGGTGCGGCGCGTCCGCGGAGCAGGCCACGGCGATCACCCGGGCGACGTTGACGACGCTGGCCGAGCGGATCGACGGCGGGGAGGCCCGCGACCTTGCCGACCAGCTGCCCGAGGCGCTGCGGGCCTACGCGTTCGGCCCGGCCGAGGCGGCCGAGCCGTTCGGGCTCGACGTGTTCGTGGAGCGGGTCAGCGGACGCGCCGACGTGGACGTGGACGCCGCCCGCGACGGCATCACGGCGGTGTTCGACGTGCTGCGCGACGCCGTCGACCCGGCCGCGTACACCCAGGTCGTCACGCAGCTTCCCGCCGAGTACGGCGACGTGGCCGACCAGAGCGCCCCGTACGTGCGGCGCACCGCGTGAGCGAGGACGCGCTGCGCCGCCCGCCCGAGGCCGACGCGCAGGAACAGCGGCAGGACGAGACGCTCGTCGGGCCACCCGACACGGTAGACAGGGCGGTGCCCGAGGCGAGCGAGGCGGACCTGGCCGAGCAGGGCGTGCTGCGCCCGCCGAGCGACCGCGCCGGCCTGGGCGAGTCGGTACGCGACGATCTGACCGCCTCCGACGCGGTGGAGCAGAACACGGAGATCCCGCTGCCCGACGAGGAGCACTGGGCCTGACCGGCTCAGTGGTCCGGGCTGTCCGCCCGGGCCATCAGCCGCAGCGCGTTCGGGTCCAGACCGATCCGGACCGGGGTCTGCCCGTACGGCTCGCCGTCGACCTCGATGCGGGCCGGCCGGTCGGTGTCCAGCCACAGCTGGCGTACCGCCAGGAACGGCTCGTCGCCGAGCGTGCGGCGGTGGCCGGCCGCCGCGTTGCGCGCCGTCTCGCGCAGCAGCCCGCGCCGGGTCGGCCCACCCACCGGGTACGCGACCAGCAGCCGGTCGTCGGCGGTGGCGTCGGCGGTGATCGGGCGGCCGGCGTGGAAACCGCCGTTTGCCACGTACACCTGATGGGTGGTGAACGTGTGCTCGCGTCCCTCGGCGCGGACCGTCACGCGCAGCGGCCGGTGCCGGGCCAGCAGACCCAGCCCGGTCATCGGGTACGCGAGCCGCCCGGCGGCCCGCTTCAGCCCCGGCGGCGCGGCCTGCATGATGTCGGCGGACAGCCCGATCCCGACGTGGTTGGTGAACCGGGTGTCGCCGATCAGGCCCAGGTCGACGTCGATCACCTTGCCGTCGGTGAGCACCGCGATCGCGGCGTCCAGGTCGAGCGGCACGCCGACGGTGCGGGCGAAGTTGTTGGTGGTGCCCAGCGGCAGCAGACCCAGCGCGACGTCCCGGTGGGCGAGCAGCCGGGCGGCCGCGCCGACGGTGCCGTCGCCGCCGCCGGTGACCAGCAGGTCCGGCTCGAGGTCGGCGGCCTCGGCGAGCACCCGGTCCAGTTCGCCGGGCCGGTCCACCGGGTACGCGCCGAGCAGCGTGAACCCGGCCGCGCGCAGGCGTGCGTGGACGGTGTCGTAGAGCCGCCGGCCACGGCGGGAGTGGGCGTTGACCACCAGCGCCGCCCGCCGTCGTCCCCGGATCGCCGTGGTCAGCTCCTGCTTGCTCCGCACGGTTGCGACAGTAGCCGCCCCGCCCGGCAGCGGTCCGGTCGCGCTGCCGACGTGGACGGCATCGGTTACCGTCGCGACGGCCGTGATCGTCGATCTTCGAGAGTGGATGTCCCGATGAATCAGCCGGCAACACCGCAGGCGCCAGCGCCCCAGCACACCCAGCCGAACCGCCCGGCGCAGACCCTGATCGGGCTGGCGCTGATCGTCCCGGCCGTGATCGCCTGGGTCTGGTCGTACGTCCTGCCCACCCTGTCCACAGTGGCCCGCAGCTTCCAGGGTGACGGGCCGCGCGGCTCGGGCGAGTCGGCCGGTACGGCGAACTACGAGGCCGCCCTCACCTCCGGCTTCGCCGGGCAGGTCGGGTTCGCGGTGCTGCTCGCCCTGATCCCGCTGGCGGTGGCGCTGCTCGCCGCGCCGCTGCTCGCCGTCCTCGCCGACCGGGCCGGCCGGGTGGCCCGCCTGGTCACCCGGGGCGTGCTGGCGCTGCCGCTCGCCGCGTACGCGCCGGTCGCGGTGTACCTCGGCCGGCGCGCCGAGGGCATCGAGGACGGCACCCTCACCCAGGATCTGCAGTCCCCCCGGACGTTCCTCGTCTCGGCGCTGGCACAGGTGACGTTCGGGCTGGTCGTCGCGGTGGCCGCGACGCTGTACCTGAGCGCCCTGCGCCGGCGGGACCCCGACCAGCGGCCCGCGCCCGCCATGCTGACTGTCGGCGGGCTGCTCGGCCTGGGCGTCCTCGCCGCCGCCCTGCAGACCTACACCGCCCCGGTGATCCTGACCGGCGGCGGGCCGCGCGGCGAATCCACTGCGACGCCGGTGTTCACCGCCGTGCAGACCACCTTCCGGACGATGCGCTTCGGTGTCGGGTCCGCCACGTCGACGCTGCTGCTGGTGCTGCTCGGGCTGCTCGGGATGGCCGCGGTGACGCTCATCCTGGCCACCCGGCTGCGCATCGAGTTCGACGGCTGGCGGGACGGCCCGGCCGTCCGGGAGGCGGAGTCCTTCACCGGCCGCCGGCCGCTGCTCGTCGGGCTGACCGCTGTCGCGCTCGTCGTCGTCCTCGGCGTGACCGTCTGGGCGTCGCTGCCGTGGCTGCGGAACTTCTCCGCCGACACCGGGCCCCTGCCCAAGGGGGTCGAGACGGCGAACCTGTTCGCCAACACCTGGGTGCCGCCGCTGCTGTCCACACTCGTTGCGGTGACGGTCGCGGCGCTGGCCGGGTTCGGGATCGGCGCGCTGCGCCCGCTGGGGCGCTGGAGCGAGCTGCTGCTGGTGCCGTTCGCGCCGTGGTTGTTCGCCGGCGCCGGCCCGCTGGCCATCGCCAATTTCGAACGCACGACGGAGCGCGAACAGCTGGGCCTGTTCCTCGGCCTGGTGCCGCCGACCTGGCTGTCGGTGCCCGCGCTGTTCGCGTTCACGCTGCTGTTCCGGGGCCAGCACGAGCGGTGGCGTTCCGGCGGCGGCGCCGGCCGTACGCTGCTGCTGCCGGCGCTGCCGATGCTGGCCGTGACCGCGTTGCCGACCTGGCTGGCACACGCCCAGTCGCCGTTGTGGTCGATGCTCGTGGGCCGGGGCCCGGACAGCCTCACCGCTCCCGCGCTGGTGCAGATGATCGCCGGCCGCGCCTTCGGCGCCGGGGGCGAGCTTCCGCTGGGCCTGGTCCTGCCGCTGCCCATGCTGATCCTGTTCGTGGTGTTGTTCGTCGCGCTCATGGTCGGCTACCTGGATCGGCTCGCCGTCCGGGTGGGGTGGCGCGGCGGCCCGGACACGCCGCCTACCGGGGCGCGCGAGCCTGCCGCCAAGGTCACCGCATAGGGAAACCCCCGATTACCGGCGGTGACGTCGCGCCTAGCGTCGCAGGCATGGCAACTGACGCGCTCACACCGGCCCGGACCGCCCGTCTCCACCGCGCCCGCCTGGCGCTGCCCCTGGTGCTGCTCGCCCTGCTCGCGCCGGCCGGGTGCGACTCCGGCGGCGACGTGCTCGACGGAGGCGCGGCCGACACCGTGGCGGGCGAGGACGGCGGCGACACCGACGCGGGCGCGGTGGACGACGTGCGGCCGCCGTGCCCGTTCACCGCCGCCCAGGTCTCCGAACTGGTCGACCGGAAGCTGCGCGACGAGGGCAACTGCTCGTTCGGCGACGGCATCGCCCAGCTGGCGGTCACCACGGCCTCGGCCACCGCCGGCAAGGCCACCTACGACTACCAGCACGAGCAGGCCGGCCAGCAGTACGAGAAGGTCGTCGACCTGGACCGGGGCGAGCGGGGCTACCTCGCGGTCAAGGACGTGCGCGGCGAGGCGGTGCTGATCGACGGCAAGGGCACGTACACGGTGACGATCAGCAGCTTCGGCGGCGGCACCGCCGGCAACGAGCAGATCCTGCGCCGCACGCTCGACGCGATCCCGGCCTGAGCGGGGGCCGGCATGCGAACCCGTCGACTGATCGCGCTCGCGTTGACCGCGACATTGTTCACCGCGCCGGCCGGTTGCGGCGGCGGCGAACCGCCGGCCGCCGGTGCCGCCGCGCCCGGCGCGGGCTCGCCGGTCGCGGACCCGACCGGGGAGGCGCCGGCCGAGCCGAGCGCTGAACCGGTGGACGACGCCGCCGGGCCGGACGCCTGCGCGCTGGTGTCCAAGGCCGACGCCGAACGTCTCGCCGGCACGCCCCTCGACGAGCCGGTCGCCGCCGGGCAGTCGTGCACCTACACAGGGCCGACGAGCGGGCCGACCGCCCAGGTCGAGGTGTTCGTGGGTGACGGCGCCAAGAAGTACCTCGACATCGAGCGGCAACTCGAGCACGAGATCCGTGAGCTGGCCGGCACTGCCGACGAGGCTCTGCTCACCGCGGAGGCGTTCTTCCTGCGCAAGGGCGACCTGTGGGTCGCGGTGCGGCTGGTGCGGCTCAACGACCCGCAGGAGAACCGGGCGCCGCTGGAACGGCTCGCCCGTACCGTCGCCGGCCGGATGTGAGGCGGCCGGTGCGCGGCCGTCGGCTGCTCGCGGCCGGCGTGGCGGCGCTGCTGGCGGTGACCGGCTGCGGCGGCCCCACGCCCGGCCCGGCCGACGCGGCCGACGACGGGCAGCCCCGGTACGGGCAGGCGCCGGCGCCCGGGAAGGACGTCACGCTGCAACCGGACGTGGTGCTGGTCGGTGGCGGCAGCCGCACCGTGCGGTCGGTGAGCCCGGACGGGCTGACCTGGCGGCTCGATCCCGGCGCGCGCGACGCCGACCGGCTCGCGCCCGGCCGGGTCATGTTCCTCACCGGACGCGGCGTGGGCCGGGTGCTCGACCTGGCCGAGGACGGCGACGACCTGGTCGTCACGATCGGCCCGGTCACACTCACCGAGGTGATCCGCGACGGCACGTTCGGCGGGGACGACGTCACCCTCGACCAGCCGACCGTCTACGTAGCAGGTGAGCCGTCGTGGACCCGGGACGCCGCGGCGGCCGGCGGCACGCTCGGCCGATCCCGGCCGCTCGCCGTCGCGCCCGCGCAGCCGCCGCCCGCGCCGGGCGGGCAGGCCGCCGCGAGCGCCCACGGCTACCGGGTACGGACGTTCTGCTGCGCCGGTGGCGTCGGCACGCACTTCACGTACGACGACGGCGGCGTCCGGCTCGCCGGCACCGTCACGCTCACAGTCGGCCGCCCGGCCGCGTCGTTCCACCTGGCCATCGGCGCGGGCAAGGTGACCCGGGCCGAGCTGGAGATCGGCGGCGGCTTCGGCATCAAGGTGGACTTCACCGCCGGCGTCGACGGCGGGCAGAACCACCGCAGGACGTTCCCGGTCCCGGTCGACATCGCGTTCCCGATCGGGCTGGTCGCCGGCCTGCCGCTGTCGTTCACGGTGAGCCAGACGCTGGAGGTGGCCACCGCGTTCGGCGCGAAACTGGGCACGTTCCGCGGCTCCGGCGAGTACGCCCTCGCCGGCAAGCTCGGGTTCGGCTACGCGAACGGCCAGGTGGGGTCGCGCGTGACGGAGGGCTTCGCGCGCCGGGTGAGCCTGCTCGACTCGCTCACCGGCGTGCCGGTCGGCGTGATGGGGCTGGTCGTGCGGCACGGCGTGCGGTTCACCATGGGGATCAGCGCGTTCCTGTTCACCGCCGGCATCTGGTTCGAGCTGGTCACCTCGTACGGGGCCACGATCGGGTCCGCGCTCGGCGCCCCGTACGCGGTGTGCCGGGGCGTCGGCCTCGGCGTACGGGCGAGGTTCGGCATCGGCTACCGCATCCTGGAACCCGTCGTCCAAGTGATCAACAAGTTCCTCAGCCTGCTCAGCCCGTCCCGGGCGCCCCGGATCCCGCCGATCGCGGCGACCAGCGGGCCGAGTTGGAGCGCCGACGTCTACCGCAACCAGGAGGTGATCCCGCCCGTCTCGATATGCGGACAGGTTCCGGGCTAGGCCGCGCCGACGCTGGGTTCGGGGGCGCGGCTGTGCCACCATCCCGCCATGGACGCCGCACTGGTCGGCCGCGACGCGGTCGTCGAGCGGGTGTGGCGCGCCCTGGCGGCGGGCACTCCGGTGCTCCTCGACGGTCCCAGCGGCATCGGCAAGACGACGCTGTGGCGAGCAGTGCTCGACCACGCCCGGCGCACCGGCTGGCGGGTGCTGTCCGCCGCGCCCACCGAGGCCGAGAGCGCGTTGCCGTACGCGGCGCTGGCGGACGTGCTGCGCCCGCTGGCCGACGCGCTACCGGGGCTGCCGGCGCCGCAACGCGCGGCGGCCGACATGGTGCTCCTGACCGGCGAGCACGACGGCGCGGCGGTCGACGAACGGGCAGTGGGCGCCGCCACCCGCACCCTGCTCGACGCGGCGGTCACGGACGCGCCCCGGCTCCTGCTCGCCGTCGACGACCCGCAGTGGCTGGACCTGCCGAGCGCCCGGGCGCTGCGGTTCGCGCTGCGCCGGCTGTCCCGGTGGCCCGCCGTCCTGGCCACCCACCGCACCGGCGAGACCCCGGCGACGCCGGTGCCGCTCGGGCTGGACGACGACCCGACCGGCCGGCACCCGCTGCTGCGCGCCGACGTACCGCCGCTGCCCGCGCCCGACCTGCACCGCATCCTTCAGGCCCGCGTCGGCGGCACGCTCAGCCGCCCGCTGGTCGAGCGGCTGGCACGCGACGCCGACGGCAACCCGCTGCTCGCCGTCGAACTGGCCCGGGCGGTGCTGCGGCTGCCCCGCCCACCCGCGCACGACGAGGACCTGCCCGTACCGTCGTCGCTGCGCCGGCTGCTCGCCGAGACGCTGCGGGCGCTGCCCGGCCCGAGCCGGGAGGCGGTCCGGCTGGCCGCGCTGCTGACCGTGCCGGACATGCGGGACCTGACGGCGGCGGGCATGCCGCCCGGCGCGCTGGACGCGGCGGAGGACGCCGGGCTGGTCGTGGTCACGCCGAGCCGGATCAGCTTCGCCCACCCCCGGTACGCCGCGGCGGTCCGGGAGAGCATCCCGCCGGGAGCCCGGCGGCGCCTGCACGCGGTGCTCGCCCGCGCGGTCGCCGACCCCGACGAGCGGGCCCGGCAACTGGCCCGGTGCGCTGTCGCGCCGGACGCGGACGTCGCCGCCGACCTGGCCGCCGCGGCGGCCCGGCAGCGCATACGCGGCGCGCCCGCGCTCGCCGCCGACTGGTACGCCCGGGCGGCCGAGCTGACCCCGCAGGCCGCCACCGCCGACCGCAACCGGCGTCGCCTCGACGCGGTGCAGTGCCGCATCGACAGCGGGGACTACGCGGCGGCCGGCCGGGCCGCCGAGGCCGCGGCCGAGGAGCTGACCGGCGCCGAGCGGGGTGAGGCGCTGCTGTTGCGCGCCCTCGTCGCCTGGTGCGCCGACGACCTGGTCACCGCCGTGCGCGTGGCCGAGCAGGCGCTCGCCGCGGCCGGGCCGGACGGGGACCTGGCCGGGCGGATCCACACGCACCTGACGATGTTCCACGACCAGCCGGAGGCCGCGCGGGCGCACGCGCGGGCGGCGATCGCCCGGCTCTCCGACCGCGACGACCACCGCCCGCTGTTCACCGCCGCGCTGCTGCTGTTCTTCTTCCACGAGGTACGCGCCGGTGGCGAGGCGCCGACCGGCCTGCTCGACCGGGCGCTGGCGTTGGAGGCCGGCGAACCGTCCTACCTGGCCGGCTCGGTGCCGGCGATCTGGTGGAAGGCCGTGGACGACCACGACCGGGCCCGGGCCCGGCTGCACCTGATGCTGGACCGGGCGGTGGCGCGCGGGGACGACCCGCTGCGGCACGAGGCGCTCACCCACCTCGGCGAGACGGAACTGCTCGCCGGGCGGTTCGCCGAGGCCGGTACACACATCGCCGACGCCCGTGACCTGGGTGAGCAGCTCGGCACCGGCCTGGTGGGCGAGAGCTGGCTGGCCGGCATGCTCGACGCGCACCGGGGCCGGCTGGCGCGGGCGGGTGCCACCGCCGCCGGGCTACGTCGCGACGACGACCTCGGCGACGCGTGGAGCCGCCGGCTGCACCATCAGCTCACCGGGCTGGTGGCGCTCGCCTCGGGCGAGTGGGTCACGGCCGCGGCGGCGTACGGCTCGCTCGCGGCCGACCTGGACGGTTCGGGCATCGTCGAGCCGCTGGGGCAGCGGTTCGAGCCGGACTGGATCGAGGCGTGCGTGGGCGCCGGTGACCTGGACACCGCGCACGCGGCGCTGGACCGGCTGGCCCGGCGGCACGCGCGGCTGCCGCGGCCGTGGACGACGCTCGGGCTGGCCCGCAGCCGGGTGCTGCTGGCCGGCGCGACGGGCGCGGACCCGGGCGAGGCGCTGGACGCGCTGACGCAGGCCCGGGCCACGGTGCCGGAGGCGGTGCTGCCGTTGGACCGGGCCCGCTGCCTGCTCGCGGCCGGGCGGGCGTACCGGCGGGTGCGGCGGCGGCGGGAGGCGCGGGCGGCGCTCGACGCGGCGGTGGCCGAGTTCGACGCGCTCGGCGCGTCCGCGTTCGCCGACCGGGCGCGGGCGGAGCTGGGCCGCATCGGCGCCCGCACCCCGGCACCGACGGCGCTCACCGCGACGGAGGAGCGGGTGGCCCGGCTCGCCGCCCGGGGGCAGACGAATCGGCTCATCGCCGACGCGCTCTACATCAGCCCGAAGACGGTCGAGGCGAACCTGGCCCGGGTCTACCGCAAGCTGGGCATCGCCAGCCGCGCCGAGCTGGGCGCGGCGATGGGCCGGCGTCCGGGCGACTGAGTCGCTCAGGACGCGGCCAGGGCGGTCAGGACGCGGCGAGCGTGTCCAGGTGCGCGCCGAGCAGCGCCCGGGCGCGCCCGGGTGGCATCCGCTCGGGGTGCAGCAGCGCGTGCAGCGCGAGCCCGTCGAGCAGGGCGTGCAGCCCGGCGACCGCCTCGGGGTCGGGGCCCGGTTCCCCGGTGAGGAGGCAGACGGCGAACTCGGCGGCGCGGCGGATGCCGTCGTCCGCCTCGGCCATCCGGGATCGCGCGGCCGGGTCGGTCTGGGCGCGCGCGGCGAGCAGCAGCCACACCTCGGCCTCGCGGACGCGCTGCCGGTCCAGCGGCAGCAGGTGTTCCAGCACCCGCTGGGCGACCTCGCGGGGGCTGCCGGTCCGGTCGTCGGCGGCGATCCGCTCGGCCGCCTCGGCCTGTACGTGCTCCATGGCGAACACCAGCAGTTCGGTCTGGGTCGCGAAGTAGTGCCGCAGCGCGCTCGGTGACCAGCCCGCCTCGGCCGCGATGCTGCGCACGGTGGCGGCGCCGACGCCGTCGCGGTAGACGACCCGCCACATCGCCCGCGCCAGCTCGGCACGGCGCGCGTCGTGGTCGACGATCTTGGGCACGGGCCCCTCCGAACCTGGTCGACGAACGCTGCTACGGTTATCGCACATCGTACTAAAAAAGGAGGCCGCATGCTCGTGGCAGTGATCGTCGGATGCGAGGTGGCGTTCTGGGTGGTGCTGCTCGCCGGGCTGATCGCCCGGTACCCGCTGCGCCGGCCCCGCCTCGGCGCGGCGCTGCTGATCGCCGTGCCCGTGGTCGATCTCGTGCTGCTGGCCGCCACGATGATCGACCTGCGCCGGGGCGCGACAGCCACGTTCGCCCACGGCCTCGCCGCCGCGTACCTCGGGTTCTCGGTGGCGTTCGGGCACAGCATGGTGCGCTGGGCCGACGAGCGGTTCGCGCACCGGTTCGCCGGCGGGCCTCCCCCGCGCCGGGCCCCGAAGTACGGGATGGCGCGGGCCCGGCACGAGTGGCTCGAGTGGGGCAAGGGCATGATCGGCTGGGCGGTCGCCTGCGCCGTGCTGCTCGGCGGCATCGCCCTGGTCGGCGACGGCGAGCGCACCGCCGAACTGTGGGCGTGGGCCGGCCGGCTCACCGTGGTGATGGCGGGCTGGCTGGTGTTCTGGCCGGTCGCGTACACCGTCTTCCCGAAGCGGGCGCCGCGCGACGCGTGAGGCTCACCCTCCGCCCCCGGCGACCCGGCCTACCGGCTGATTCGCCGACCGCCCGGCGGCGGAAGGCTCACCGCGCCGATCGACGGCGATCGCGACCAGCAACAGCCCGGCCAGCGCCGCCAGCGCCAGCGCCGGCGGCAGCGCCGTCCCGAGCGCGGCCAGCGGCAACGCCGCACCGGCGACGGCCAGCCGGGCCGCTCCCACCGGCTGACCGGTCAGCCGCCGGAACAGCAGCCGTCCGGCCAGGTAGACGGCCGCGCCACCGAACAGCGCCACCGCGGCCGAGCGGTTCAGCCGGGGCCCGGCCTCCGGGTCGGCGACGTGCTCCAGCACCTGCTCGATGCCGAGCGCCAGGTAGATGACGCCGGCGACGAGCAGCAGATGGGTCTGGCTGTAGGCGTCCGCGGCCATCCGGTCCCGACGCGCCGCCGGTGCGGCGGCGAGCGCCCGGGCCGCCTCCGGGGACGTGCTGCGGAAGTAGAGCCACCAGAGGCAGACGGTCACCACGAAACCGACGAGCGCCACGGCGAGGACCGACGGCTCGGTGACCGCCGAGGCCGCGCCCACTCCCGCGGCCACCACCGACTCCCCCAGCGAGATGATCAGCACCAGGCCGTACCGCTCGGCGAAGTGCGTCGGGCTGCGCAGCGGCCAGGCGCCCCGGCGGGCGTACGACAGCCGCTGCCCGGCCACCTCGACGGCGAAGCCCAGCACCCACAGCGCCGCGTGCGCGGCACCGTCCAGCAGCGCGCCGAGCAGCAGCGGCACCCAGCCGACGGCGCTGACGCACGCGAAGAACCGGATCCGGGCGCGCAGTTCCGGGTCACCCGCCGCGGCCCAGTGGAACAGCGTCAGGTGCACCGCGCGCAGCACCACGTAGGCCAGCACGACGATCAACGGACCGTCCAGCCCCGGGCCCGGCGTCCACGCCTGCGGCATGGCGAGCGCGGCCAGGAACAACGCGGCCATCGCGACCAGGAACCCGCCGCGCACCACCCCGACGTCGGCGGGCGTGTGGTTGCCCAACCAGGTGTACGACAACCACGCCACCCAGAGCAGCACGAGCAGGAGCAGGCCCTTGGCCATCCCCGCCGGGGTCGGGTGCGGCTCGATCAGCGCCATGATCCGGGTGAGCGCGAAGACGAAGACCAGGTCGAAGAAGATCTCGAAGGGCGTGACCCGACGCTCGTCCGGCCCCGGCCGGGGCGCGCGCGGCCGTCGTCGCACCCGTTCGCGTCCCACGCCCGCCGCCCTCCGCCGGTCCACCTCCTGCGCCGACGGTAGGTGGCGCAGGGCGGGCGATCGGGCGATTCCCGGGATCACGCCGGGCTCGGCCTGCGGTCAGTTCAGCCGACCGCGTCGTCCGGCCAGGCGGCGCGGACCAGCGCGGGCAGCACGTCGCCGGCCGGGCCGCGCAGGTTCACCGCGCAGATCGCGTCCAGCGGCGTCGGTACCGGGTTCACCTGCACCACCGGCGCGCCGAGACGGGCCGCCACGAGCGGGATCTCGGCGGCCGGGTGCACGAGCGCGGAGGTGCCCACCGTCAGCAGCAGGTCGCAACCGGAGGCCGCCTCGACCGCCGCGTCGAGCGCGGCCGACGGCAGCGCCTCGCCGAACCACACCACCCCGGGCCGCACCGGCGCGCCGCAGTCGGCGCACGCGGGCGGGTCCAGCGGCCCGTCGTGCGCCTCCGGCGCATGCGATTCCGCCCCGCCGTGCGATTCCGCCCCGTCGTGCGGTTCCGCCCCGTCGTGCGGCTCCGGCGGACCGGCGGACGGCGGCAGGTCCGACGGCAGCGGCGCGGGCCGGGCGCAGGCCGAGCAGCGGGGCGCGAACAGGCTGCCGTGCAGGCGTACCGGGGCGGGCACGCCGCCGCGCTCGTGCAGGTCGTCGACGTTCTGCGTGATCACCACGGTCTCCGGCAGCCGGGCCGCGATCGCCGCCACCGCCCGGTGCCCCGGATTCGGTAGCGCCCGGCGAACCCCGCGCCGACGTGTCTCGTACCAGCCCCAGACCAGCGCCGGGTCGGCGCGGAACGCGGCCGGTGTCGCCAGCTCCTGCGGGTCGTAGCGTTGCCACAGCCCGGTCTGGGCGTCCCGGAACGTCGGCACGCCGCTCTCCGCCGACATGCCGGCCCCGGTGAACACCACCGGCCGGCGCGCGGCGGCCAGCAGCCGGCCCGCCTCGGCCAGCTCCGGCCCGGTCACACGTCCACCGTCAGCCGCACGTCGACCCGGTCACCCAGCTCGATGCCCTCGGCCCGGCGCGCCGCGACCCGCAGCGGCACCACGTACCGGCCGTCCTTGGGCCACAGCGATGTCCGCCAGTCGGTGCCGCCGATGCGGACCGTCACCGGGATCATGCCCCAGCCGTAGGTGACCGACGCCGATGCGGCCTCGATCGCCGCACTCTGCTCGTCGGGCACCGTGACGAAGTGGTACGGCGCCGGGCCGCGCCAGAACCACACCTCGCCGCTGAACGCCAGCTCCATCCGGTCAGGATAGGGGCCGGGACCGACAGAGCCCGAGCAGCCGCAGCCCGGCCGTCGTCACCCAGGCGAACAACGGGAACACGGCGACACGCTCCATGCCGCCCACGCCGATGCCGGCGTCCACCCGGGACAGGAACAGCACGGTGCCGGCCAGGCCGAGCAGACCCAGGACCGCGCTGACGGTCCGCAGCTCACGCAGCAGCGGCGACCGGCCGAGCGCGGCGGCCAGCAGCGCCGCGTTGCCGAGCGCGAAGACCAGCAGCGCGCCGAGCACGTGCAGGTTCTCGTCCACGTCGGCCGGGTAGAGACCGGCCAGCACGTACCCGGGCCCGGCGGCCACTGCCGACGCCACGGTGACGGTCGCGGCGCGGCCCGGGCGCAGCGCCCGGCGCGCGAGCAGCGCGCCGACCGCGAGCAGCAGCCCGGCGCCGACGAACACGGCGTTCATGCCCGCGTGCCACGGTGAGCAGACCGGACGCGGCCGGCTGGTGTCCCACACGCCGCAGGTCACGTTGCCGAGGTCGCTGATGTTGTGCTCGGCCCAGCTGAACCGGGGCTGGTCCCAGGCCAGGCCGACGAGGACGTTGGCGGCCAGGAACGACACGGCGGCGAGCAGCCAGCAGGCGCCCGCGAGGCGGTTTCTCACCCGACGAGTGCACCGTCTCGGGGCGCCCCGGCGCACGGGGCGTGGCGGGCCGGTTCGAGGTAGGGCCAGACCTACCCGGGAAGCGGGGTCCAGCCGGCTGGGAAGCACGGTGTGGCCTGGCTAGCGTCGGGCCATGACCGTTGATCACGGGTTGGCCGGCGCGTTGCGCCGCCGCCGCTACCTGCTGTCCGCGTGGCCGTGGCGGGCCCTGGCGTACGCCGTCACGACCCTGCCCCTGGCCGGCGCGGCGGCGCTCGGCGCGGCGGTGGTCGCCGCGCCGCTGCTGCTGGTGGCCGGCGCGCTGCGGCGGGGCCGCCCGGTCGACGCCACGGCGCTGGCGGTGCTGGCCGTGCTGGCGCTGGCGGTGGTGGCGTTCGCGCCGCTGGCCGGCGCGCCGGTGGCGGCGGTCGAGCGGTGGCGTCTCGGCCTGGTCGACGACCGACCGGTGACCGCGCCGAAATGGCGTGGGATCGTCGCCCGCCTCACCACCGCCACCGGATGGCGGGAGGGCGCGTACCTGGCGGTGCTGGGGGTGGCGGTGCCGCTGGCGTACGGGATGTTCGGTCTGCTCGTGCTGCTGGACGTGGCGCTGGTGGCCGGTCCGTGGCTGGCCGGCGGCGAGGAACGCATCGTGCTGATCTGGGCCACTGTCGACTCCCCCGCCGAGGCGGTGCCGTACGCGGTCGCCGGTCTGCTGGCGGTCCCCGCGCTGGTCTACCTGGCCGGGCTGCTCGTCGCGGCCCAGGCGGCGGTGGCCCGCCTGCTGCTCGACGACGCGCCCGGCGGGACGGCGCTGCGCGAGGTGACCCGGTCCCGGGCCCGCCTGGTGAGCGCCTACGAGGCCGAGCGCCGCCGCGTCGAGCGGGACGTGCACGACGGCGTGCAGCCGCGCCTGACCAGCCTCACCCTCCAGCTCGGGCTGGCCCGCCTCGACGTGCCGGACGGCTCCCCGGCGGCGAGGCCGCTCGCGGCGGCGCACGAGCAGGCCAAGGAGCTGATGGTGACGTTGCGCGGGATCGTCCAGGGCATCCGCCCGCAGCAGCTCACCGAACTCGGCCTGGCCGCCGCCGTCGGTGATCTGGCCGCCCGGTCGGTCGTCCCGGTCACCGTGCACGCCGACCTGACCCGCCCGGTGCCGGACCTGGTGCAGACCACCGCCTGGTACGTGGTCTCGGAGACGCTCGGCAACGTGGCCCGGCACTCCGGGGCGACCCGGGCGCAGGTGCGCCTGATCCGCGACGAACGACTGCTGGTGGTGGAGGTGCGCGACGACGGCCGGGGCGGCGCCGACCCGGCGCGCGGCACCGGTCTGACCGGGCTCGCGGACCGGGTGGCGGCGGTGGACGGGCGGCTGCTGCTGTCCAGCCCGCCCGGTGGGCCTACCCTCGTGCGGGTGGAGCTGCCGTGCCGTCCGTGATCCGGGTCGTCCTGGCCGAGGACGAGGTGCTGCTCCGGGAGGGCCTGGTGGGCCTGCTGACCCGGTTCGGTTTCGCTGTGGACGCCGCCGTCGGCTCCGCCCCGGACCTGCTCGACGCGGTCCGCACCCACCGGCCCGATTTGCTGGTGACCGACATCCGGATGCCGCCGCAGCACCGCGACGACGGCCTGCGGGCGGCGGTCGCGCTGCGCGCCGAACGCCCGGACCTCGCCGTGGTGGTGCTCAGCCAGCACGTGCAGAGCGGGTACGCCGCCGCGCTGCTCGACAGCGGCGACGGCAACCGGGTCGGCTACCTGCTCAAGGACCGGGTGGCGGACGTCGAGGAGTTCGCCGCGACGCTGCGCCGGGTGGCGGCCGGCGGCACCGCCGTCGACCCGGACGTGGTGCGGCACCTGCTGCGCCGCCCGCGCGACCCGCTCGGCGCGCTGTCCCCCCGGGAGCGGGAGGTGCTGGGCCTGGTCGCCGAGGGGCACTCCAACAGCGCGATCGCGGCGCGGCTGCACGTGACCGAGGCGGCGATCGGCAAGCACGTGGGCAACATCCTGGCCAAGCTCGGCCTGCCGCCGGACGAGGACACCAACCGGCGGGTGCTGGCAGTGCTCGCCCACCTGCGCGCGGCGGGCTGACCGGGCGCTACAGGCTCATCGGCGCGGGGTCGGTGGCCAGTGCCCGGAACCGCTCGCGCGGGTCGGGCACCAGCCGCCGTTCGGCGAGGTCGAGCAGGCCGCCGACGCCGGACACCGAGGCGACGGGGGTGCCGTCCGCGCGGGTGAACTCCTGGCCGATCCGGAACGTCTTGCCCTCGCCCCAGTGGAACTCGCAGGTCACGTCGACCTCGTCGCCGCCGCGCAACTCCCGCAGGTAACGCACAGTCACCTCCAGCGCGACCGGCCCGACGCCGCCGGCGATCAGCCGGTCCTGGCCGATGCCGGAGGCGCGCAGGCACTCCCAACGGGCGTGCTCGGCGTACTGGAGGTAGACCGCCTGGTTGAGGTGCCCCTGCGTGTCGAGTTCGTAGCCGCGCACGGTGACGCGCACCCGGAACGGATCTGCCATGCCGGCAGCCTAACCAGCGGCGCGGACAAAACGGCGTGCGGTCCGGGCCACGCGGCTCTAGCCTCCCCGGCGTGACTCTGGAGATCGTGACCCTGGCGCAGCGGCCCGACCTGGCGCCGCTGCTCGACACCGACTTCGACGGCGCCTGGCCGCCGTTCATGCTCTGGGATCCGATGGGCGCGCTCTACTACGGCGTCGCACACGAGACGTACCCCGAGTTCGTCTTCGCCGCCGTCGACCCGGCCGAGCCGGGCCGGGCCGTCGCCCGGGGCTACGCGGCGCCGTTGCGCTGGACGGAGGACGAGCTGCCCGACGGCGGCTGGGACCGGGTGATCCAGCGGGCCACGCTCGGCCGGCTCACCGGGTCCACCCCCAACCTGGTGTCCGCGCTGGAGATCTGCGTGCGCCCGGACCGGCGCGGCGGCGGGGTGTCCGGGCTGATGCTCGCGGCCATGCGCGCGGCGGTGGCCCGCGCCGGGTTCGACACGCTGGTGGCGCCGGTGCGCCCGAACGGCAAGGCCGACGCCCCGGACGTGCCGATGACCGAGTACGCGGCCCGCCGCCGCCCCGACGGCCTGCCGGCCGATCCGTGGCTGCGGGTGCACGTGCGGGCGGGCGGGGTGATCGAGCGGGTCGCGCCCCGGTCGATGACGGTGACCGGGACGCTCGCGGACTGGCGGCGCTGGACCGGGCTGCCGTTCGACACCTCCGGGCCGGTGCGGGTGCCGGGTGCGTTGACGCCGGTGCTCGTCGACGTCCACCACGACCACGCCGCGTACGTGGAGCCCAACGTGTGGGTACGCCACCGGCTCTGACCGGTCGTCAGGCCGGCCAGGCGTGACCGATCCCGTCGAGCAGCAGGACCACGCCCTCGGTGGCCGCCTCCCGGTCCCGGGAGATCTCCCGGTACTCCGGCGAGGTGGACCAGCGCTCGAAGTCCTCCCGGCTGTCGAACGACAGCAGCACCGCCTTGTGGTGCGGCCACTCCCCCTCGACCACGCGCGGGCTGGTGTCGGCGGCGAGCAGCCGACCGCCGTAGCGGGCCAGCACCGGCGGGAAGGCGGCGGCATACCTGTCGTAGCGCGCCCGGTCGTGGATGGTGAGCTGCGCGAGGGCGTAGACGGTCACCGGCTCAGGCTACCGACCGCCCGAGCGCTCCGGCCTCGTCCGTCGGGCCGGATCCGCCGCCTCCGCGAGCCGGGTCGACTGTCCGGTGTGCTCTAGCCATTATGGCTCTGACCTGCGAATACTGGTAGCAGGTCCGGGCGGCGTGGGGGAAAGAGGTGGGGCACGATGATCGAGCAGGAGACCCAGCCGGAGGCCATACCCGAGCCCCGGAACACGCCGGAGGGCGGGCCGTCCCGGCCCGTCACGCCGGTTCCCGGCGCGGTGTGGCAGGTCCGCGTACGGACCAAACTCGACGACCTGTACCAGCAGCTCGCGGTGCTGTCCGCGCGCGACCCCGATCGGGCCGAGGCGCTGCGCGCGCAGCTGTCCCGGGTGGAGGTGGTGCTCGGACGCAGCGGCGTGGTCGAGTGGTTGCGCGGCGGCAACCTGGAGTACGCGTGGCAGACCATCCACTCGGTGGAGCGGGCCATGGTGGGGTTGCGCAGCCCGGACGAGCTGGCCGGGCTGCTGCCGGCGTACCGCAGCGCGGCGGCGCAGGTGCTGCCGGCCGACGACAAGGTGCTCAGCGACCTCGACACCGCGACCGGCGGGGTGCCCGTGGAGTTGCTGCGCGCCCGGGTGCAGGCGCTGCTGCTGCGCTTCCACTCCGCGTCCGACGAGTTCCACGAGTCGGCGCGGCGGCTGCGCAACCGGATGCTGGGGCTGTCGGTGTTCGCGCTGGTGGCGGAGATCCTCGTGGTGCTGGTGCAGTGGCTCAGCCACGACGTCCGGCTGCTGGAGGCGCCGACCGACGCCGGTGGCGTACCGGCCTGGCGGCTGCTGTTCTTCGTGCTGATCGCCGGGGCGCTCGGCGCGTTCCTCAGCGCGCTGCCGTCGATGATCACGTCCCGGTCCGGCGGGCTGCCCTACAAGCTGCCGTTCCAGCAGGGGCTGCTCAAGCTCGCGGTCGGCCCGCTGGTGGCGGTGGTCGGCATCATGCTGGTCATCGGCGGCCTGGTGGAGACCAGTGTGAGCAGCACCGCCGCGCTGCTGGGCCTGGCCATCGTGTTCGGCGCCGGGCAGCAGGCGGTCACCGCCTTCGCCGACCGGCGGGCGGCCGAACTGCTCGGCCCGGCGGCCAAGAGCTGATCAGGCGCGGGTCACCGGCGGCCCTGGGTAGCCTGATCCCATGATCTTCATTACCGCCAAGTTCCGGGTCCGCCCCGAAGACGCCGACAACTGGCCGCGGATCGCCGCCGACTTCACCGCCGCGACCCGGGCCGAGCCCGGCTGCCTGTGGTTCGACTGGTCCCGCAGCCTGGACGACCCGACCGAGTACGTGCTGGTCGAGGCGTTCCGCGACGACGAGGCGGGCGCGGCGCACGTGCAGTCGGAGCACTTCCGCGAAGCCCAGCGCACGCTGCCGCCGCACCTGGCCGAGACGCCCCGGATCGTCAACGTGACGGTGCCGCAGCAGGACTGGTCGCGCCTGGGCGAGATGGCCGTACCCGGCGACGCCTGACCGGACGGCGCAACTGCGCGCGGGCGGCGCGGCGGGCCGCCCGCGCGGCCGGTCAGGGGATGGTCAGGCCGTAGGCGGCGAGGATCTCCAGGATCGGCTGGTAGTAGCTGGTGCCACCGCTCGTGCAGTTGCCACTGCCGCCGGACAGCACGCCGAGGACGACGCCGGTCGCGGCCACGTAGAGCGGTCCGCCGCTGTCCCCCGGCTCGGCGCAGATGTTCGTGCGGATCAGCCCGGTGACGCTGCCCTCGGCGTAGTTGACTGTGGCGTTCAGCCCGGTGACGGTGCCGCACCGTACGCCCGTGGTGGCGCCGCTGCGGCAGACCGCCTGCCCGACGTACGCGCTGCCGGCGGCGGTTACGGTGACCTGCCCCGGGTAGGTGTGGATCGCGCTCGGGTGGGCGGCGGTTCCGGTGTAGCGGACCACGCCGTAGTCGTTGCCGGGGAAGCTGCTGCCGGTCCGGCTGCCCAGCACCGTCGTGCGGGCGCTGTCGGCGTACCAGGTGGCGGCGAGGCGCGTGCAGTGTCCGGCGGTGACGAAGTACCAGGTGGCGCCGCTGCGCACGTTCGCGCCCAGTGAACAGCGCCCGCCGCCGCCGTAGATCGCCTGACCGGCGGCGATGAGCGTACGCAGCCGCCCGGGTTCGTGGCGCAGCACCGCGCCGGCCCGGGCCGCGGTCCGGCGCAGCGCGGCCAGCTCGCTGCCGCGTACCGTGTCGTCGGCGGTGACCGTGAGCCGGCCGGTGGCCGGGTCGTGCTCCCAGGCGGTGCCGGGCGTGCGGATCCCGGCGAGCGCGGCGGGCCCGGCCGGTGGAGTGGCGACGCCGGCCCGGGCGACCGCCGGAGCGCCGGTCAGCAGGACGGCGAGGACGAGTACGACGAGCGCGGGTCGGCGCATCCTCCGGGACCTCCTCCATCGTCTACGGTCGATTGGCACAGCATCAGCCCGCGGGCGCGATCCACTCAACCGGCAGAACCGGCGATTCCCGAAACTTCCGGAGTCGCGGCCGGCGGTGCGCGCGCCCGTCCCCCCGCGCCCGCCCTCGGATTCCCGCCCTCCACCCGCCACCGCGTGCCCCGATGTCGACGCATCGAGGTGATTAAGTTTTCGGAACGCTTCCGGTAGGCTCCGGGCAGAGATTCGCTTCGATCCACTCACGATGTGCCGGGGAGTCGCTCCCCGAGTTGGCGCGGCCACCGGGCGACCGCGCGGAGCCGACATCGTGGCGGGCGGTGGCCGAGGCGAGCCGATCCCATTGACAGGCTAGAGAGGCGTTCAGATGGACAAGGTGCTCGCCCGCGGCAGCGGGAGCGCGGCAGCCCGGTCACGCCCGCGGACCGCTGTGGTCGCGATGGTGGCGGGGGCCGCGATGGTCGCCGCCACGATAGCGGTGGCGACCAGCGCCAGCGCCGGCACGACGCTCGGCGCGTCGGCGGCGGAGCAGGGCCGGTACTTCGGCACGGCGGTGGCGGTGAACAAGTTGTCCGACAGCACGTACGTCGGCATCCTGAACCGCGAGTTCAACATGGTCACCGCCGAGAACGAGATGAAATGGGACGCCACCGAGCCGTCCCGGAACCAGTTCAACTTCACCAACGGCGACCGGCTCGTCGCGCACGCCCAGGCCAACGGCATGCGGGTGCGCGGCCACGCGCTGCTCTGGCACCAGCAGCAGCCCGGGTGGACGGGAAGCCTGTCCGGCAGCGCGTTGCGCGACGCGATGATCAACCACGTCACCCAGGTCGCCACCCACTACCGGGGCAAGATCCACTCCTGGGACGTGGTGAACGAGGCGTTCGACGACGGCAACAGCGGCGCCCGCCGCAACTCGAACCTCCAGCAGACCGGCAACGACTGGATCGAGGCCGCGTTCCGTGCCGCGCGCGCCGCCGACCCGGGCGCCAAGCTCTGCTACAACGACTACAACATCGACAACTGGAGCTGGGCCAAGACCCAGGGCGTCTACAACATGGTGCGGGACTTCAAGTCCCGGGGCGTGCCGATCGACTGCGTCGGCCTCCAGTCGCACTTCAACAGCGGGTCGCCGTACCCGAGCAACTACCGCACCACGCTGCAGAACTTCGCCGCGCTCGGCGTCGACGTGCAGATCACCGAGCTGGACATCGAGGGCTCCGGCAGCAGCCAGGCCACCTCGTACGGCAACGTGACCCGGGACTGCCTGGCGGTGGCGCGCTGCAACGGCATCACCGTGTGGGGCATCCGCGACACCGACTCGTGGCGGGCCAGCGGCACCCCGCTGCTGTTCGACGGCAGCGGCAACAAGAAGCAGGCGTACACCGCCGTGCTGAACGCGCTCAACGAGGGCGGCACCCCGCCGCCCACCACCGCGCCGCCGACCAGCACCCCGCCCACCTCGACGCCGCCGACCAGCACGCCGCCGACCAGTGAGCCGCCGACGACGACTCCGCCGCCGACCGGCGCCTGCACCGCCACGATCACCACCAACCAGTGGCCGGGCGGCTTCGTCACCAACGTACGGATCACCGCGGGTTCCAGCGGGCTCAACGGGTGGACCGTGTCGCTCACCGTGCCCTCGGGCTCGGCGGTCACGAACACCTGGAGCGCCCAGGCCAGCGGCACCACCGGCGCGGTGACGTTCCGCAACGTGGACTACAACCGCCAGGTCGGTGCCGGTGGCACCACCGAGTTCGGATTCCAGGGCACCGGCACGGCGCCCTCCGGCACGCCGGCCTGCGCGGCCGGCTGACAGTCGGCGCGACCCGGCACGGGTGCACCGTGCCGGGTCGCGTCCCCGGCGGTCGCCGGCCGCGACCGTACAGTGGGGCAGGTCCTGTTCCACCGTTTCGTCCGGAAGGACCACAGTGAACCGACGCATCAGGACCGTCCTCGGCGTCGCCCTGGCCGCCACCCTCGTCACCACCGCCGCCCCGGCCCCCGCCGCCTCCGCCCACGACCGCCGTCCCACGGTCATCACGCTGCCGGACGGCTTCCAGCCGGAGGGCGTCGCCGCCGCCGGCCGCTACGCCTGGTTCGGGTCGCGGGCCACCGGTGAGATCTACCGCGCCGACCTGATCACCGGGGCGGGCAAGCAGGTCAGCCCCGCCACCGGCACCCCGTCGCTCGGCCTGAAGGTCGACGCGCGGGGCCGGCTCTTCGTCGCCGGCGGCACCGCCGGGGACGCCCGGGTCGTCGACACCCGCACCGGCGCCGTGCTCGCGAGCTACCGGTTCGCCGAGGCGCCGACGTTCGTCAACGACGTGACGCTCACCCGCGACGCCGCCTGGTTCACCGACTCGAACCGGCCGGTGCTCTACCGCCTGCCGCTCGGACGCGGCGGCAAGCTGCCGCCCGCCGACGGCTTCACCACGCTGCCGCTGACCGGTGACTTCCAGCAGACCGGCACCGGCGTCAACCTCAACGGCATCGCGCCCACCCCGGACGGGCGCGCGCTGATCGTCGTGCAGTCGAACACCGGCACGCTGTTCCGGGTGGACCCGGCCACCGGCGTCACCACCGCCGTCGACGTGCCGGGCGCCACCTTCCTCAACGGTGACGGCCTGCTGCTGCTCGGCCGCAGGCTGTACGTGGTGCAGAATTTCCTCAACCAGGTCGCCGTGGTCGACCTGAACCGCGCCGGCACGGCCGGCGTCGCCCGAGGCGTCATCACCGACCCGGGCTTCGACGTGCCGACCACGGTGGCCGCCGCGCTCGGCCGGCTCTACCTGCCGAACGGCCGGTTCACCACCCCGCCGACTCCGACCACCCCGTACACGGTCGTCGCTGTCGACGCGCGCTGAGCCACGCCGGCCGCCACCCTCTCCGGGTGGCGGCCGGTTCACTCCTCCATCTCCGGCCCGAGCAGGCGGATCTCCTCGATGTCGATGGCCGCCTGGAGCTGCCGCAGCACCACGTCGTCGATCTGCCTGGTGTTGCGCAGCCGGGTGATCTCCTGCCGCTTGTGGTCGAGCACCCGCAACCGCAGCCGGCGGGCCATCTCCCGCTCCCCCTCCGCCTCCTCGCCGCCGGGGTCGCGCGCGGCGGCCAGGTGGTCCTCGTAGTCGGCGCGCAGCCGGTCCACCGTGTCCTGGGTGGCGCCCACGTCGCTGGCGGCCCGGGGCAGCGCCTCCAGGGCTGCCTCGGTGGCCCGGATCCGGGCCCAGCGCACCTCGTCGTCGCGTTCCCGGTCGCCGGTCAGACCGGCCCAGCTCACGACGGCGGGCAGCGTGGTGCCCTGCACCAGCATGATCAGCACGATCACCACCACGGTCACGAAGATGATCAGGTCGCGTTCGCGCACGTTGCTGCCGTCGTGCATGGTGACCGGCACGGCCAGCGCGGCCGCGAGCGAGACGGCGCCGCGGAACCCGGCCCAGCCCACCGCGGTACGCATGCGGAAGTCGAAGTGCCGCGCCCGGCTCGACTCCCGCCGGTCCGCCCGTTGCAGCGCCGACACCGACAGGTGCACCCAGAGCAGCCGGATCATCACCACGACCAGGGCGACGAGCACCGCGATGCCGAGCGACGCGGCCGGCGAGTGGCTGGTGATGCTGCGCAGTGAACGCGGCACCTGCGTGCCGAGCAGCACGAACAGGCCGCCGTTGATCATGAAGGTGGAGAGGTCCCAGAACGCGAACGCGGTGACCCGGGAGCGGGCCCGGATCACCCGGGGCGCGGCGTAGGACAGCAACAGTCCGGATACCACCACCGCGAGCACGCCGCTGGCGTGCACCGCGTCGGCGAGCAGGAACGCGACGAACGGGGTGAGGATGCTCAGCCCGCCCTCGCGCATCGGGTCGTCGACGTGCTTGCGGATCAGCACCACGACCGCGCCGACGAGCAGTCCCGCGGCCACGCCGCCGGCCGACTTGCCGATGAACTCGCCGGTGAGCAGCAGCGGCCCGGGCACCGTCCCGCCCGCGATCACGCCGGCCGCCACGGCGAAGAGCACGAGCGCCGTACCGTCGTTGACCAGGCTCTCCGCGCGCAGCGTGGTGAGGATGCCGCGCGGCATCCGTTTGGCCAGGCCGGCCACGGCGGCGGCGTCGGTGGGGGCCAGGACCGCGCCGAGCACCCAGGCGGCGGACGCCGCCACGCCGAGAGCCTGCGCGGTGAACGCGACAGCGGCCATCGTGATGATCACCAGCACGACGGCGAGGCCGATGATCACCACCAGGTTGGCGCGGATCTCGCGCAGGCTGATGACCAGACTCTCCCGGTAGAGGATGGCCGGGAGGAACAGCACCAGCACGACCTCGGGCTCGAGGATCAGGTTGTCGAACGGCGGCAGCAGGCCGATCAGCGCGCCCATGGCGATCAGCAGCACGGGCGGCGCGACGCTGTAGCGACCGCCGATCGTGGTCCCGACGAGCACTGTCGCGCCGAGCACCGTGATCAGCAGGAGTGCTTCCACGCCGTACCCCCGTCACCGTTCCCCCGGGTCCCTACCGTGCCCCACGACGGCGCCCGGACGGGGCGGAATCGGTGATCGTTACTCGAAGCGGGCCGGGTCTCCGGCGCCGCGACGCAGGATCTCCGGCTCCTCGCCGGACAGGTCGACCACGGTGGTCGGCTCGAGCCCGCAGTCACCGGCGTCGACCACGGCGTCGATCAGGTGGTCGAGCCGTTCCTTGATCTCCCAGCCCTGGGTCATCGGCTCGTCCTCGCCGGGCAGCAGCAGCGTGCTGGACAGCAGCGGCTCACCCAGTTCGGCCAGCAGCGCCTGGGTCACCGTGTGGCTCGGCACGCGCGCCCCGACCACCCGCCGGCGCGGGTCCTGCAACCGCCGGGGCACCTCGGCGGTGGCCGGCAGCAGGAACGTGTAGCTGCCCGGGATGACGGACTTGACCTGGCGGAAGACCGCATTGCTGAGCTTGACGAACTGGCCGAGCTGGGCGAAGTCGGCGCACACGAGCGTGAACGGGTGACGGTCGTCGAGCCGCCGGATCTCGCGGATGCGTTCCACGCCGTCGCGGTTGCCGATCCGGCAGCCGAGCGCGTAGCAGGAGTCCGTCGGGTACGCGATCACCCCGTCGGCGCGCAGCAGGTCCACCACCTGCCGGATCACGCGGGGCTGGGGGTTGTCCGGATGCAGGTCGTAGTACCTCGCCACGACGGCCAGCCTATGCCCGCGACCTGGCGGGCGCAGGTTTGGCCGGGGCGGTTTCCGGAAACAGGTGGGGGCCGTTCACGACAGGGGGACCGAATCATGTCCGAAGCCAGCACAGACCGCGTCACCGACCGCCCCGCGGAGGTGACCGATCCGCTGCTGTGGGACCTGGCCGCCGCGGTGGCAGACGCGCACCAGCCCGACGCCGAACGTGTCTGCGCGAGCCCGAGCTGCGCCGGGGCCGCCTGGCCCTGCGGCGCGTGGAACAACGCGCAGGCGGGGCTGAGCGCCGCCCGGGCGCCCCGGCAGTCCGCCGCGCCCCGGCAGTCCGCCGGCTCGCCGCAGTCCGCCTCGCGGCCCGTCGCCGGACAGCCGGGCGTCAGCCGGCCCGGTGCCGCCGGTGAGCCGGGCACGGCCGCGGCACGGACCGACGCGCGGAGCCTCGCCGCCACCGCCGCCTGACGCAGCGTAGGCACACGCGTCCTCACGCCGCCCCCGGCCGCCTCGGCCCGGGGCGGCGCTCGTGCGCACCGTCGAGCCTGGTCAGCGCGCTTCGTGAGGTGATCGAAGGGTCGGTCGCGTGTGCGGGAGAGCGCTCTCTTCGGTAACAAGACATTGACGGATCCGTAACCCGAACCTTACTGTCCCTTCTCAAGAGAGCGCTCTCACGACTGCCGCACCACCACTCCGTACCCCGCCTTCTCCTCGTGAAGGGGACCTCCATGACCCTCCTGCGGGACTTCTCTCCCGACCCCGTACCCCCGACCGCGCCCGTCCGGTCCCCGGCCCGCCGTCGCGGTCTGCGGGCGACCGCCCTCGTCGCCGCGTCCGTGCTGGCCGCCGGCCTGCTGGGCGCCGTGGTCGGCGGCGGCGGCACCGCCACCGCCGGCGCCGTCGGCGCGGGCAGCTACACCGAGACGCTGCCGCCCGGCGCCCTGCTGCCCAAGGGCTGCGGCGCGATCAGCACCAACCCGCGCATCTTCACCACCGCCGACGCGCCCGCCGGCGCCATCCCCACGAACGACTGGTGGTCGTCGCTGATCTGGAAGCGCAACAACTGCGCCGGCAGCGAGAACCTGCACGCCCACCCGCTGGCGTTCAAGGCCGAGAACAACGGGCTCGGCCTGTCGTACACCACCACGCCCGCCATCAGCGGCACCGCGACCGGCGTCGGCGAGTTCCACTACCCGTACGGCGAGGACGTCCGCGTCGGGATGCCCGGACTGTCGGCGCCGGTGGTCAAGGCCGCCGGCTGGAGCGACTGGACGGTCACCGCCGACTGGAGCGACGGCAGCCGCACCATGCGCGCCACCATCGGCCACGGGCTGCCGTTCAGCTACTACACGGTCAGCGGCGGCACCGCGCAGCTCACCGCCACCGCGACACCCACCGTGTGGCGCAACTCCGGCGCCACCATCGGCTTCACGGTCAACGGCCACGACTACGTCGCGTACGCCCCCACCGGCGCGACCTGGACCGTCAACGGCGCCGGCATCAGCTCGACGCTGGCCGGCAAGGGGTACTTCTCGGTGGCGGTGCTGCCCGGCGGCGGTGACCGGGCCGCCTTGGCCGACACCTACGGCCGGTACGCCCACGCCCACGTCACCGGCACCCGGATGAGCTACACGTACGACCCGTCGGCGGGAACCGTGCGCACCACGTACGCGTTCACCACCACGCCCCGCGAGGGCAGCGAGACGAAGACCGTGGTGGCGCTCTACCCGCACCAGTGGCGCAGCCTCACCGGCGCCACCCCGATCACCCCGACGTACGTCTCGGCGCGCGGCGCCATGCGGGTGCTCACCGGCGTGCCGTCGTTCACCACCACGATGCGCTTCACCGGCGTGCTGCCCGAGGTGCCCGCCGTCGGCGACTCCAGCGGCGCCGACCTGGCCACCGTCACCGGCTACCTGAACGCCGAGCAGGGCAACCCGGAAGGCGTCAGCGGCACCGACACGTACTGGGCCGGCAAGGGACTCGGCCGGGCCGCCCGGATCGCCGAGATCGCCGACCAGCTCGGGCAGACCTCGGTCCGCGACGCGGCGGTGACCGCGATGAAGAACCGGCTGACCAACTGGCTCACCGCGAGCTCGGGCGAGACCGGCCAGCTCTTCTACTACGACCGCAACTGGGGCACGCTCATCGGCTACCCCGCCTCGTACGGCTCCGACGAGGACCTCAACGACCACCACTTCCACTACGGCTACTTCATCGCCGCCGCCGCCACGGTCGCCAAGTTCGACCCCGGATGGGCCGACGACAGCCGCTACGGCGGCATGATCGACCTGCTCATCCGCGACGCCAACAACTACGACCGCGCCGACAGCCGCTTCCCCTACCTGCGGGACTTCGACATCTACGCCGGGCACGACTGGGCCTCCGGGCTGGCGCCGTTCTTCGCCGGCAACAACCAGGAGTCCTCGTCGGAGGGGATGAACTTCGCCAACGCGCTGATCCAGTGGGGTCAGGCCACCGGCGACACCGCCGTGCGCGACGCCGGGGTCTACCTGTGGACCACCCAGTCCGCGGCCATCTCCGAGTACTGGTTCGACGTGTACGACCAGAACTTCCCGGCCGCGTTCGGGCACAAGACCGTCGGCATGGTGTGGGGCGACGGCGGGTCGTACTCCACCTGGTTCTCCGCGGCGCCGGAGATGATCCAGGGCATCAACATGCTGCCGATCACCGGCGGTCACCTCTACCTGGGCGACTTCCCCGAGTACGTCAAGGCCAACTACGCCGAGCTGGTCACCAACAAGGGCGGCCCGCCGACGGTGTGGCAGGACATCATCTGGGAGTTCCTGGCCCTCGGCGACGGCGAGCAGGCGCTGCGCAACTTCCGCGCGAACAGCGGGTTCACCAGCGAGGAGGGCGAGAGCAAGGCGCACACGTTCCACTGGATCCGCAACCTGGCCGCGCTCGGCACCGTGGACACCACGGTCACCGCGAACCACCCGCTGGCGAAGGTGTTCGTCAAGAACGGCGTCCGCACCTACGTGGCGTCGAACATCACCGCCCGGCCGCTCACCGTCACGTTCTCCAACGGCGTCACGCTCGCCGTGCCGGCCGGCAAGACCGCCACGTCCGGGGCGTACACGTGGAGCGGCGGCAACGCCACCGGCGGCGGGACCGTGCCGACCGGCACGCCGACGACCTCGACGCCCAGCCCCACCCCCACCACCGCGAGTCCCACGCCGACCTCCGCCAGCCCCAGCCCGACGGGTACGGGCAGCGCGCTGAAGCCGGTCCGGTACCTGCGCTCGGGCGGCGGGCTGGACGGCAACGCCGGCACCGCCGGCACGGTGAACGTGGCGGCGGCGAACGGCAACCACGACGGCACGCCGACCAACCCGCAGGTGTTCACGGCCACCGGGCTGACCGGCACGTACACCGGCGGGGCGACCGCCTTCGACCTGGCCGTCGACGCCGGCACGGCGATCGGCAACGGCGTCCAGATCCGGGTCTCCTACGACCTGACCGGCAACGGCAGCGTCGAGCGGGTGGAGACCTACCGGTACTTCGCCACCGATCCGATCCCGGGCGCGGAGCGCTACCGGCAGACCCAGGGCCTGCTCTCGGCCACCGGCACGCTGGGCAATCTGTCCGGCGGCACGGTACGCGTCGAGGTGTGGAACGCCATCGGCGGCGCGCCCACGATCCTCGGCGTCGGCAACGGCTCGACTGTCACGCTGCCGTACGGTTCCTGACCCGAAGCTCCTGAACGCGCGACTCCGGCGCCCCGGCCCTCGTGGCCGGGGCGCCGGCTCGATGCGTCCCCGGCCACGACCGCCGTCGCCGGCGGCCCGACGGGATCAGGCGGTCACGTGCGCGCTGTCGCCCGCTGTCGCGGCGAACGACGTGCCGCTGACCATGCGCGCCGCGTCGGAGGCGAGGAACACCACCAGCGGCGCGACGTCCTCCGGCTCCACCCACGGCACGCCCAGCGGCGTCTTCGCCCGCAGCGCCCCGACCGCTTCCCGCTCCACCTCGGCCAGGTCACCCGACGGTGACTTCCCCGCCTCCACCAGCGCCTGCACGTAACGGTCCCGGTGCCGGGTCAGCGCGGTGTCGACCAGCCCCGGGATCACCGCGTTCACCGTCACGCCGTGCGGCCCGAGTTCCAGCGCGGCGGACTTCATCAGCCCAATGAGCCCCCACTTGGACGCCGAGTACGCGGACCCGTTCGTGGTGCCGTGCTGTCCCTGGGTGGACGACGTGATGACGATCCGCCCGCCGCCGCGCCGTACCAGCAGTGGCGCGAACACCCGCAGCACGTTCGCGGCGCCGGTGAGGTTCACGTCGATCTGGTCGTGCCAGTGCTGGTCGGTCATCTCCAGCAGCGGCGCGAACGCTTGGATGCCGGCGTTGGCGAACAGCACGTCCACGCCGCCGTGCTCCCGCTCGACCGCCTCGGCGAACGCGCGTACCGCCCCGATGTCGCGCTGGTCGGCCACGTGCGCGGACCAGCGGGCGCCGGCCGCCGTCACCCGGCGCCCGGTCTCGGCCAGGTCCTCCGGGGTGGCGGGCGGGAGGTCCAGGATCGGGCTGACCGGCCCGGCGACATCCATCCCGGCCACGTCCGCGCCCGACTCGGCCAGCGCCACCGCCGCGGCCCGGCCGATCCCCCGCGCCGCGCCGGTGACCACAGCGACCCGCCTCGACAACACGCCCGCAGCCACCGCGTCACCCCTCCCGTGGACTCCCCATCCCGCACCGTAAGCCCTGCCGTCCCCGCCCCGCCCGCGATCAAGCCCTCGGTACGCCAGCCCAGCTCACGGCGCCCGCTCCCCTCATCCCCGAACTGGTGTCGATCACGCGAAAAGCCGGCACTCCGCGGACGTCGCTACGGCGAGGTGGCCTCGGCCAGCAACTCCAGCACGTGCCGGTACGGTTGCCCGGTCGCCCGCGCCAGCCCGATCTCGCACGTACGGTTCACCGAGGCGTACCCGTCGAAGGCGCGTGCCGTGACGGCGGCGGCCTCGGCCCGGGTGGCCGACGCGGTCAGCTCCGGGTGCAGCAGTCCCCGGTCCCCGGCGAAGCCGCAGCACTGCCAGCCCTCCGGGACGACCACCTCGTCGGCGACCGCGCGGGCCACGGTGAGCAGCGCGTCGTCGAGTCCGAGGCGGACCGACGAGCAGGTCGGGTGCAGCGCGAGCGAGCCGATGCGGCGGCGCACTGTCAGCCGGGGCAGCAGCGTGCCGGCGGTGTACGCGACGGCGTCGACGACCCGCACGTCCCCGGCGCCGTCGAGCAGCCGCTCGAAGCCCTCGGTGCAGGACGCGGCGTCGCTGACCACGGGCAGCGCGCCGTCGCGGCTGGCGGCGCGCAGCACCGGCGGGACGCGGTCGCGGACCTGCCGGTAGCCGTCGGTGAGTCCCTTCGACGACCAGGGGGTGCCGCAGCACAGGTCGCCGATGCCGTCGGGCACGAGCAGGCGTACGCCGGCCCGCTCGGCGAGCGTGAGCAGCGCGGCAGCCACGCCGGTGCCGCCATCGGCCGGGGCGAACAGCGTGCCCAGGCAGGACGGCACGAACACGGCGTCCGGGTCGTCGGCCGGGTGGGGGCGGCGCGGAGTGCCGCCGCGCGGCAGGTCCCGTTGCCACTGCGGCACCCGGTCGGAGCCGAGCACCGCGCGGGCGGCCCGGGTGGCGGCCTCGGGCAGCGCGGGCGGCAGCGCCCCGGCCAGATCGAGTCCCCGGGCCATGCCCCGGGTGGTGGCGCCCCAGCGGCGGGCCGCGCCGCGCCAGGCGGTCCCCGCCGCCCGGCCGTGCTCCTGCGCGCGCAGCCGCTTGACCAGGTCACCGGTGTTGATCAGCACCGGGCAGGCGGTGGCGCACATGCCGTCGACGGCGCAGGTCTGCACCGCGTCGTAGTCGTAGTCGTCGGTCAGTTCCCGGACCAGCGCGGTGTCGCCGGCGGCCTGCGCTGCGGCGATCTCCCGGCGCAGCACGATGCGCTGCCGGGGCGTGGTGGTGAGGTCGCGGCTGGGGCAGACCGGCTCGCAGTAGCCGCACTCAACGCAGCGGTCGACCTCCTCCTCCACCGTCGGCACGGTCTTGAGGTGCCGCATGTGGATCTCCGGGTCGTCGCTGAGCAGCACCCCCGGGTTGAGCACGCCGTCCGGGTCGCAGAGCGTCTTCAGCTCGCGCATCACCTCGTACAGCTCGTCGCCGAACTGGCGGCGCACGTAGGGGGCCATCACCCGGCCGGTGCCGTGCTCGGCCTTGAGCGTGCCGCCGTGGCCGAGCACCAGGTCGACCATCTCCTCGGTGAAGTCGGCGTAGCGCGCCGGGGCCGCACCGCCGTCGAAGCGCTCGTTGAGCATGAAGTGCAGGTTGCCGTCCTTGGCGTGGCCGAAGATGACGCTGTCGGCGTACCGGTGCCGCTCGAACAGCTCGGCCAGCGACGCGCAGGTGCCGGCGAGCGCCTCCACCGGCACGGCGATGTCCTCCAGCAGCGCGGTGGTGCCGGACGGGCGCGCGCCGGCCACCGCCGCGTACAGGCCCTTGCGGATGTGCCACAGCGCGGCCCGGGCGGCCGGTTCGCCGCTGAGCCGCGCCGGTGCGCTCAGCGGCAGACCGGCCAGCACCGGTCCGGCGTCGGCGACCCGGTCGGCGAGCGCCGCCGGGTCGGACTCCTGCCACTCGGCGAGCAGCGCGGCGTGCCCGCGCACGGCCAGGCCACGCAGCGTGGCGTCCGCCTTCGGGTCCCGCTGGGCGACCCGCAGGGCGACGGCGTCGAGCAGCTCGACCGCCGCCGGCCCGGCGGCCACCAGCGCCGGCATCGCGGCCATCGCCGCGCCCAGCGTTTCGAAGACCAGCAGGCCCGTCGCGGCATGGCGGTGCACGGGTACGGTGCGGAACGTCGCCGACGCGACGAACGCGAGCGTGCCCTCGCTGCCGACCACGAGCCGGGTGAGCAGATCGGCCGGGTCGTCGTGGTCGAGGAACGCGTTCACGCCGTACCCCATGGTGTTCTTCATGGCGTACTGGGCGCGGATGCGGCGCACCGAGTCGGGATTGCCGCGTACCCGGTCGCGCAGCCGCAGCAGCCCGGCGTGCAGCGCCGGTTCGGCGGCGCGCAGCCGGGCGTCTGCGTCCGGGGCGCCGGTGTCCAGCACGGTGCCGCTGGGCAGCACGAGGACCAGCGACTCCAGCGTCCGGTACGTGTTGAACTCGGTTCCGCAGGTCATGCCGCTGGAGTTGTTGGCGACCACGCCGCCGACCGTGCACGCGGACTCGCTGGCCGGGTCGGGGCCGAGCTTGCGGCCGTACGGCGCGAGCCGCGCGTTCACCTGCCGCAGCACCACCCCCGGTTGGACCCGCACCCGCCGCCCGTCGTCGAGCACCGTGAGGTCGCGGAAGTGCCGTCGCACGTCGACGAGCAGCCGGTCGGTGACGGCCTGGCCGCTGAGGCTGGTGCCGCCGGAGCGGAACGTCAGCGGGGTGCCGGTGCGGCGGCTGTGCGCCAGCAGCGCGGCGACTTGACCGGCGTCGGCCGGGGTGATCACCGCGCCGGGGTGCAGCAGATAGTGCGAGGCGTCGTGGGCCATCCGCAGCCGGTCCGCGGCCCGGGTCGCCACGCCGCCGGGCACCACCGACTCCAGTCCGGCCCGCGTGGACGCGCTCAGCTCCGTCATGATCACCGCACCTCCCCGGCTCACAGTAGTCGCGGTTCAGTCCGCGGTGATCCGGTCCAGCACCCGCCGCTGGAACGCGCGGGCGGCCGGGCCGGACGGCGGCGTGCCGCCGCGGCGGGCCTCGATCGAGGCGCGGATCAGCGCGGCGTCCGGGTCGTCGGCGGCAACCCGCAGCCCGGCGTCGACCTTGCCCAGCCAGACGCCGTCGCGGTGGCGCACCAGCGCGCGGCAGGCGCCGAGCACCGCGTCCTCCGCGCCGGGAGCCGGTGCGTCGCCGGGTGGGGTGGGCAGCGCCAGCCACCAGCGCAGCGCGTCGGCCAGCAGCGCCCGCAGCGCCTGCGGTGACGGGTCGGCGAACACGTCGGCGGCGGGCGGGCCGAGCAGCGTCAGGCCGGACTGGCGCAGGATGCTGCGGTCCAGCGCGTACCAGAACCGCCCGTCGGCGGCGGGCCGGTCGGCCGGGTCGTAGGTGGCGCGGAACGGCATTGTCGCGCCGGTGTTCAGCTCGACCTCGAAGCCGGGCTCCGGGGCGCCGGAGGCGGCCACGTAGCGGCGGTAGACCACGAGTTCCAGGCCGCGCGCCGGGCAGGGCAGCGACTCGTGCCGCAGCCGCTCCACGAGTATCCGCTTGGCCGCCTCCGGCTGGGGTCCGGCGACCAGCAGCGCCACGTCCACGTCGCTGCGCCCCGGCTGGTACGCGCCCAGCCCGACCGACCCGGCGGCGTACGCGCCGACGAGGTCGTCACCGAGCACGTCCCGGGAGCGGCGGACCAGTTCGGCCAGGTAGTCGCGGATGTCGTCGCGCATGCCGGCATCCTGCCCCGGCCAGAACGCGGTCAGTCCGGCGGGTCGGGGCAGCACACCGTCAGCGCGCCCGGGACCACCTTCACCTTGAGCCGTTTCGCCTTGCCCCGCGCGCCGCCGTCCAGCTCGTACGTCTTCGGCGCGTCGAACCGCACCGTGATCTTGCGACCGCGGGTGATCCGCACGAACGGCGACTCCTCGGAGCGCCCGGCGGCCATCCGGCCCAGCGTGCGCGCCCAGTCCACCGCGCCGCTGGCGGTGGACACGCCGACCTCCAGCGCCCCGTCGTCCGGACGGGCGTCGTCGAAGGCCGGGATGCCGCCGGTGATGGTGCCGACGTTGCCGAACAGCACGCAGCTCGCCTCGTCGTCGAACCAGTCCGCGCCGTCGACCCGGATCCGGGTCCGTACGCACTCGCCGCGCACGTGCCGCAGCCCGGTCCAGACGTACGCGATCCGGCCGAACCGGCCCTTGAGCTGCCGGTCGGCGTCCCGGATCAGGTCGCCGTCGAACCCGGCGCCGGCCATCACCGCGAAGTGCTCGCCGTTGATCCGGCCCAGGTCCAGCTCGCGGCGGCGGCCGTGCAGCGCGATGCGTACCGCCTCGGGCAGGTCGACCGGGATGCCCAGGTTCACCGCGAACAGGTTGGCCGTGCCGGCCGGCAGGATGCCCATCGGCACGCCGCTGCCCGCGAGCGCGTCGGCGCACCGCTGCACCATGCCGTCGCCGCCCCACACCAGCACCAGCTCGGCGCCGGAGTCCAGCGCCGCGCGGACCCGCTTGGGCGCCTTGCGGCTCTTCGGCACCTCGTACCAGAGCAGCCGCCCGACCCCGGCGGCGACGAGCCGGGAGCGCAGCTCGTCGAGCCCTCCCCCGAACGTCTTCTTCCGATGGGCGACGACGGCGACCACACCGGCCGGGGGCGCGGCGGGGGCGGTGGCCGGGCGCTCGGCCGTGCTCGTGTTCATGGTTCCGCTGTACCCGGAGCGCGCGCGTCCCACGCCTGCGCCCGGCGCGACGCGCCCGAAACCGATTCGCGGCGTACTGTGCCCGGACGGCCACGTTCGGTACAGTGCGGACGATGATCCGCGCCGCCGGGCGCGGATCCGGAGGGTGTGCGATGACGCGACGGATCGGGTGGGTGGCGTACTACACGCTGCGCCTCGGTTTGCTGCTCGGCGGCGTGGCAGCCGTCTGGGGCGCGCACGAGGTGGCGGCCGGCTCGGCCGCCCACGCCGCCGACCGTCCGCCGCTCACGGCCACCGTGGAGACTCTGACCCACACACTCGGCGCGGTTCTCGGCCTGCCCGCGTCCGGGGCCGTCGGTGTCGAGTCCACACCCGCCGCCGCGCCGGCATCCGGCACGACAGCTCCCGCCGCCGACGCCACCGTGCCGAGCGCTGACGCGCCCGGCACGGCCACATCCGGCACGGCCACGCCCGGAAAGGCCGTGGCGACGCCCCCGGAGGCGGCCCCGGAGGCGGCCCCGGCCGCCACGACGCCGGTCACCGGCCGCGTCGTCGAGGCGGTGGTGACGCCGGTCCGCGACCACGTGCTGACCCCGGTCACCGAGGGCCTGCGCCCGGCCACCGACCCGGTACGCGATCACCTGCTCACGCCCGTCGCGGAGGCCCTGCGCCCGCTCACCGGCCCGGTCACGGAGGGCGTGCTCGAACCGGTCGCGGACGTGCTGTCCCCGGTCGTGGAGCCGCTGAGCCCGATTCTCGGTCCGGTCTGGCGGGGCCTGGAACCGGTGGTCGCGCCGCTGGACCCGGTGCTCGACCCGCTCAGCCCGGTGACCGATCTGCTCGACCCACCGGCGGCGTCGCAGCCGGACCCGGCCGACCCCGCTGACCCGACCGACCCCGGTGACCCGACAGCCCCCGCCGACCCGGCTGATCCGGCTGGTCCGGCTGATCCGGCCGGCACCGCTGATCCGGCCGTGAAGGCCCGCCCGGCTGCGCCGGCCCGCGCGGGCGACAGCGTTACGGTCGCCGCCGGCCCGGTGGCGCGTGCCTTCGCCGTCGAACAACGGGGCGCCGCCGCGCGCAGCGCGACGCAGGCTGTCCGCACGGCGGCCGACTTCGCCCCGACCCCCGTCGCGCCGCAGCCGTACGACGGCGCCAGCCATGCCGGCGGCGCGGTGCACAGCGAGGCGGCCGACGCGGACGCGTGCCGCTGGGGGCTGCCGACGCTCGCCCACCAGTACGGGCGCCCGTCGCACGAACGCCTGCCGGCCTCCCGCACGTCACGGCCCGGCACCAGACCCGCCTGAGCGGACTTCACAGGACCACATGCGATCCGGAGCACGGGCGTGTCCCGCCCGACTGCCGCGCCTGCGCGGCGGCGCCGTCGTCCGGCGCCCGCACCAGACCCGATCATGCCTGTGAAACAGGAGTTCGTTCATGAGCACAGCCCTGCCCGTCGCCCGCGCCCGGTGGTGCGACATCGGCCGCATCGCCGATCTCGTCGCCGAGGCCCTGATGCCCACCGCCCTGGCGGCCTGGCTCGTCCCCGACGCGCCGCGCCGTTTGCCGGTCCTCGCCGCCGTGGCGCGGATCTGGACCGAACACGCGCTGCTGTTCGGCGACGCGTTCCTGCTGCCCGACGGCAGCGCCGCCACCGTGTGGTTCCACCGCTACCGGCCGATCCCGACGCCCCACCGGTACGCCGATCGTCTCGCCGCTGCCGCCGGCCCGGACGAGGAGCGGTTCCGCCGCCTCGGTGACGCGCTCGCCGCCCGGCGTCCGGTCGAGCCGCACAACAACCTGGCGCTGCTGGCCGCTCCCCGGGGCGGTGCGGCGGAGGCGCTCGCCGGGGCGCAGCGCCGGATGGACACCCTCAGCCTGCCCACCTACGCGCACCCGTGCGCCGGGGAGCAGGAGGAGTTGCTGCGGCGGCTCGGCTACACCGCACGGGAGGCCTTCGCGGCCCCGGACGGCACCGAGCTGCGGGCGCTGTGGCGGTCGACGCCGTTCCGTGCGGGCGGCAACGACCGCTGGCCGGTGCGTCACCGCGGCTTCGGCCGCCCGGACCGCGACGGCCGGGCCACCGACCGGGCGGCGCGCTGACCGGTTGACCGGGCCGGGGCGGCCACCCAGCCGCCCCGGCTCCCGCCCGCCGCCTTCACGGGGACGTCGCTGTGCTCGGCCTCGGCGAGCCGGAGGTTGATCCGTTGCCCCGACGTCGTCGGCCGGTGCGGGCGCCCTACCTCGGTTAGCCTGCGAGCCGGGCACGACTTCGCCGAGCGACCGGAGGTAACGGTGCGAGGAACGGGAGAGACCCCGGGGCCGGCCGGCGCCACGACCGCGAGCCCGAAGCGCAAGCGGCGGCGCCTGCCGGTCGTCCTCGCGGTCTGCGTGCTGCTGGCCGGGTGCGGCCTGGTCGCGGGCGGCTACTACTTCGACAGCGTGCCCACGCCCAGCGACCTGAAGCTGCCCGAGTCGACAACCGTCTTCTACGCCGACGGGCGCACGCCGATGGCGAAGCTGGGCGCGCAGAACCGCACCATCGTGCCGTACGACCAGATGAACGACTCGGCCAAGCAGGCGATCGTGGCGGCCGAGGACCGGACCTTCTGGACCAACCGCGGCATCGACTTCAAGGGTGTGCTGCGCGCCGCCTGGGCCAACGTGAGCGGCGGGCAGCGGCAGGGCGCGTCCACGCTCACCCAGCAGTACGCGCGCATCGCCGCCGACCTGCGCGGGGTCACCTACTCCCGCAAGCTGCGCGAGGCGGTCATCGCGTGGAAGCTCGACGACGCGTACACCAAGGAGGAGATCCTCGGCTTCTACCTGAACACCGTGCCGTTCGGCCGGGGAGCGTACGGGATCGAGGCGGCCGCGCAGACGTACTTCGGCAAGACGGTCCGCCGGGACGCCCCACCCGAGCGGCAGCTCACCCAGGCCGAGGCGATGGTGCTCTGCGCCATGGTGAAGCAGCCGGAGGCGGATCCGGCCGACCCCGAGGGCACGCCCGGCTACGACCCGCGCCGCAACGCGCTGGCCAAGCAGAACTCGATCGACAGGTGGAACTACATCCGCGACGGCATGGTCAAGCTCGGCTACCTGACGTCGCAGCAGGCGGCGGACCTCGCGTACCCGGACACGGTCCGGCCGATCGACAAGGACGCGGGCCGGTCCGACCTGGACCGGCCGACCGGCCTGGTGGTCAACCACGTGCTGGCCGAGCTGCGCGGGACCGAGCCGTTCCGCGGCAAGCCGGACGAGGTGATCCGGGACGGCGGCTACCGCATCGTCACCACCATCGACAAGCGCGTGCAGGACGCGGCCGAGGCGGCGGCGGACATCCGCCGGGACACCGCTCCGCGAGCGGTGCGCGGGCAGCCGCGGAACTGGCAGGCGGCGCTGGTGGCGGTGGAGCCGGGCACCGGCCGGGTGCTCGGCTACTACGGCGGCGACAAGGGCTCGGGCGCGGACTACGCGGGCTGGTACTCCGACGAGGACGGCCAGGCCCGCGGCTTCGGCCAGCATCCGCCGGGGTCGTCGTTCAAGGTGTACGACCTGGCCGCCGCCGTGCGCGACGGGATCTCGGTGAAGGAGCGGTTCGACTCGCCGGACACCAAGGAGTTCCCCGCCTCGGGGCGCACCAAGGGCAGCGCGGCCGGGCCGATCCGCAACGCCGAGCGGGCGCCCTGCCAGCCGGACTGCGCGCTCTGGGAGGCCACCGTCGCCTCGCTCAACGTCACCTACTTCGAGCTGACCGAGCGGCTCGGCACGGACAAGGTGATCGAGATGGCCCGGCAGGCGGGCGTGGAGTCGATGTGGGAGACGGTCCGGGGCAACCCCCGACCGCAGCGCGTCGACCTGCGCAGCGACCCCGCCGACGAGGTGGCGAAGCGGTTCTCCACCGAGGTCGGCATCGGGCAGTACGGCATCACCGTGCAGGACCACGCGAACGGGATGGCCACGTTCGCAGCCGGCGGCAAGCGCGCCGACGCACACTTCGTCCGGTCGGTGAGCAAGGACGACGAGGAGGTGTGGACCGAGCAGCTGCGCACCACCGACCTCGGGCTGGACCGGGAGGCCGTCGACCAGATGGACTGGACGCTGCGCCGGGTCCGGGCGGCCAAGCTGGACAACGGCTGGGACTCCGCCGGCAAGACCGGCACCTGGCAGGCCGGGAAGAGCACCACGCAGAACGTGCACACCTGGATGGTGGGCTGGACCGGCGCGCTGGCCTCGGCCGTGTGGCTGGGCACCACCGACGGCAAGCCGCTGCGGACCAGCGACGGCAGCTACGACGTGTACGGCTCGACCGGTGCCGCGCCGATCTGGCGGCAGTTCATGACAAAGGCCACCGAGGCGATGAAGCTCGACCCGGGCAAGTACCGCTTCGGTGAGCCGAAGTTTCCCGGCGACACCCCGGAGCCGACCGCGTCGGCGCCGCCGCCGTCGACCGCCGCGCCCACACCGTCGGACTCCCCGAGCCCGAGCCCGACCCCGTCGAGCCCCAGCCCGAGCCCGGAGCCGACCGGGCGGCCGACGTCGCGGCCCACGCTGACGCCCACGCTGCCACCGCCGCCCACGATCACGCCGACGCGGACCCGCGGCCCGCGCTGACGTGCCCGGCCGCGCGGTGGCGGCCCGCGTGCGGCGGCGTCCTCGCGTCTATGTGCGCCATTCGCGCACATAGGCAACGTCCGCAATTTGCACGGGCCCCCATCCACTGTCGGCAATGTTCGCCCTGATCAGGGCCTATTGAAGATCATGGTTGCCTGGGACGACGCGCGCGGCGACACGCCCGACTGCCAGCCGTTGCCCAGGTCACCCATTGCTCACGGGTCGCGCGGCGTGTGATTGTGCACCAGCGAACCGCCGACCCCCGGCGAATCGCGACGGTCGATCTGTCGACCCGGAGCCACGCCGGCAGCTCCGGTGACCGGCCGTCACCCTGCCTCGCACCACCGCGCCGCCCGTCCCCACCGGGCTCGTGCGGCGCGCCTGTAGAACAGGAGCAAACCTCCGTGAAACTCTCACCTCGCCTCGCCGCGCTCACCGGCGCGGCGGCGGCCGGCGTCATCGCCGCCGGCACCGCCGCGGCCGTGCAGGCCGCGCCACCCGGGCCCGCCGCCCCCAACCCGGCCCAGGCCCGAGCGGCCGCCGCCGACTCGACCCGCGCGCTGGTCGCGAACCGCCCCGCCTACCTCCAGGCCGGTTCCGACGACGCGTTCGTCCAGAAGCCGGTCATCTCCTCCGAGGGCACCCAGTACGTGCCGTACGAGCGCACCTACAAGGGCCTGCCCGTGGTCGGCGGCGACTTCGTGCTGGCCACCGACTCCGCCGGCAACCTCAAGTACGCCTCGGTCGCCCAGCAGCGGCCGATCGGCGCCCTCGCCACCACGCCCGCGCTGACCCAGGCCGCCGCCGCGGCCACGGCGCGCGCCCAGCTCAAGACCGTCAGCGCCGTCGAGGGCACCACGCTCGTCGTCTACACGCTCGGCGCCGCACCGGCGCTGGCCTGGGAGACCACGGTACGTGGCACCAGCGCGGACGGCCCGAGCCGGCTCACCGTCGACGTCGACGCCCGTACCGGCGCGGTCCTGCGCAAGCAGGAGCACGTGGTACGCGGCACCGGCACCGGCGCCTGGAACGGGCCCAGCCCGCTCACGCTCAACACCACCCAGTCGGGCTCCACGTACACCATGAAGGACCCGACCGTCACGAACCTGAGCTGCCAGGACGCGGCGAACAACACCACGTTCAGCGGCTCCGACGACGTGTGGGGCAACGGCACCGCCACGAACAAGGAGACCGGCTGCGTGGACGCGCTGTTCTCCGCGCAGACCGAGCACAAGATGCTCGCCCAGTGGCTGGGCCGCAACGGCGCCAACGGCAACGGCGGCTACTGGCCGATCCGGGTGGGCCTCAACGACCAGAACGCCTACTACGACGGCAGCCAGGTGCAGATCGGCAAGAACACCGCCGGTCAGTGGATCGGCTCGCTGGACGTGGTGGCGCACGAGATCGGCCACGGCATCGACGACAACACCCCCGGCGGCATCTCCGGCGGCGGCACGCAGGAGTTCGTGGCGGACACGTTCGGCGCGGCCACCGAGTGGTTCGCCAACGAGCCGTCCAGCTACGACGCGCCGGACTTCCTGGTCGGCGAGAAGATCAACCTGGTCGGCTCCGGCCCGATCCGCAACATGTACAACCCGTCGGCGCTCGGCGACCCGAACTGCTACTCCAGCAGCATCCCGTCGACCGAGGTGCACGCCGCGGCCGGGCCCGGCAACCACTGGTTCTACCTGCTGGCCAACGGCAGCAGCCCGACCAACGGGCAGCCGTCCAGCTCGACCTGCAACAGCAGCAGCGTGAGCGGACTGGGCATCCAGAAGGCCATCAAGATCATGTACAACGCCATGCTGCTGAAGACGTCGTCCTCGTCCTACCTGAAGTACCGCGTCTGGACGTTGCAGGCGGCGAAGAACCTCTACCCGAGCAGCTGCACCGAGTTCAACGCGGTCAAGGCGGCCTGGGCGGCGGTCAGCGTGCCGGCCCAGTCGGGTGAGCCGACCTGCGCCGGCGGCACCCCGACGCCCACGCCGACCGCCACCACCACCCCGCCGTCGGGCGGCTGCTCCGGCAACAAGCTCGCCAACCCCGGCTTCGAGTCGGGCAACGTGAGCTGGACCGCCTCGTCCGGCGTCATCACCACCGACAGCGGCCAGGCCGCCCACGGCGGCTCGTACAAGGCGTGGCTGGACGGGTACGGCTCGTCGCACACCGACACGCTCAGTCAGTCGGTGACGATCCCGGCCGGATGCCGCGCGACGTTCAGCTTCTGGCTGCACATCGACAGCGCGGAGACGACCACCGGCACCGCGTACGACAAGCTCACCGTCAAGGCCGGCAGCACCACGCTGGCCACCTACTCCAACCTGAACAAGGCCACCGGCTACGTGCAGCGGTCCTTCGACATCTCGTCGCTCGCAGGCACCACGGCGACCATCTCGTTCAGCGGCGTGGAGGACAGCTCACTGCAGACGTCCTTCGTCGTCGACGACACCGCGGTCACCCTGAGCTGACCGTGGCGTAGCGCGGCCGGTCGTCGTCCTCCCGGCGGCCGGCCGCATCGTCGTGCCGGGCGGTGCCGCGTCGCGCGTGGCCGCCGCCACGTGCCGGGGCGGCGCCGCGTCGTGCCGGGCCGTGTGCGGTCGGGTCAGGCCGGACGCCCGGCCTGGGACGCCGTGCCGCGGTCGCGGTGGATCCGCGCGGCCGCCTCGTGCATCGCGCGACCGAACAGCTCGGCCTGGTCACCCATGCTGCCGAGCCGGGCGGCGAGCGCGTCGGCGTCGGCCCGCGCCGACGCGCTGACCCGGGCGTCCAGCTCGGACAGCGCGGCGTTGGCGGCGGCGGTGACATGTCCGCACAGGACGTCGAGGGGCTCGCCGGCCAAGTCCGGGTCGATCGTCACGGAATCCAGCCGGCCACCCTGAACGGCGACCGCGCGGACCCGGCCGTCGGCTGCGGTGCCCTCGGCGCGCAGCAGGTCGCCCGGCTCGCCGTCGGCGTGCTCCGAGGCCCGGGAGCGCATCGCGGTGAGCGCCTGCTGCGTGCGGGTCAGCAGTTCGTCGATGCTCGCGGCCGCCGAGAACGGATCGTTGGTCATTTCCGCGCTTTCTTCACGTCTGAGCCGATCATCGTGACCCTAGCAACCGGCTCCGACGAATCGCGGTCAGCGGCCGTCACGGGTGGCGTCCGGCGCCGCGAGCAGGCCGGACACCGGCGGCGCGGCGTGTCGCGGGCGGCCGGACGCCCCGCCCCGGCGACCCGGCCGGGCGTCCGGACCAGATCAGCGCAGACGCAGCCGCTGACCGGGGAAGATCAGGCCGGGGTCGTCGCCGACCACTGCCCGGTTGCGCTCGTGCAGGGCACGCCAGCCACCGTCGACGCGCTGCGCCACGGCGATCTCCGACAGCGTGTCCCCGCGCCGGACCACGTACGTCCCGGCCGACGGCTGCGGCGCCGCAGTCGTCGCGGCCCGCTCCGGCGCGGCCTTACGCGTGGCGGCCCGCTTCGGGGCGAACTTCTTCGAGGTGGCCTTCTTCGGGGCCGCCCGCTCGGACCGGGTCGCCGCGGCGTTCGCCGAGCCGCCCTTCTTGCCGCAGACCGGCCACGCGCCGATGCCCTGGCCGCGCAACACCTTCTCCGCGACGGCGATCTGCTCGGACCGGCTGGCCAGGTCGGCGCGGGCGGCGTACTTCTGGCCGCCGTAGCCGTTCCAGGTGGCGCGGGAGAACTGGAGCCCGCCGTAGTAGCCGTTGCCGGTGTTGATCTTCCAGTTGCCGCCGGACTCGCAGCGCGCGACCGCGTCCCAGTTGACGCCCGCGCTGGCCGGTGCGGCCGGGCCGAACAGGCTCGCGGCGCCGACGGCGGCGCCGGCCAGGACCGCTCCGAGAGCGGTACGGCGGCTTCGGGCCGAGTATGCAGTTGCCATGTGGATTCCTCCACGCCGACGAGGTGAGCTGTCGGGTTCGGGCCGAGGAGCCCGGCCGCCGGTGGCGGCTTCACCCCGAGGTGACGATGCACCGTGGAACGTGTGGTTCCCCCGCTCCCGCACGAGGTTCGGTTACCGGGGCCGGCGGCGGGATTTGGCGTTTCCGGCCCGCGGTGCCCGCGAATGCGAACGAAACCGACGCTAAGGACGGTTTGCGACGATCGTCCACTTCTTGTGATGGTGTTCACCCGGCCGGGCTACCACCTGTGGAGCTACCGTGGCAGGGCCGAGCAAGATCACGGGAGGGGCGGGACGGATGACCGATCACGGACACGAGCTCACCTTCGGCGGCTTCATCACGCCCGCCGCCGGGCAGCCCGACCAGGTGGTGGCGCTGGCCACGCTCTGCGAACAGGTCGGGCTGGACCTGGTCACGTTCCAGGACCACCCGTACCAGCCGGGGTTCCTGGACACCTGGACGCTGATGTCCTACGTGGCCGCCGTCACCGAGCGCATCCGCCTGGCCGGCAACGTGCTCAACCTGCCGCTGCGCCAGCCGGTGGTGCTGGCCCGCAGCGTGGCCAGCCTGGACCTGCTCACCGGCGGCCGGGTCGAGATGGGACTCGGCGCGGGTGCGTTCTGGGACGCGATCGAGGCGACGGGCGGGCGGCGCCTGTCCCCCGGCGCGGCGGTCGAGGCCCTGGACGAGGCGATCCGGGTGATCCGCGAGGTCTGGGACACCGACCGCCGCGGCATGATCCGCGTCGACGGCGAGCACTACCGGGTGGTCGGCGCCAAGCGCGGTCCGGCGCCCGCGCATCGGGTGGGCATCTGGGTCGGCGCGTACAAGCCGCGCATGCTGCGCCTGGTCGGCCGCGCCGCGGACGGCTGGCTGCCCTCCCTGTCCTACCTGCCCAAGGGCCCCGACGAGCTGCCCGCCCTGAACGCGCTCGTGGACGAGGGCGCGCAGGCCGCCGGGCGCGACCCGGCCGAGATCCGCCGCATGCTCAACGTGACCGGCACGTTCGCGCGCTCGTCGGCCGGCTTCCTGGCCGGGCCGCCGGAGCAGTGGGTGGAGGAGCTGGCCAGGCTCACGCTGGAGCACGGCATCACCACGTTCATCCTCGGCAGCGACGAGCCGCGCGCGATCCAGATCTTCGCCCAGGAGGTCGCGCCGGCGGTCCGCGAACTCGTCGCCGCCGAGCGCACCGCGCCCGGCAGCGGGGCCCGCGCGGTCGCCGACGACACAGCCGCCACCGGCGGCGCGGCCACGCTGGCGGTCACCCCCACCCCCGACCCGGGGGTACGTCTGAGCGCGCGCCGCCCCTGGGACGAGTCGACCCGGCCGACCGCCCCGCCGCCTCCGGCCGGCCAGGTCTACCCACCCCGGGGGCAGGCCGCCGGGCAGCACCTGGTGGACGTGCACGACCACCTGCGCCAGGAGCTGGCCCAGGTGCGCGACCTGCTGGAACAGGTCAAGCGGGGCGCCGTCTCGCCGGGCCGGGCGCGGGCGGCGCTCAACGAGATGACCATGCGGCAGAACAACTGGACGCTCGGGGCGTACTGCGCGGCCTACTGCACCATGGTCACCCAGCACCACGGGCTGGAGGACGCCTCGATCTTCCCGCACCTGCGCCGCTCCGAGGCCGGGCTGGCGGCCGTGCTCGACCGCCTCGAGGAGGAACACGTGGTGATCCACGGGGTGGTGGAGGGCGTCGACCGGGCGCTCGTGGAACTGGTCCACCGGCCCGGCGACTTCACGCAGCTCCAGGAGGCGGTGGACCTGCTCACCGACACGCTGCTGTCGCACCTGTCGTACGAGGAGCACCAGATCGTCGAGCCGCTGGCCCGGCACGGCTTCTTCCCCGGCCAGCTGTGAGGTAGCTGACTTTTGATTTCCTAAGTCAGGGGGTACCGTCGACGCCATGACGGACCTCCTTGCCCAGCGTGACTCCTGGTCCACCGCCAACTGCTCGATCGCCCGGGCGCTGGAGGTGGTCGGCAACCGCACCACGCTGCTCCTGCTGCGCGAGGCGTCGTTCGGCACCCGCCGCTTCGACGACTTCGCGCGGCGGGTCGGCGTCAGCGAGCCCGTCGCCGCCGCACGCCTCAAGCAGCTCGTCGCCGACGGGCTGCTCGACCGGCGCCCCTACCGCGAGCCCGGGCAGCGCACCCGCGACGAGTACGTGCTCACCGCCAAGGGCAGCGACCTGATCCCGGTGCTGGTCGCGCTGCGGCAGTGGGGCGACACGTACGCCGCCGACGAGGCCGGCCCGGCCGTCCGGCTGACCCACGACGAGTGCGGCGCGGCCGTGCACGCCCGGCTGCGCTGCGACGCCGGACACGACGTACCGCCCGGCGAGCTGGCCGTCCTGCCCGGTCCGGGCCTGCTGTCCGCCTGACCCACCTTCCTTCCCCACCCCTCGGAGCGAGACATGAAGATCGCTGGAAGCACCGCCCTGGTCACCGGCGCCAACCGTGGCTTCGGCCGGCACCTGGCCGCCGAACTCGTCGCGCGCGGCGCGACCGTCTGGGCCGGCGCCCGCAACCCGGACACCGTCGACCTGCCCGGCGTCACCCCGGTACGCCTCGACATCACCGACCCCGCCTCGGTGGCCGCCGCCGCGGAGCGGGCCGGTGACGTGACGCTGCTCGTGAACAACGCCGGCGTGAGCACCGGCGCCGACCTGCTCGACGGTGACCTCGCGCAGATCCGGCTGGAGCTGGAGACGCACTACCTCGGCACGCTGTCGGTGGTACGCGCGTTCGCGCCCCGGATCGCGGCGAACGGCGGCGGCACGATCCTGAACGTGCTGTCGGCGCTGTCCTGGTTCACGATCCCCGGCGTCGGCGCGTACGGCGCGGCCAAGGCCGCCGAGTGGTCGATGACGAACGCGCTGCGCCTGGAACTGGCCGGCCGGGGCGTCCGGGTCGCCGGGCTGCACGTGGGCTACATGGACACCGAGATGGCCGCCGCCGTGCCCGGCCCGAAGGCGCACCCGGCCGACGTCGCCCGGCTCGCCGCCGACGGCATCGAGTCCGACAGCTACGAGATCCTGGCCGACGACGTCGCCCGCCGGGTCCAGGCGGGGCTGTCCGGTGGGGTGGCAGCGCTCTACCCCGCCCTCCCCTGAGCGCCCGCATGCAAGGAAGGGCCCCTTCTTATCGCCTGGGCGATAAGAAGGGGCCCTTCCTTGCACCTACAGGCCGCGGGCCAGGCGGTCGGCCAGGATGCGGGTGAACCGGGCCGGGTCGGCCAGCTCGCCGCCCTCGGCCAGCAACGCCATGCCGTACAGCAGCTCGGCGGTCTCGGTCAGCGCGGCCGTGTCGCCGCCCTCACCGTGCGCCTTGCGCAGCCCGGTGACCAGCGGGTGGGCCGGGTTCAGCTCCAGGATCCGCTTGACCTGGGGCACTTCCTGGCCCATCGCCCGGTACATCTTCTCCAGCGTCGGCGTCATGTCGTGCGCGTCGCCCACCACGCAGGCCGGCGAGGTGGTCAGCCGGGTGGACAGGCGAACCTCCTTGACGCTGTCGGCGAGCGCGCCGCCGAGGAACGTGAGCAGGTCGGCGTACTCCTGCCGTTCGGCCTCGGCCTTCTCCTTCTCCTCCTCGGTCTCCAGGTCCACCTGGCCCTTGGCGACCGAGCGCAGCGTCTTGCCGTCGTACGCGCCGACGCGCTCGACCCACACCTCGTCCACCGGGTCGGTGAGGATCAGCACCTCGTAGCCCTTGGCGCGGAACGCCTCCAGGTGCGGCGAGTTCTCGATGGTGGCCCGGTTCTCGCCGGTGGCGTAGTAGATCTCGCTCTGCCCGTCCTTCATCCGCTCCACGTACGCCCGCAGCGTGGTGGGCTCGGCCGGGTCGTGGGTGCTGGCGGCGCGGACCAGTTCCAGCAGTGTCTCGGTGTTGTCCGCGTCCTCCAGCAGACCCTCCTTGACCACCGCGCCGAACTCGGTCCAGAAGGTGCGGTACGACTCGGCGGACATGTCCTTGAGCGTGGCGAGGACCTTCTTGACCAGCCGGCGGCGTACCGCGCGGATCTGCCGGTCCTGCTGGAGGATCTCCCGGGAGATGTTCAGCGACAGGTCGTGCGCGTCCACCACGCCCTTGACGAAGCGCAGGTAGTTGGGCATCAGCGCGTCGCAGTCGTCCATGATGAACACGCGCTTGACGTAGAGCTGCACGCCGCGGCGGCCCTGCGGGGAGAACAGGTCCAGCGGGGCGTGCGACGGCAGGAACAGCAGCGCCTCGTACTCGAAGGTGCCCTCGCCGCGCATGTGGATGGTTTCGAGGGGGTCGGCCCAGTCGTGCGCGACGTGCCGGTAGAACTCCTTGTACTCGGCCTCGTCGACCTCGTCCCGCGAGCGCGCCCAGAGCGCCTTCATCGAGTTGAGCGTCTGCTCCTCGCGGGTGGTGGCGCCGTCCTCGCCGGGCTTGTCGACCGTCATCCGGATCGGCCACGAGATGAAGTCGGAGTAGCGCTTGACGATCTCCCGGATCGTCCACTCGGCGGTGTAGTCGTGCAGGTTGTCCTCGGTGTCGACGGGCTTGAGGTGCAGCGTGACCGAGGTGCCCTGGGGTGCGTCCTCGACCTCCTCGATCGAGTACGTGCCCTCGCCGGTGGACTCCCAGCGGGTGCCGCCGGACTGTCCGGCGCGGCGGGTCAGCAGCGTCACCTTGTCGGCGACCATGAACGTGGCGTAGAAACCGACGCCGAACTGGCCGATCAGCTCCTGGGACGCTGCGGCGTCGGAGGACTCGCGCAGCTTGCGCAGCAGTTCGGCGGTGCCGGACTTGGCGATGGTGCCGATCAGGCGGACCACCTCGTCACGGGTCATGCCGATGCCGTTGTCCCGCACGGTGAGCGTACGGGCGTCCTTGTCGGCCTCGATCTCGATGTGCAGGTCGGAGGTGTCGGCCGGCAGGTCCTTGTCGACGAGCGACTCCAGCCGCAGCTTGTCCAGCGCGTCGGACGCGTTCGAGATCAGTTCGCGCAGGAAGACGTCCTTGTTCGAGTAGATCGAGTGCACCATCAGCTGCAACAGCTGACGGGCCTCGGCCTGGAACTCCAACGTCTCGACCCCGTCGCTCACACCGGCTCCTTCCCTCTGGCGGCTCCTACGGCGGAAAGGATACGAGGGGTGACCGCTGCGGCACGCACCGGCCGCCCCGGAATTCGACTGGTACAACCAGTTGACGGGTTGATGTGTACGGGGCCACACTGCTGCGCATGACCTTCGATCCCGCGCCCCGCGTCTCGGTCTCCGACCACGTCTTCGGCCGGCTGCGCGACGCGATCGTCTCCGGCCGGTACGCGCCGGACGAGACGCTGCCCGGCGAGCGCGAGCTGGCCGGCGCGTTCGCGGTCAACCGGCACGCGGTCCGGGAGGCGCTGCGCCGCCTGCAGCAGCTCGGCCTGGTCTGGGTCAGTCAGGGCGGCGCGACCCGGGTGCTGGACTGGCGGGTCCACGCCGGGCTGGACCTGGCGCTGTCACTGGCCCGCTCCGGTGACGTACTCCCGGTCGAGACGCTGGTGCGCGACATGCTGGAGATGCGGGCGTGCGTCGGGATCGACGCGGCCCGGCTGTGCGCCGAGCGCGGCGACGCGGCCGTCGTCGCCGCCGTGGTCCGGGCCGCCGAGGAGTACGGCGACCTGGCCCCCGACCTGGACCTGATGAACGAGGCGAACATCGCCATCTGGCGGCTGGTCGTACGCGGCAGCGGCAACACCGCCTACCAGCTCGCCTTCAACAGCCTGGTGGCCGGCACGTTCGCGGTCGGTGACGTCCCCCCGGACGCCCGCGCGGCCGAACTGCTCGACGTCGCCGGGCACCGCCGTCTCGCCACCTCGATCGCCTCCGGTCAGGGCGCGGCGGCCGCCCGGCACGCCCGGGAGCTGCTGACCGCGCCGGTCACCCCCACCCCCACCACCACCCCCGGAAGGGAAGCGCGCGCATGATCCCCGCCGTGCTGTACGCCGTCCCGGCGTTCCTGCTCCTGATCGTGATCGAGGCGGTCTCCTACCGCTTCCTGCCCGACGACGACGAGCGCGGCTACGAGCTGCGCGACACCACCACCAGCCTGTCCATGGGGCTGGGCAGCCAGATCATCGGCTTCCCGTGGAAGCTGCTCACCGTCGGCCTGTTCGCGGCGCTGTGGACCGTGGCGCCGGTGCAGTTGTCCCCCGGCGACTGGTGGACCTGGGTGATTCTGTTCTTCGCCGACGACCTGGCCTACTACTGGTTCCACCGCTCGCACCACGAGGTGCGCGTGCTCTGGGCCAGCCACGTGGTCCACCACTCCAGCGTCTACTACAACTTCTCGACCGCGTTGCGGCAGAGCTGGACGCCGATGACCTCGCTGCCGTTCTGGCTCGCGCTGGCCCTGCTCGGAATTCCGCCGTGGATGATCTTCCTGCAGCAGTCGGTCAGCCTGCTCTACCAGTTCTTCCTGCACACCGAACGGATCAGGGTGCTGCCCCGGCCGATCGAGTGGATCTTCAACACGCCGTCGCACCACCGGGTGCACCACGGCTCCAACACCGAGTACCTGGACCGCAACTACGGCGGCATCCTGATCATCTGGGACCGGCTGTTCGGCACGTTCGAGCCCGAGCGGGCCTCCGCGCGCTACGGCCTCACCAAGAACATCGGCACCTACAACCCGCTGCGGGTGGCCACCCACGAGTTCGCCGCGATCTGGTCCGACGTACGCCGGGCCGACTGCTGGCGGCACCGACTCGGCTACCTGTTCGGCCGCCCGGGCTGGCAGCCGGCCCGATGAGGCGCTCCTGGATGCTGCTCCTGTTCGGGCTGGTCGCCGCCGTCGAACTGGTCGGGGTCGCGCTCGACTCGACGGTGCTCCAGTGGCTGGCCAAGCCGCTGCTCGCGCCGGTGCTGCTGGCGTACCTCTGGGCGCGCCGCCGCCGGGTGGACGCGGTGGCGGTCGGCCTGGTCGCCGCCACCGCGGGCGACGTCGCCCTGCTCCTGGAGGGTGACACCGCGTTCCTGGCCGGCATGGGCTTCTTCCTGGTCACCCAGATCGCGTTCATCACCGCCTTCGTCCGGCACCGGCGCGCGCCGGTCGTGGCGTGGGCCGGCTACCTGCTCGCCTGGGCCGGGGCGAACGCGCTGCTGTGGGGCACGCTCGGGCCGCTGCGGCTGCCGGTGCTCGGCTACAGCCTGGCGCTGTGCCTGATGGCCGCCGCCGCGGCCGGGGTGTCCGCGCCTGTCGCCGCCGGCGGCGCGTTCTTCCTCGTCTCCGACCTGCTCATCGGCGTGGGCGCGGCCGGGATCGAGCTGCCCGGGCGGGGCCTGCTGGTGATGACCACCTACTGCGCGGCGCTGCTGCTGATCACCACCGGCTGGGTGGCCGCGACCCGCCCGGCGACCGGCCCGGAGTCGCCGCCCGCGGGTACCCTGCTCGCGTGGCCAGGGAGAACGGGCGCAAGCTGATCGCCTCGAACAAGAAGGCGCGGCACGACTACGACATCCTCAAGACGTACGAGGCGGGTATCGTGCTGGCCGGCACCGAGGTCAAGTCGCTGCGGGAGGGGCGGGTGTCGCTTGTCGACGCGTTCGCCCAGGAGCGCGACGGCGAGATCATGCTGTACGGCCTGCACATCGCCGAGTACGGCTTCGGCACCTGGACCAACCACGCGCCCCGGCGCACCCGCAAGCTGCTGCTGCACCGGGTGGAGATCGCCCGCATCCTGGAGAAGCTGCGCGACGGCGGCGTCACGCTGGTGCCGCTGTCGATGTACTTCGCCGACGGCTGGGCCAAGGTGGAGCTGGGCCTGGCCCGGGGCCGCCGGTCGTACGACAAGCGTCAGGCGCTGGCCGAGCGGGACGCGAAGAAGGAGATCGCCCGCGAGATGGGTCGCCGGCTCAAGGGCCGCACTACCGGCCGCCGAACCTGATCCGTCCCGTGTTGAGGACAGTCGCTGTCCGCTGGCTCCGGCAGGCTGGACGGCGACCGATCACACGTGCCGCCGGTTCGCCGGCGGGACCGACGGAAGGTGAGCCGAGATGGCCCGCGACGTGCAAATCACCATCGACTGCGCCGACCCGGCGAAGCTGGCGGCGTTCTGGGCCGAGGTCCTCGGCTACCGGGTCCAGGGCCCGCCGGAGGGCTTCGACTCGTGGGAGCAGGCGCTGACCGCGATGGGCGTTCCGCCGGAGCGGCACAACGACGCCTCGGCAGTGGTCGACCCGGAGGGCGCCGGTCCGCGACTGTTCTTCCAGCGGGTGCCGGAGTCCAAGCGGATCAAGAACCGGGTGCATCTGGACGTCCGGGCCGCGCCCGGCCTGACCGGCGAGGCCCGGATGGCGGCGCTGGAGGCGGCGGCCGACCTGCTCGTTCCGCTCGGCGCGACGCGCGTCGGGCGCTTCGAGCCCGCTCCCCCGCTGGAGGCGGGGCACGTGCTGATGACCGATCCGGAGGGCAACGAGTTCTGCCTCGACTGAGACCCGAGGAAATTCGACAAGACTCCTTGTACATTACTTCTTGTCGGTCTAGCCTGACGGCATGACCGACGGAACCGGCAACCGGCGCCTCAGCGACCCGCGCGCCATGCGGGCGCTGGCCCACCCCACCCGGCTGCGGCTGCTCGGCGAGCTGCGCCTGCGCGGCCCGCAGACCGTCGGCATGCTGAGCGAGCGGACCGGCGAGGCGGTCGGCTCGGTCAGCTACCACGTCGGCAAGCTGGCCGAGCACGGCTTCGTGACCGAGGCCCCCGAACTCGCCCGGGACCGGCGCGAACGGTGGTGGCGGGCCGCGCACGCCACCACCGACTGGGATCCGCTCGAACTGCTCGACGACCCCGAGCGCCGGCTCGCCGGCAACCTGCTGCGCCAGGCCGCCATGCAGCGCTACGTGGACCGCTACCAGGCGTACCTGGAATCGGAGGCCGACCTCGACCCGGCCTGGATCCGCGGCACCACGAGCAGCGACACGGTGCTGCGCCTGACCCCCGACGAGCTGGTGGAGCTGCGGGACGAACTGTCCGAGCTGGGCCGGCGCTGGCGGGAACGCGGCGCCGCCGGCCGGCCCGGCGCGGAGATGGTCACGCTCATCTGGCAGGCGTACCGGGGGCCGCGGTGACCCGCGACCGCCGGCCGCTGGCCGGACTGCTGATCGGGCACGCCGTCTCGCTGACCGGCAACGTGCTCACGCTCATCGCGCTGCCGCTCTACGTGCTGGCCGAAACCGGCTCGCCGGGCGCCACCGGGCTGGCCGGCGCGTTCGCCACCGCGCCGGTGGTGCTCGGCGGCGCGTTCGGCGGCGTGCTCGTCGACCGGATCGGCTACCGGCGCTCCAGCGTGCTCGCCGACGTGGTCTCCGGCGTGACGATCGCCGCCGTACCCCTGTTGCACTCCACCGTCGGCCTGCCGTTCCCGGCGCTGCTGGCCCTGGTCTTCGTCAGCGGACTGCTCGACACGCCGGGGCAGACCGCGCGCACCGCGCTGCTGCCGGAGGCCGCGGCGGCGGCCGGGGTGCCGATCGAGCGGGCGGCCGGGTGGGAGGACGCGACCTCGCGCGGCGCCCGGATGATCGGCGCACCCCTGGCCGGCCTGCTGGTCGGCGTGTTCGGGGCGGTGCCGGTGCTGGCGCTGGACGCGGTGACGTTCGCCGTGTCGGCGCTCGTGGTGACACTGCTGGTGCCGCGTGGCCTGCGGCCGTCCGACGACGGGAGCGAGCCGGAGACCGGCGGCTACTGGCGGCAGTTCGCCGCCGGGCTGCGCTTCCTGGTCCGCGAGCCGCTGCTGCGCGCCATGGTCCTGCTGGTGCTGGTGACGAACCTGTTCGACGCGGCCAAGAGCCAGGTGCTGCTGCCGGTGGTCGCCGAACGGGAACTCGGCGGGCCGGCCGCGTTCGGCCTGCTGGTGGGCGTCATGGGTGGTGGGGCGCTGGTCGGCTCGCTGGTGTTCAGCGCGATCGGGCACCGCCTGCCCCGCCGGGCCACGTTCGTCACCGCGTACGCGCTGTGCGGCGCCCCACCGCTGTGGGCGCTCGCCGCCGCACCGCCGCTGCCGGTGGTGGCCGCCGTGGTGGCGATGGCCGGGCTGGCCGCCGGCGCGCTCAACCCGCTGATGGGCGCGGTCCAGTTGGAGCGGGTGCCGCCCGCCATGCGGGCCCGGGTGTACGGCGTGATCGGCGCGGGCGCGTGGGCGGCCATGCCGGCCGGCGCGGTCGGCGCGGGATTCGCCGCGGACCGGTTCGGCCCGACGTCCACGCTGGTCGTGATGGGCGCCTGCTACCTGCTGGTGGTGCTGACGCCGTTGCTGGGCGGCCCGTGGCGGGACATGCGCCGGCCCACAGTGGTGCGGCAGCGCGAGCCCGAGCCCGCCTCGGACCGCAGGCGGGAAACGCTCTCTTGACATCGACCGACTTCGTTCATACCTTCATCGAAGTCTATTTGTATGGTTTGTTAACCGTTCGGCGGGGCCGGCCGCCGTGACGGAAACGGCCACCACCCCGCAGGAGGCGCCCCGTGCGCACCATCCGTACCCTAGCCGCCCTGGCGGTGACAGCGGTCGGCCTCACCGCCGCCCTCACCGTCGTCCCCCACTCCCCCGCGATCGCCGCCCCCGGCGCGGTCACCTGGTCCGACGACTTCAACGGCCCCGCCGGCGCCGCGCCCGACGCGAGCAAGTGGCGCTACGACATCGGTGGCGGCGGCTGGGGCAACAACGAGTTGCAGTACTACACCAACAGCACCCGCAACGCCGCGCTCGACGGCAACGGCAACCTGGTCATCACCGCCCGCCGGGAGAACCCCGGCGGCTACAACTGCTGGTACGGAAGCTGCCAGTACACCTCGGCCCGGCTGCTCACCAACGGCACGTTCGCCCAGGCGTACGGGCGGTTCGAGGCGCGCATCAAGGTCCCGCGTGGACAGGGGCTGTGGCCGGCGTTCTGGATGCTCGGCAACGACATCGGCACGAACCCGTGGCCCGGCAGCGGCGAGATCGACATCATGGAGAACGTCGGCTACGCGCCGTCGACCGTCTGGGGCACGCTGCACGGCCCCGGCTACTCCGGCGGCAGCGGCGTCGGCGCCTCCACCTCGCTGCCCGGCGGGCAGGCGCTCGCCGACGCCTTCCACACGTTCGCCGTGGACTGGGCGCCGGACTCGATCACCTGGTACCTCGACGGCGTGGCGTACTCCCGCAAGACGCCCGCCGACATCGGCGGCAACCGGTGGGTCTTCGACCACCCGTTCTTCATGATCATGAACGTGGCGGTCGGCGGCAACTGGCCCGGCTCGCCGGACGGCAGCACGACGTTCCCGCAGACCATGACCATCGACTACGTCCGGGTCCAGGCCTGGGACAACGGCGGCGGGGGCACCGGCGGCCAGATCACCGGGTACGGCAACAAGTGCGTCGACGTGGCCAGCGCCGGCACCGCGAACGGCACCCCGGTGCAGCTCTGGACGTGCAACGGCACCGCCGCCCAGCGCTGGAACTGGAACGCCGACGGCTCGGTACGCGCGCTCGGCAAGTGCCTCGACGTGGCCGCCGGGTCCACGGCGAGCGGCGCCAAGGTGCAGCTCTACGACTGCAACGGCACCGGCGCGCAGAAGTGGGTGTTCAGCGCGGCCGGCGACATCGTGAACCCCCAGGCCAACAAGTGCCTGGACGCCACCGGTCCCAGCTCGGCCGACGGCACCCGGCTGCAGATCTGGGACTGCACCGGCGCCGCCAACCAGAAGTGGCGCCGCTGACCGGCGTCCCGGCCCGGGGCGGGCGGCGCACCCGCCCGCCCCGCCCGCACCCGCACCCGCACCCGCACCCGCACCCGCACCCGCACCCGCGATCTTGCACTTTCGGCCCGAGTCGCGCCCCGAATGTCCCGTTCGCCCGGGCACAAAGTGCAAGATCGCGGGCATGAGGTGCGGCCCCCCCACCCCCCCCCCCGCCCCCCCCACCCAC